>CACFLM010000014.1 GCA_902567145.1 uncultured Alphaproteobacteria bacterium
CCTCCTAATTAAATATGACTGGAATAAAAAATTTATTTGAAAGCATAACACCTAAGGAAATTGAAGAATTCGAGATTTTTTTGAAGAATTTACCAGTTTCTCTTTTTTCACCTAAAAATACAGTAGCTTTAACAAAAATTAAAACTAAAACATTTCCACTTACTAAAACCGATATTAACTCTCTTGCAGCTTTATTAGAAACACTTAGATTCAAAAAGATTAAACATAATTTACCAATTAAAACTGCAAAAATTTATACTCATTCTGAAAAATTAAAAGATATTATCAAGTTTGCAGATGACAATGATATTGTTATCAACGATTAATTATTCTCGTTAAAATTATCAATACAAATCTTTAGGCTTTCATGACTGGGTTTATTATTATTAGGTAGTAAAATTTTTTTATTATTAAATTTACCGTAATCTTTATTTTGTTTAAGTTCATGATCAAGCAAAACTCTATAATCTGTGCTAAATGCAATTTTTGAGCGATCAAATAAAGTATGTAAATCCGATCTTAGAATTATGCCATTTGAAGGATGATTAGTCTCAAGGCCACGGTATGGATAAATATGACAGGCTTCAAGTACATCAACGATGTTACAACCAGAGACGCAACATTTAAAATTATAATTTTGTAATAGTTGTTTTCTAAACTTATATTGTCCTTGTCTTAATGTTATGGCTTTATCTATTTTAAGTCTTGCGTCTACATAGTTTTCAACTTTAAACTGATTCTCAAGTTTAACATATTCATTCGCTTTGAGACCTGTATTGTTTAGAGATAACAATTGTTGGGAGAGAGTAAAAATTTTTTGAAATTCATTGTCTTTTGGAAGTATTAGTTTTGTGGAAATTTTTTTTTCTCTAACAATATCCTTCAAGTAATCTTCAAGATAATTATTAAATTCAACAATTATTACTATGGGCTCAGAATTTACATTAGAACAAAAAATAAAAAGTGCTTCGGAATTTACATTCTCAAAAAAAGCTTTTGCTTGCCTAATCTTTGTAATTACAGATTCATAGGGTAAAGAAATGCCAGTATTTTTATTGGTAGAAATAATTTTAGGTGAACGAACGTTTCCATTTTTGGAAATAATTGAGTTTGTATAAATTGCGACGGTATCGATTCCAGAGTCTTTTATAGCTAAAAAACCTTTCTGAGAATTTACTTTATTACTGTGAAATTTTTTCCAATCTTTCTGGAAGTTTTCTGGAAGTCCAATATGTGTTTGATGACTAGTACCAGCAAGCCCCAAATCAGCTAAGGACAGAGTCTTTATACTTATTGGGTGTGCTTGAGAAACTATCATTTTTGAAACCATCCATGATCATAAAGTTTTTTTAAAAGTGCGTATACTACATTTACAGTAACAGTATTACCTGCCTGCATGTAAAGCTGAGTGTCAGATACACCGGCTCGAATAGCTTTTTTTACAAATCTATCAGGAAATCCTTGTAACCTAAATGCTTCTAGTGGTGTGATCTTTCTAATCCATTTTTCCTTTTTGTCATTATTTATATATTGATTAGAAAAATAATTATCCTGGTTGGCTCTATGCATTTTATGCATTGTTTTTGTGAGACATTTTGCAATATGGTTATTAATTGTTGCTTTTGATTTATATCCACTTGTTCCATCACAAAGAATAGTCTTTAAGATTTTTTCTGAGAGATAATATTTTTCTGATACTTTTTTTTCCAGTAAATCTAATGTTGTTTTTAAAAGTTTTTTTGGAGTAGGTGGTTCTAAGGGATGTTTTTGTTTTAGATTCTTTCTTGATCCTATAAAAAAAACTCTTCTTCTATTTTGTGGTATTCCATAGTCAGCTGAATTCATTAGAAACCATGTCATCTCATAACCAATTTCAGAAATTGTATCCATAATTGTATTAATAGTTTTTCTATTATTAATCGTCAGAATTCTTCGTACATTTTCAAGAATAAAATATTCTGGCTGTATATTTCTTAAAATCTTTACTATATCAAAAAAAAGAGAACCTCTGTCGTCTTCTAGTGACTTTTGATTACCCATTACACTAAACGATTGACAGGGAAAGCCAGCAAATAAAACATTAAATAGAGGTAACTTTTTTTCTCTTTTTTCTGTTATTTTTTTTATATCATCAATATAAAATTCATCTTTAACTTTAAAATTAGATTTGTACGTTATGTTACAATATTTATCTATTTCAGAGTATCCAGAGAATTCATAATTAATTTTAGCATCTTTAAAGAACTTTTCAGCTGCTAGTCTAAAGCCACCAACTCCTGAAAAAAGATCAAATAATTTTAATGTCATAAAATGCTTTCTAAACTTTCTGAAAGTGCTTTTGATAACAGTGGAGGAACTGCATTACCTATTTGCTGATAACATTTTGTTAATGGTCCACAAAAAAAATAGTTGTCACTGAAAGACTGGATTCTTGCTGCCTCTCGTGGTGTTAATCCTCTTGCCTGAGTTGGATGAATATACATATTACAGTCATTTTTCATATGTGAGGTTATAGTCTTACAGATTTTGTCATTTTCAAGTTTAAAGTATTTATCTTTAAAAATATGCGAACGATTATTATAAGGCATTATATCTTTTATACTTTCATGAGTAGAATCTTTACCTTGTGGTAAAGTTTTAAATATTTCTATATCTCTTTCGTTATTATATCTAGCTTTGTGATTAAAAATATTTTTTACTTCCTTATTTTCATTTATGATTTTTAAATATTCATTTTCTTTATAATTTTCTATCTTTTCAATGTTAAAACCTGAATATGAATTTTCTTTATTTGTATTAAATTTTATTTTATTGGGTTGTAATTTTCTTAATCCAAACAAAGCATCCGTTAATTTGAACTTTTTATTTTCACTAGCCTTGTTTTTAATATTAAAAAAAAAATCATGAATATGATGTAGATTAAAGTATTTTCTTCTAACACCAAAAAAAAAGATTCTTTTTCTATTCTGAGGAATTCCAAAATCCTGCGCGTATAACTTTCTAAAGTCAACAAAATACTCATTTGATAATCTTTGTATAATATCTGTAGCTTTATTTTTTATTCCCTCAACATTTTCAATTATTAGAAACTTGGGCTTGGTAAGCTCAATAAAATTGATAAAATATTTATATAGTTCGTTTCTTGGATCATCTAAAATATTTTGACGATTAGCTGTACTAAAGCCTTGGCATGGAGGTCCTCCAATTACCATATCGATTTTCAAATCTAAAATTTTATTTTTCTCAGATAAAATAAACTTTTTTAAATCCGTATTAATCAAGATTGATTTATTGTTTTTTTTATTATGATTTTTTGTTGCGATTGAATATTTATCGGAATCTACAGCTAAAATTAATTTATGACCTCTTGATTCAAAACCATTTGAAAGTCCTCCGGCGCCGCAGAATAAATCAACAAAATTTAGTTTCATAATTTGAACTTCTTATAGAAATATTGAATAATATTACTGATTATAAAACAATATAAAAAATTATGAATAATGAACTAAAAAAAATTGCAGATGATTGTGCTAAGATTCAAAAAAATATTAAAGAATTAAGCGAAAAATTAGATGTTAAAAAGAAATCTTTATCCGTCCTTATGGAAAAAAGTAATCATATAACTATCAAAGGTATTGGATATTATATAAATTTTACAAAAATGAAAGTACAATACACCACAACATTATCTAAAGAATTTAAAAATCTAAAAAAAGAAACTATCTCTAAACTTTTACAAGAGGATTTAATCACTGAATATTATAAATTGAATACTCGTAAATACCAGAAGTTAAAAAAAGACAACGTTAAATCAGAAATAGACGCATTTGTGAGAAAACGTTCAAAGAATTCAGTTTTATCTATATTTCTCCATGAATAATTTTTGACTCATTTATTAATGATTTTGTTACAGAAATATTATAATTATCCATCCTTCTGTTATACCTCTTTTTTTCAAAAAACTGATTCCACGTTAATTCCAACATCAGATCTACGGTATAGTTATTATTAAGAATCACAATTATAAGATAATCAAATTTTTTTTCATTTCTTTCAATTGATTTGGGGTCCCAGAAAGAACCGGTTGTACCAGTCCTTGAAGTAATAGTTTTAATACTATAAATTTCTCCTTTTCTACTTAGAGCATCTACATTCCGGACTCCCGGGGGTGCTATTGATAAAGATGGCAGGCTGCTATTATTTTTGTAGGTTTCAATCGTATAATATTCCCCTAAGTCTCCAACAGTATTTCTTGATCTAACTACTCCTCTTCTTTTTAATTCTAAAACAACCTCAGAGGACGGAGAAATCATTTTTACTAGCTGTTCAGTAGATAATTTTTTAAAATCAAGATTTTTCATATCTCTTTATGTAAGTCTTTTTTTTCAATAAATGACTGTATCTCATTAATAATATTTATTTTCTTTTTTATTGTACATTCCCATATTACAAGAACTTTCCAGTTTTTCTTGTTTAAAAGTTTAATGATCTTTTTATCTCTTTGTTTATTTTTATTTAGCTTATCTTTCCAAAACTTGGTATTTGATTTTGGGGTAACATTATATTTACATTTTTTATGAGAATGCCAGAAGCAACCATGAACAAATATACAGGTTTTGTATTTTGACAGAACAATGTCAGGTTTAATTTTATCAACTTTTGTTGATAGTTTATATCTATATCCATTAGAGTGTAATAGTTTTCTGATAAAAATTTCTGGTTTAGTTCCCGAACTTTTTATTCTGGACATATTGAAGCTTCTTATTTTTTTTGAATGTACATCCACCTCTTACTTATTATCTAAATTGGTCTCTGTATCTGGAAAAACTTTGACCATTTTATTTTTTTTTAAATTCCATAATTCTATCTCAATGTCTTGTATTTCTTTTTTTTTTCTTGAAGATTGAACAAATGTTTCGTTTTTTTTAAAGTTTACTAGCAAGCCATCTGTAACTTTTTTTATTATTATATTTTCATTTTTTGAAGCCGAACGTAAATAATTCTTTAATTGTTGTCTATGTTCTTCAGTTAACCCAGTACTGACTTTAACTTCTATAATCAATGGATTTTTAATATCTAGGCAAGGCATTATGAGAAAGTCCAGTTCATGGAGTCCTATTGGATGATTATCATAAAATAACTCCAACCCGGCCTCTCTCATAAACTTTATTTTATTCTTTCTGAATTCAATACCCATGGCTGTTTGCATATACTGCTCATTCATACCTGATAGTTGATTAAAAATTTTTTTTGATATATCTGAAACTTTCTTAATAAATTTTTTCATAATTAGTTTTATTTCTGAAGCTTTCTTAATTCTATCCAAATATTACTATACGCATTTTTTCTTTCAATCTCATGTACAGAGTTTTTAAAATTATCATAGTTAATGTCTGTCATTTTTAGCATCATTCTAGCGGCAGCCTTAGCCTTTGAAATAAACGCTCTATATTTATAATCTGCATTATTATCTTCAAAGACATCAGCCTCAGGAAAAATTTTCTCAATGTCACCTTTAATACGAGCCCTAACTAATAACTCTAATTTATTATCTCTGTTTTCTACTATCGATAAGAAGGCATTATTGAATTGGATCCACATATCTAACCTTATCTATTTATTAAAATGAAGGGAAGGGGAGATTTCTCTCCCCTAACGTTAATACTTTTTATAGTTATTTCTTTATAACCTTTTGGTTTACCTTTGACCTTAAAACCATGCAGTTCTAGTTGATAAACCATTTCAAACAATAATTCCTCCTTAGTTTTATTGTTGGCTGGTATTAAGAATAATGGAGTGCAAGTCATCATTTATCTCCTTTTCTTTTTTTATTAAAATTTACTTTCGGATTTGAGATTATAAATCCAGTTTTGAAGATTGAATCATCCTCTTTAAGCTCTTTCCAAATTATTTTAACCACTATTTACCTCCTTTCTTAATTACATTTCGACCAAATATTATTGAATATCCTGTCGACTTAATTTTTTTACCCAGTGAGGATTTTCTGACTAAAGTTGATTTTATTATTTTTCCCATTACGGTTCTCCTTTGTTAATTGTTATTAACCAAGAAAATTTGAATGTATGGAAACTTTTACTGTTTGAGACAGAACGATTAGGTCGTTACTATTCCAGAACGGTAGGTCGTTGCTACACCCCAAATTAATTTGGATATTTTATTTTTATCAAACATATATTAATCTGATATGAACAAAGAGTATTAAAGTTTGGGGTGAATGAAGGTCTCTCCACAATTAATTGAGGTTGATGCAGCTATATAAATTTATGAAAGCTTATAAATTGAAAAACAAATTTTAATCACTAAACTCTCAATATGATCAAAAAAAATATCATTAAAAAATTTCTAAATGATGAGGTTCCATTTAAACAATTTGATAAGTATTATGCTAATTTAGCTAAAAATCATCAAAATAGTTTGACAAAACCCAGAGGGAGTTTAGGTAAGTTGGAAGAATATGCGATATGGATGGCAGGATGGCAAAAAAGAAAAAAACCAAAAATGAATAATTTTCAGTGCCTTGTTTTTGTTGGAAACCATGGGGTATCTAAAAGAAATGTATCAGCTTATCCATCTGAAGTCACGAAACAAATGGTAAAAAACTTCAAGAAAGGTGGGGCTGCAATTAATCAATTGTGTAATCTATCAAATACTGCACTATCAGTTATTCCTATAGATCTTGAAAAACCTACAAAAGATTTTTCAGAAGAAAAAGCAATGAGTTATAATGAAACATTTTCTGCAATGCAGTTAGGATATAATTCCGTTCCAAAAAAGTGTGACTTATTAATACTCGGTGAGATGGGTATATCAAATACTACATCAGCAACAGCTATTTCTTGTGCTCTTTTTAACGCTTCAGTTAAAAAATGGACGGGATTAGGAACGGGCATATCGGAAAAAGATCTTAGAAACAAAATTTCTGTTATTAAAAAAGGATTAAAATTGCACGGAAGAAAATTTGATAGTGTAATTGAAATTTTATCCTCTTTTGGTGGAAGAGAGATGGCGGCAATTGCAGGGTCGGTTATTGCCGCAAGAGTAAGAGGAATACCCATATTATTAGATGGTTTCGTATCAACTGCCTCTGCAGCCACTCTAACCATTTTTAACAAGAATATTCTAGAACATTGTCTAATCTCTCATGTATCAACAGAACCAGGTCACAAAGATATTATTTTTCGGTTAAGAATGAGACCTATACTAGATTTAAGCATGAGACTTGGAGAAGCAAGCGGTGCTGCTGTTGCTGCTCTAATAATAAAAGCTGCTTTAGCTACACACAATAAAATGGCAACATTTTTAGAAGCTGGCGTAAGCAAAAAAAATTAATTATGTGGATACTAATAAAAAATAAATATGTTAAAGATTTTTTTGCAACAGTTATGTTCTTTACACGAATACCAATTAATTGGTCTTTTTTTTCAGATAAAGCACCAGACTTAACAAAGGCTGCCTGGGCCTTTCCTCTTGCAGGATTTCTAATAGGTGGACTGTCAGGGGCGTTAGGTGATTTTTTAATTTTCTTTGGATTACCAACTTTTTTATCTTGTGTGATTGCAATTAGTCTGAGTATTTTTTTGACTGGAGCATTTCATGAGGATGGATTAGCTGATACTGCAGATGGCTTGGGGGCCGGGGGATCTCCTAAAAGAATTAATGAAATTATTCATGATAGTCGTTTAGGAACATATGGAGTCGTTTCATTAATCTTAGGGTTACTAACTAGACTAGGATTGTTGTTAACTTTAGTTGAATACGGATACTCGTTAGTAACTATACTATCAGTTGGCTTTGCCTCTGGTAAATTAGCAATTATTTTTTCGAGAAATTTTTTTATTAACTCAAGATTTGCTAAAGTAGGAAGTATTGTTGGAATAGTTTCACATAAGAATTTATTTTTAGCTACTATGATTTGGATTGTACCTACATCAGTAATATTTCCTTTTTATGGGATCTTACTTGGTGCGATGTTGATGGCAATAATAATTTATATAATGGGATTAAAGTCCAAAAAAGCATTAGGAGGAATAACAGGAGACATTTTAGGAGCAATTGCATTTTTAACAGAGGTGGTGTTTCTATTAGGGATTATCATTGTAACGGTTAATGTAAATTGATTAAGCCAGCAAAATTATATTTAATTCGACATGCACCTGTAAAACAGATGAAGGGTTTTTTCCCAAAGCATAACTCTGATGCAATTATAAAAAACAATCAGCTAAAAATGTTAGCAACTTTAATCCCAAATAATTGTGTATGGTATGTTAGTCCATTAAGAAGAGCAATTCAAACTGCAGAGGCTTTATCAAAATATGTAGCTTATTCTAAAATGGTGCGTGAAAATAAACTAATTGAACAAAATTTTGGTGATTGGTCAGGAAAAAAAATTTCTGAAGTTTGGAAAATTTTAAAAAAAAATCAAACTAAACATAATTTTTCATTTATTTCGCCCGATGTTTCTCCTCCTAATGGAGAAAGCTTTAAAGAACAAACTAAGAGGGTTGGAATTTGGCTTAAAAATTTAAATGTATTAAAAGGTAAAAGTACAGTGATTATTTCACACGCAGGAACTATAAGATCAATATTATTACATGCTTTAAAAATCAAACATGATTATGCAATTGGAATAGAGATACTTCATCAAAGTCTAAATATCTTAGAGATGATTAATAATAATGATAATAAATACAAAGGTGGTAGATTCCGTTTGATAGCTTTAAACAAAGAAGTCTAACTATTTTAGGTATAAGAAACCAATTTAAAGCTCGTAGAGGCAAAGAAATCATAGGCTTTTGGCCGCGTCTGGCTTTAAATAGAGAAACAGTATGTTAATTTTTTACTTTAAAAAAAAATAATTATTTTACGTAAAAATAGTTCGTTATAAAATAAATAATTATTTTTCACTTGCTTATTTTTATATCACATGAACTAAGTAAATTTCTAATATAATTTACGATGGAAAACTTTCATAAACTTGGAATTTCTAAAGAAATTCTTTCAAATCTAAAGTTTTTAAACCTTTTGAAGCCAACTCCTGTTCAACAACAGGCAATTCGACCAGGTTTTGAAGGCAAGGATATTTTAGCAATTGCAAACACAGGAACAGGTAAAACTGCAGCATTTGGTATACCGATTATAGAAAGACTAAACAAAAATAAATCATTATCAGCAATAATTCTTACTCCAACAAGAGAATTAGCTGTCCAAGTTGGCAAACATTTAAGAGATTTGATGGGCAAAAGTATAAAAATTAAGACTGCAGTTTTAATTGGAGGAGATTCCATAAAAAAAACAAATAGAATTAATCAAACAAAAACCAAGAATATTTATCGGGACACCCGGCAGAATAAATGATCATATAACAAGAAAAACTCTAAACCTTAATAATATCAATATTTTAGTTCTTGATGAAACTGATAGAATGCTAGACTTAGGGTTTATTAATCAAATACAAAAAATTATAAATTTTTTGCCCAAAAATAGACAAACTCTACTTTTTACAGCTACCTTGCCAAATAATATAAAAAGTATTTCAGAAAAATATTTAAATGATCCACTTAAAATCACAGTTGACACTAAAGAAAATATTCTCAGAAATATTGAGCATAGTGTTCTTAGCATTAAACAAGCTGACAAATACGAAAAATTATTAGAAGAACTTCATACAAGACAAGGAAGTATATTAGTTTTCATGAAAACCAAACATAGTTCTAAAAGAATTTATTTGAAACTACAAAAAGATGGTGTATCAGTAAATGCAATACATGGTAATGTAAGACAAAATAAACGTTTAAATATTTTAAATAAATTCAGAAATCAAAAATTTACAGTTTTGATTGCAACTGATATTGCAGCTAGAGATTAATATTCCCCATAGAGTTGAGAAGATAACTTATGAAAATAGTATATCCGAGAATGCAGTTATACAAGTTGAAGGATACCTTCAACGTTGTGTTTTTGATAATACAATTAACCTTAAGGAAATGCTTAGAAACTCTGTTACTGGTCCATATCTAAATAGTTGTATCAAAGACAAACAATGGCGATTCAAGCAGCAAGTAATGTTGATTTTTCTTTCGAAAGATTAATATTTATGTCTGAAGGAACTTCTATCAATAGTAAATATAATTATTTAACTATAATTTGTTATTCATGTTTATGAAAAGGGTTTTATTAGCTGCTATACCGGAGCTTAGTATAGGTGTATTCTTAATATTTAGCTCAAGTATCGGGCAGACGTTCTTTATTTCTCTTTTTTCTGGTGAAATAAGAAATGAATTTAACCTCTCTCATGGAATGTTTGGAATATTTTATTCAGCAGCAACACTTGTAAGCGCAATAGTTTTTTTTTGGCTAGGCAAACTTACAGACCAATTCAATTTGACTTTGCTTGGACTAGTAACTCTAGGAGCATTAAGTGGGTTTGCATTTTTACTATCAAGTGCTGAAACAATTCTTATACTTTTTTTATCTTTATTAGGTCTTCGCTTATTCGGTCAAAGTATGCTTGGGCATATAGCAATAACTGCTATGGCTCGTTGGTTTTCTGAGAAAAGGGGCCGTGCTTTGAGTATCGCATTATTGGGACACCCGATTGGAGAGGCCTTGTTACCCTCTCTAATTATTTATTTTTTATTACAGTTTACTTGGCGTGAAATTTGGTTGGGAATAGGCATAATTATAATTATTATTATTCTACCTCTAGTTTACTGGCTTGGAAGATATCTAAAATCTCGTCAGTTTTGTCGATCTAATAATAGTTCTTTGGAATCAAAAAATATTTTAAATGTGTCTTGGAATCGTTCACAAGTACTAAAAGATTTACGATTTTACCAAATAATACCTGGACTTCTTGCATCTCCATTCATTATAACAGGAGTTTTTTTTCATCAAATACATTTAGTTGAAACAAAATCTTGGTCAATCACACTATTTGCATACTGTTATCCACTTTTTGCGTTAAGCGTGATTGGGATTACTTTTGGTACCGGTTGGCTAGTGGATCGTTTTAGCACAGTACATTTATTACGATTTTTTTTATTACCTCTCGCTTTTGGGTTGCTACTATTAGCTAGCACAGATAACACCTACGTTGCACCTGTATTTATGATCTTAATGGGTACATCTAGTGGAGCTGCAACTATTATTATAAGTTCTATATGGGTTGAGCTTTATGGAATTAATTATCTTGGTTCAATTAGAGCTATGTGTTTTGCCATGGTTGTGCTATCTACCTCTATCTCGCCAGCACTGATGGGGTTGTTATTAGACAAAGGTGTGTCATTAGATGTTCAATTTATTATATTTGCTATTTATATTTTTATCTGTTCAATAAGTTTCGGAATTATCACACCCAATCTTCAAATTACTCGATCCCCTCCTTCATAAATATTACTAAAATTGACTAACTTAAGAGGAATATTATTTTCTTAATAGTTTAAAAATAAAAAAAGAATCAATAAAACTTTCATAATTATTTATAAAAACATTTAATTTTTTACTAAATTTTATTATATAGGCCAACAAATAGGGTTTAAATTACTTGAAACAATTTCACCTGGTTTCGTTGCAGGAATAAATTTTTTCCAATCCCCTGAAACCATAGTAGGATCATTTACAACACGAGCACCATCTGCAAAGTATGTATTGGCTAAAACAATCCGACTTTGGGTTGTTTTATTTTCTGAGGCGGTGTGAAAACTTAGGTTGTGGTGAAAACTTACCTCACCTAATTCAAAAGGTTCTTCAACAATTGAAACTTGCTTGGCCTTAAAAATATCATTTATCTTTTTATCGTAACTTGTATCAAATTCATTGAATTTAATATTTTGCACAAGCTTGTAAACATCTAATGGCTTTGCAAAGGTTAACGGACCCATTTCAACCGGAATAGCTTGAGCTGGAATCCATACAGTTATAACATCATTAGTCTCTAAAGGAAAATGATGATCATCGTAGTGCCAAGGTGTACGACCACAACCCGATTCTTTAACCAAGGCGTTATCATGATAAAGACGAATTTTTTTTACAGAAAGTAAATCGGCACAAATTTTTGTTATTCGAGAGCTAAAAACAAATTCTCTGATTAAAGAATTTTCTAACCACATCATTTCAAGGCTTAAGAAACGATTTCTTTTGTTTTCACTATAATTTTT
The DNA here is from genome assembly GCA_902567145.1 of uncultured Alphaproteobacteria bacterium. The sequence goes on from CACFLM010000014.1 coordinate 12,177, forward strand.
AAATGTCTTTTTTAAAAGTGATAGAATTTCACAACGTAGAACTTGGATCACAGCTGGTGTTAAAATATTCTTTAATTTAATGAAACCATTTCTTTGAAAAGTTTTGATGTTATTTATTGTTAAGTTGTATGGTTTTGAGAGTTCTTTCTTTAAATTAGTTTTGGAAGAATATTTTAGTTTTGGCGGCTCAGCTAACTCTAACAAAGTATCTTTTGTGTTTGAATTTGAGTTGTCAGCCAGAGAAACATACCAATCCCACCAAGCTTGATTATCCTTATCCCAAGCCTTATTTTCGCTTTTAATAGATTCACTAGATTCAAGGAAAGTTTGTTTTTTTAATTTTTTTTTTATCATATTTTAATATCTAACTATAATTTTCATGATTTCAAATGATAATTCCTATCTCTCTACTACTATCTAAAGAACTAAATTCCTTGTTTTTTAGAAACTTGCTTTTTTAATTTATTGCTGATGCTTCTTCCTAAAGAAACAGTTTTAAAATCCTCTGCATAGTCTCGAAGATTACTAATGATTATATCTCGTTGTTCCTTTGACGAACTCTTTAATATGTTTACAATCAACCCATTAAACCGGTCTAAAGATTCCTCTGAGAAAATCTGAAAGGTTGGATTGGTTATCAAATGACCGCGTAACAAAAGCTTATTTAGATAAGCCGTTAATTCAGCTTCAGCTGGCTTTGTCCTAAGAAATCTAATAAAAACTTTTTGACGAACTGTCCGGTTATGCAAGCGAATTCTTGACTCACCTAAGGTGGCTCGAGAATGAGCTTCAAGTAATACCACTTGTGTATTGTTAAGGTCTCCGAGAAATCTGTTAAAATTCGATGTCAACCGCTTCAATCGCTTTTCATATAAAAAGTCTTCAGGTTTAGAAAGATCAATTATGCGTTCTTGTTGTCGCGTTAGCATTTTTTTTTCCATGAATTCAATGCCTTCAATCGTTTGATACCGAATAAGGAATCTTGAAGCGTACGGTGTTAAACCAGCAACTGTTTCTTTTATGAGAGAACGTCCGTTTTCTAAGATTTTAGAAATATCAGAGGAGTCATATTGTTCCATTTCAACTATATCTGCTATATCTGTGAGGTAAGTTGCATATTTTGGTAACATGGATGTTTTATGCCAGACGATCATTTCTGATACCTGTTGACTCAGCACTACTTCTTCCTCTATATCTAGATCAAGGAAATAAGCGACTTCATCTTCAATAAAATTGTCAACAAACGTGTATACAAGCCGTGTACTTGAGCAGGCCGTTAGGAGACTAATTAGTCCCACCAAAATCAAGACTTTAAAATTATTTAGGTGTAAAAAAAAATTCATAACCCCCAAGCTTACCCCGCATTTAAATGGATATCCAAAATAAAATCAATATTTCTTTGGTTTTTTAATGCTTTTTAATGATAATTTCTGTCTCACCATACAATATAGAAACTCAAGATTCCCTATTCTTTAGAAGCTTGATTTTGTATTTTTATACCCCAAAATTACCCCCTATAAATATATTGAACCGGGGGAGAATAAATATTAGTTTTGTTTAATTATTAACTGATTTACTGGTAAATTAAAAACGCTTAAACCTTCTATAGATTCTGCATGAAAATAATCTTCAAGCTCTGATATCAATTTACTACGAGCATCTGTTGATAATACCAGTGAAGCATAGAAAAATTTTGAAACTTCTTTTGCCAAAACAATTGGTGTGTCTTTCATTGAAAGTATGTGGAGAGAAATTGTTACTTCTGCATCAGTGAATATTTCTTTTATAAGTTTATTTAAACTTTTAGCCGACCTTACTCTGGAATCTCCTATTTCAATTGAACCATATTTTGAATATTTTTTTTGAGTATGTTTATAAATTATATCATTAATTTGTGAGTATCCTGGTGCACTATTCAAATCACCATCAACAATTGCAGAAAAGATTCCCTTACTCTTTATAATACGTTTAATATTTTTGAGTACAGGAATTATAGGATTCATTAGTGTTAGTGCCCAATGACAAAATATTAAATCTTGTGAATTATTTTCAATAAAATCTAAATTTTGAGCTTTATCTTTATAAAGGTTTACATCTAAATGTGAAAGTTTCTTTCGAGCAAGCTGAAGTTCGGATTCACTAATATCTATCCCAGTAAGTTGAGATTGAAAAGTAAAACTTTTGATAAATAATAGTTCTAGCAGAACACCACTTCCACAAGCTAAATCCAGAACATTAGAATTTTTATGTTTGTCTTTATCTACGATATCCAAAAGAAGTTCATAACTATTCTTTCCGTTAGAATCAAGACAACTCGTTGCAACTTTCTCTGTAAAACCTGCATAATTTTTGTGAATAATATCTAAATGTTCTAATAGATCATTGTTGCTAGGATATATCCCAGAACTAACTTTTTTAATCCATGATGAATTAACTTTAGATACTTTATTGTTATTTGTGCAATTATTATGTGAACTCAAGTAGAATTTCCAATTAGGTTTCTGTTTTTTTATTTATTAAATTTCTAGTAACTTTTTTAGAGTGCTTTCTTGAAAATTCAATAGGTATATTATCTTTTTTAAAATTTTTTGTAAAATAATTTCATGTAAATTTTGTGAATTAAAAAAGTTATAATTCCGGACATTATACCAGGAGCAACTTCATAAATCAAAATATTTAACTCAAAATATCTCCATAGATGTAAAATAATTAATGGGATAACCATCATCATTATTGATAAGAATTGCGTTACTTTTTGTCTGAATGAATAGACAATTAGTATGGGAGAAAAACAACAAGCCAAGGTCGACCATGATATTAATACAAGATTAAATACATTTTTGTTGTCATTTATAGCTATTGTTACCACGAATAATGTAATCATCAATGTAACAGTTTTATTAAAGAAATAACTATTTTTTTTATTTGAGAAAAGATCATTTGTTATTGATGCAGTACAACTCAATATCTGAGAATCTGCGGTTGATATTGCTGCAGCAAAGATTCCAGCTAAAACTACTCCAACTAAGAAGTCAGGGAGTAATTTAGTGGCTAAAATTGGTAAGGCTAATTCTGGATCTAAGTTATTAGTCTCAGGGATTAATAATCTAGCAACAAAAGCCGCACAGATTGTTAACATATAGAACGATATGTACCAACCATAATAGTATATTCTTGTTTGCGGTATATTATCAGTATTATTTATTGCCATGAACCTTATCATCACATGTGGTTGTCCAATAACTCCTATTCCAGAAAATACCCAACCCATTATAAATAAAAATGGTGCAAAAAGGTAATCTGAAAAATTAGAAGATGGAAACCATTTCATATAATTTGGAGAAATATTCTGTAAATTATTTAAGAAATTTGACATTCCTCCTAACTCTTTTATTCCAAATATAACCATTAAACACATCGCAACAATCATTGCAGAAGATTGTGCTATATCTGTCCATATTGAGGCTCGTATGCCTCCAGAAAAGCAATAAAGAACAACAATAATACCTCCAACAATTGCACCAATTTCATAATCCAAATCAAATAAAATATGCATTGCCTTGCTTCCCGCATTAAGCTGTGCTGCTGCATAAGTGGATAAGAAAATCAGAATAATTAAACCACTTAAAATTTGTAAATACCTGTAATTTTTTCCATGCCATTTACTAATTACATTGGCAAAACTAAAAGCTTTTAATTCTTCTGACTTTTTTCTTAAATTCTTATGAACAAATAATGACGACAAATAATCTCCAAAGATTAAACCAAACATTAACCAAATAGATTGAAGTCCATAAGTATATGTAAATCCAATTTGACCTATAAACATATATCCACTGTTAGATGTTGAAATAGCTGATATCGCACACATCCATGGTTTAATTTCTTGATTAGCTAAAAGATAGTCTT
>CACFLM010000015.1 GCA_902567145.1 uncultured Alphaproteobacteria bacterium
GATTATATTCACTATTATTTACTACTTTTGTTTTATAGGTCATCTATATAACAATCTTGAAATTTAATCAAAAAGTACATCAGTTATAGATTACTATAAATACTTTGCTTTTAAGTAAAATATTTTTTTTTAATCTTTCAGCCAGCGCCAAGAAATAACATTGCTCCACCATACAAAACTCCTGTAATTAAAAATATTACAAAGGTGTAACCCATTATTTGTCTCATATGTAATCCAGCAATTGCAAGAAGTGGTATAGTCCAGAAAGGTTGAATCATATTTGTCCATTGATCTCCATAAGCAACCCCTAAAACTATAACGTATGGCTCTACGTTTAAATTTTTAGCCGCTTCTATCATTACAGGCCCTTGCACTGCCCACTGCCCTCCTCCAGATGGAATGAACATATTTACCAAGCCTCCAGATAGAAACGAATAAAATCCCAGAGTTTCAGATGATGAGATTTCTGAAATTTTTTGCGCAAATACATTTATTAAACCTGTATCCGCCATTATTCCCATTATTCCAGCGTAAAAAGGGTACTGCAGTATTATTGGTCCAACCGTAATAGCTGCTTTGTTAACCAATTTTACATAGTGAATTGGTGAATTAGACAAAATCAAACCTAATCCTAAAAAAGTCCAACTTACCAAATTTAAATCCAGAGAAAATCCTTTCTGATAAAATACATATACAATAAAAAATAACAAACAGAATCCAACAAATATGCTTATAAGCCTATTATTCTCAACTACTTGTGCAAAGTTTCTCTTATTGTTATTGAGATTATCTGTTTTATTGTTTTTGCTTTCAAAGCGAAAAATATTAGGATCAATTTCCTTAATTTCTGAACTATTTGTTGGTCTCATTAAAGGATTTACAACTGTTATTATCAACAATGTTGTTAACGCTAGAGTTATATTAAAAGATGTAAAAATAGTTTCAGTAACAGGAATGATGCCAATTTTTTCAACTAAGGAATGACCATCAGAGGAGACAAATAGAGCAGCAGACGATGAGTAACCCATATGCCAAATAACGTACCCCGAATATGCACAGGCTACTAATAAAGGATAATGTATTCTTATTCTTTTTTTAGTACAACCTATTGCTACAAACTTTGAAATAATACCCCCAACAATTAACCCGAATGACCAGGCAAATAAACTTGCCATTCCAGAGATAAATGTAACCAATGCATAAGCTTGAATTGAGGAATTTGGGTAAGAACCTATTTTGGATAAAATATTTTCAATTGGACTAGTATGCGCTAGTGCATGCGCTGTAATCATTATAATCGTAATTTGAGCTGTAAATGTAAAGAGTTTAGGTAAGCCGTTACCCCAAGCTTCTAAAGTTTGAACAACAGTTGAATCTGTATTAACAAGAGCTAAAACAAATGTTAATACAGATAAAACAATTACAAAAATAAAAGCATCTGGATAGAATCTTTCAACTAATTTAACAAACGGTTTTGATAAACTATTAAAAATTCCAAGCTTTTGTGAAGACATTTGATTATTTAACTTCTAGTGCAATAACCTTTCCCTCAGCCATAATTGGAATGATTACTAAATTTTTATCAAGAATTACTTCGTGATCTGCAGCACCTTTGCCTACTTCTGCAATAACCTTGAATTTTCCATTTTTCTTAATTCTATATAATTTTGCACCAGTCCAGTCAGTTACAAAATAGGCACCTTTACCATCAGATTCTATACCGTCTAAATTACCAATTGGTTTTTTTCCAAGGTCCTTTATTTTTTTTGTATGAATATTGATACTTTTTAGGCTCCCTTTGAGTTCTGGAGTTCCCCAACCTTCCATTACAGCGCCCCAACTTCCAACAATAAGATTTCCTTCATCATCATCTATATGAATACCATTTGGAGCTAAACCTGGGCTATAAAACCACGCAGGTAATTGTCCGAATTGATTTAATCTATAAATAGTGTCGTTATAAGTATCGCCTACATAAACATTACCGTATTTGTCTGCAGTAACGTCATTCATACATACTGAGCCGTAGCCTTTATATTTATTTAAGATTTTACCGTTTTCTATATCTACCTCTACAAGTTCATCAATATCAGCTATATATAGTTTATCTTTACTAATAGTTAGACCCTTGGGTGCGTTTAATTTATCGATCCATTTTTTTTCAATAATGGTTCCATCTAATCCAATTTTTGATATGTAACCAGTCCCATCTTTATTAAATGGATGATCAGTTATATTTGATACATAGAGAACATCATTTTTTGAATCATAAATAACAGATTCTGGAAGTTCAAAAACCTTTTCGGTCTCCCAAACTATTTCCATATGACCATCTGAATAAGCAAATTTATCTGTAAAATTAAGAGAAATCATTGCTAAGATAATTAGTAATTTTTTCATTTTAGCTCCTTTTTTATTGTTTGAAATTACTAGGCATTGATAAGTCTACTCCTTTTGATGAGCCAGATAAAGGCCATCTCTGAGTAATTGTTTTTCTTCGAGTGTAAAATCTAACACCATCCGGACCATATATATTTAGGTCACCAAATAGTGAATTTTTCCACCCTCCAAAACTGTGAAATGAAGATGGAACTGGTAAGGGAATATTTACTCCAACCATACCAATTTCTACATTTTCAGAGAAAGATCTTGCTTTTTCCCCACTACTTGTAAAAATACAACATCCATTTCCAAATTTATTATTGTTAATTAAATTTATAGCTTGATTTGTTTCATTAACTTCAATTACTTGCAATACTGGTCCAAAAATTTCATTTTGATATGAAATCATATTAGAATTTACATTATCAATTATAGTGGGACCTAAAAAATAACCATTATTAGAGTTTTTTCTTTTGATTGAGTTTCTCCCATCAATTAGCACTCTAGCTCCTTCTTCTTCTGACATTTTTATATAATTCTTCACTGATTCTAAATGTTCCTTAGAGACTAAGGGACCAAAACTGTTTGAATTAAGATTATCAAGTCCGAATTTTAATTTATTTACCTTTTCTTGAAGACTTTCTAAAAATTTCTCTTTTACACTTGAAACTACAACGGCAACTGAAAGTGCCATACAACGCTGCCCCGATGAACCAAATGCAGCAGATATCAATTGGTCTGTAGTATAATCAATATCTGCATCAGGAAGAACTAATGCATGATTTTTTGCTCCTCCAAGTGCTTGACACCTTTTTCCAGAAACTGCAGATAATTCGTAAATACTTTTAGCAACAGGAGTCGATCCAACAAAACTTACTGCTTTTACTCTTTCATCTTTTATTAAATTATTAACAACAGATTTGTTTCCATTTAATAAATTTAGTAAGCCCTTAGGAGCTTTAGTTTGATTGAAAAGTTCAACTATTAGCATTGAAGCAAGAGGATCTTTTTCGGAAGGTTTTAAAATAAATGAATTCCCAGTTGCAATAGCTAGAGGAAACATCCACAGAGGGACCATTGCTGGAAAATTAAACGGAGTTATCCCTAAAACCACGCCTAAGGGTGAAAACTCACTCCAAGAGTCAACGGAAGTGCTAATATTTTTATTAAACTCCCCTTTAAGTATTTCACCTAAGCCACAGGCATACTCAACATTTTCAATGCCTCTTCTAACCTCACCAACTGCGTCGTCATGAACTTTACCAAGATCTTTACTAATGGTTTTAGCTATTTTATCTATATTTTTTTCTAATAAAACCTTATATTCGAAGAGTATTGATGATCGTTTAGCAATAGAGTAATTTTTCCATTCATTAAAAGCTTCTACAGAACTTATTAAAGTTTTTTCAATTGTAGCTTTAGAGGCATTTGAAATTGAAGATATTATTTTTCCAGTCGAGGGGTTAAAAATATCCATATGCTTCTCTGAGTCATACTCAGACTTCCCATTTACAATATGTCCTAAATTTTTGGTCATTAGATACTAAATTATATAAATTAATTTGCATTACAAATATAATTTATGAATTATAAAAATGCAAAAAAGCATTTATAAATTTTTTATTTAAGCTAATATTAAAATATGTTTAATTGGAATGACATAAACTCTTTTCTCACACTTTCAAGATGTTCTAAATTAAATGTAGCCTCAAAAAAATTAAAAGTTGAATCGACCACCATTGCTAGAAGAATTTCTAGACTTGAAAATAATTTAGGTTCTGATTTATTTAGCAAATCTCCTAAAGGCTATATATTGACTGAGAAAGGGATAGAATTAGTTAGATATGCTGAAAAGATTGAAAATGAGATATTTGGAATCAATGATAAATTTTTGAAATCTAACCCTAAAATAAGAGGTAAGGTTAGGATAAGCGTTGGTGAAGGTTTAGGTGTTGAAATAATAAGTAAATATTTAAATAAATTTTATAAAAAATTTCCAGAAATTGAAATTGAATTACTTGCAGATACTAAATCTAGGAGTTTATCTAATCATGAAGCTGATATTTTAATATCATTATCTAGACCAAAGAAAGGTAGATTGTTTTCATGGAAATTATGTGATTATCATGTCAAACTTTATGGTTCAAAAAAATATAAAAAAGGCCTTCAAAATATTTTAAGTTTAAAAGATCTTTCAAGCCATAGTTTTGTAAGTTATGTTGATGAATTAATTGAATTTCCAGAATTAAATTATCTAAAAGAAATCAATAAAAATCTTAATGTAATTTTTTCAAGCAATAGTCTAAGATCACAATTACAAGCTGTAAAAAATGGAGTTGGATTAGGACTCCTTCATTCATTTATTGCAAAAAAAGAAAATGACCTTATACCCGTACTAACAAATTATATAAATATTAAGAGGGAGTATTGGATAGTTGTACATGAAAATTTACACAACCTGCAGAGAATTAAAGCTGTAACAACTTTCTTAACCGAGGTTTTAAATATTGAAAAAAATAATTTTTAATATTAGTCAAATAATTAATTTTAACCCATCATATGCAGCTTGACAATTATTTGGTAAAATTGAATTTATGTGATCGTAATCAACTTCATAACTCATATGAGTTAAAATAGTTCTTTTAGGTTTTATTAACTTTATCCATTTCATAACTTTATCAAAATGTGCATGAGATTTGTGTGGTTCAAATCTCAGGCAATCGACTATCCACAAATCTAAATCTTCTAGTTCTGAAAGGATATTTTCGCTAATATCAAAAACGTCTGATGAATATGCAAAGTTTTTAATTCTAAAACCAGTAGACTCTCCAAAGCCATGATCTTGCTGAAAACTTAGTATTTCAAGATCTTGTATTTTGAATAATCCATCTATTTCATTAGGTATCAAACAAGGTTTATAATAAAACCCTTTTGCTTTTGGAGAAAGTTCCTCAAAAACATAGGAAAATCTGCTTTTAATTTCTTTAATGTTTTCTTTTGTGGCGTACATATTCAGATCTTTTTTCATTATTACATTTAAAAATCTAAAATCATCAATTCCGTTAATGTGGTCTGCGTGACAGTGAGTTATTAAAACAGCATCAAGGTTTCTTACATCAGCATTAAGAAGTTGTTGTCTTAAATCTGGCGTAGCATCGACTAATAATGCTAGCTTATCTGTTTTAATTAAGACCGAAGATCTTAATCTTCTATTTTTAGGATTATTTGGGTTGCATTTACCCCAATTATTTCCTATCGCAGGAACACCGGAAGAACTTCCACAACCCAAAATTGTAATTTCAATTTTCATTTCTTGCTTTTGAGAAAAGTTTAAAAAAATTGTTTGTTGTTTGTTCTGCAACTTTTTCAACATTTATATTTTTTGTCTTTGCTATTTGCTCTAAAGTATATTTCGTAAATGCTGGTTCATTTCTTTTACCTCTGTTTGGAACTGGCGCAAGATATGGTGAATCTGTTTCAACAAGTATCCTATCTAAAGGAACATAATTAACAATTTTTCTAAGATCATCTGATTTTTTAAATGTAATTATACCAGAGAATGAAATATATAAACCTAGATCAAGAGCACATTTTGCTAAGGTTTTTCCAGAGGAGAAACAATGGATTAATCCTTTTGCCTTATGACTAGTTACAAATCTTTTTAAACAAAATATAGTTTCTTTGTCAGCATCCCTAGTATGAACTATTAAAGGAGATTGAGTTAGACCAGAGACTTCAACATGAGTTTCAAAATAATCAATTTGGTTTTTTTTATTATCAAAATTTCTAAATAAATCTAATCCTGTTTCACCTATTCCTATGACTTTTTTTTTTGATAAATTCAATTCTAAAATCTCTTTTAATTTGTCGATCTTTTTAGCATCAATATCCTTTGGTACATTATTAGGATGAACACCAGTTGTACACCATATGTTTTCAAAGTTATTTACAATTTTATGAATTTTACTAAATCTTTCAAGATCTACAGAAATACTTAGCATATACTTAACTCCACTAAGTCTTGCGTTTATTATAATCTTATCTAGATCGTGCGCAAAATCATCAAAATCAAGATGACAATGAGAATCAACTATTTTATTTTTCATATCTGGGAAACAGTGGTTGAGGATTATTTAATTTATAACTTTTTTTCAATGAATGATCTCGTGTCAAATTTTCAAAATTTCTTGCTGTCTCTTCTATATTTAAAATATCCAGTATTTTTTTTGAAGCATTTGGAATAAATGGTTGAAGAACAATACCTATTATTCTAAAGCATTCAATTAATATTGATAGATCTTTTCCTGCTGTGTCTGGACTAGTCTTAAACTTTTTCCATGGTTCGCATTGATCCATAAATTTATTTAATTCATCAATATATAAAAAAACCTCCTCTAAACATTTACTTATTTCAAAATCTTTCATTTTCATTTTAATATTATTAATTAAATCATAGCCCTGTCTTAATTGTTTGTTATTACCTGACTCATCTTTAATTGAATAAGGAACTGAGTTATTGAAGTTTTTATTTAGGAACTTAGTTACCCTTTGAATCAGATTTCCAAGATTGTTTGATAAATCTGAATTAATTCTACTAATTAATGCTTTCTCAGAAAAATCACCATCATTTCCTAATGGAACTTCTCGTAATAGAAAATATTTAAATTGGTCTAAACCAAACTTATCAATCATTTCATTAGGATCAACTGTATTACCAAGAGATTTTGAAATTTTTTTACCCTCATTAGTCCACCAACCATGAGCAAATATTGTTTTTGGTAATGGGTGATTTATCGCCATTAGCATTGCAGGCCAATATACAGCATGAAATTTTAAAATATCTTTTCCAATAATATGAATACAGTTCTTCCAAAAATTTATTTTTTTTAAACTTATATTTGGATAACCAATAGATGTAAGATAATTAGTAAGTGCATCTATCCAGACATACATTATATGATTAGAATTTGGGACCTTTATTCCCCAATTAAAACTAGTTCTAGATACAGATAAATCCTTTAAACCAGATTTTACAAAACTTTTCACTTCATTCATTCTTGACTTAGGTTTAACAAAATTTGGATTCAATTCGTAAAATTTTAATAATTCATTCTCCCAAGAGGACAGTTTAAAGAAAAAACTGTCTTCTTCAATCCAATCAACTTTACTACCGTCTTTTGTCTTAAAAATATTATCTTCTTTGATTAATTCTTTTTCTTGATAAAAGGATTCATCCTTGACTGAATACCACCCTTTATAATTTCCTTTATAAATTTGATTTCTTTCAATTAATTTGTTCCAAAAAAATGATGCTGCAATCTTATGTCTTTCTTCTGTTGTTCTTATAAAGTCTGTATTTTGGATCTGTAGCTTGGTAGTTAATTTATTAAAATTTTTTGAAACTTCATCAACAAAATCATTTGGTGTTTTACCACTTTCTTTAGCTGCCTTTTCAACTTTAAGACCATGTTCATCAGTACCGGTGGTAAATAATACATCGTATCCTTCAAGTTTTCTAAATCTTGATATTGTGTCACATATAATTGAAGTATAAGCATGACCAATATGAGGTAAGTCATTAACGTAGAAAATTGGTGTTGTTATATATGTACTATTCATCACGATTTGTTTTGATATATTCAGAAAGCAAGAAATATAGTTCTTTTTTCTTATCAATGTTTAGATTCTGTTTAGTCAAAATCTCAATATTTGAAAAAAAAAATAAAATTCTTTTCAAAAATAATTTATTTCTACTGTGTTTTATATATTTTCTTTTCTGAAATGCGAATAAATAATTAATAATTATAGCAAAATATTTTTCATAATTCTTTGAAACTAGGTTATAAAACTTTTCAAATTCAGTATATATTAATTCATCTTTTTTTTTTAAATCAATTAAATATTCTTTAACGACTTTTCCTTCCTCACTCATGAAAAATAGGAGTTTTTCAATACTTCCGTTAAAAAAACTGTAATTATTTTCTAAATCAAAACCATTTGAATTTATATTATTAGAAATGCAAAATTTATTTATTTCTTTATTATTTAGAGGTTTAAAGTCAAGTCTGACACAACGAGATTGAATGGTTTTAGGAATCTTATTTAAATTATGACATATTATTATTATTACTGTATTTCCAGGTGGTTCTTCAATTGTTTTAAGAAGTGCATTATAGGAATTAAAATTCAAATGATCTGCATTATCAATAAGGATGAAGCATTTTTCCTCATTATTTGCATTCGTTAAATGTGCTTGGTTTATAAGTCTTCTAATATCCTCGATTAATGCAAAATTATTATCTAAATTAACTTCAAACAAATATTGTTCCAGATTGATATTTTTTTTATTTGTAGACCTAATAAAATTTATTGCAGTAGTATATTTTCCAATTCCTTTAATTCCATTAAAAATCCATGCATGTGGAAAATTATTTTCGTAGTTTTTTTTTAATATATTTAGCTGATCGGTGTGACCTATAATTTTATTCTCTTGAATCATAGTTAAATAATATAAGGCAACTTTTTTTTATAAAATGATTTAGAATTCACGTAATCAATAATTTGAACATGAATAATTTTTTTCGTTGCTGATCCATTTATTTTGTAAACTTTTTTATTACCTTTAGCTAAGTTTAAAAAATTTTGTCTTATTCTTCTATGAAAATTAAAATTCTTATTCTCATACCTTAACTCCTTTTTCTTTATTTTTAAACTCCTCTTCACCCCCTCTTCTGGATCTAAATCAATCAAAATTGTTAAATCAGGTAATAAATTAAATGCAAAATGTTTATGAATAAACTGTATCTTTTTTGATAAATCTTTAATTGAATATTGATAACAGTAAGTTGAATGAATAAATCTATCGCAAATAACTGTCTTTTTTTTTAGTGCAGGAATTATCTTCTCTTCAAGGTGTTGGTACCTACTTGCATAGATTAATAGCAATTCAGCCTGAGTAGATATATTCATTTTACTACTATTTACCAATATTTCTCGAATTTTTTCAGATAACTTTGTACCACCTGGCTCGCGAGTAAGTAAATTCTGTTCATTAATTTTTAATAACGATTTAGCTAATAATTTAGCTTGAGTTGATTTTCCTGTACCTTCTCCACCTTCAAAAGTTATGAATTTTTTCATTTTGATTTAAAGATACTATCACCAAGTAATAAATACTTTAGATTATAATAAACCTTGGAGAAAAATGACATTTTTTTAATTTCAGATTCTGCAAAAAGATCAAACTTTTTTATTATCTCATTATTTTTTTTTTTAATTATCAATTCTGCAACTTGTTGATCTTTTTTAATTGGAGCTAATAAAGGTTTATAATGCTTAATAGAATAAATAAGATCCTTTCTTATTTTATTGGGGACGGTTACGTTAATTTTTTCTTTAGAGTAAATTTTAACACTTTTTTTCTTACCTCCCCAAACAAGAAGACTTGATACAGTCTGATTAAGGTTAAATAAGTTTACATTCTTATACTGATTAAAAGCAATTTTTATTAGTCTCTCTGATTCTTTGGTTCTATCCTTAGTTTTTGTTAATCCATTTAAGATAAGAATCATTCTTCTATTATTTTTTTTAATTGACGCAACCAACCCATATCCCCCAAGAGAAGTATGTCCAGTTTTAAGTCCGTCTGCATTATTGCTGTTGAAAAGCATAGGATTTCTATTTAATTGTTTAATACCTGAGTAGGTAAACTCTTTTTCAGAATAGTAGTGATACAAAGTTGGAAAATCTTCAATTGTTCTTATAGTTAATTTTAGTAAATCTTTTATAGTAGTTAGATGGTCAGGATCTGGCCAGCCAGTAGAATTAGTAAAATTAGAGTTGGTTAGCCCTATTTCTTTTGCTAAAAGATTTAATTCTTCTGCAAATAACTTTTCGCTTCCAGAAATACCCTCAGCAATAGCAATGCATGCATCGTTACCTGATTGGACAATAATACCTCTTATTAGATCCTCTATGGACACCATGCTATTAACATTTAAGAACATTTTTGAGCCACCTTTTTTCCACGCTTTTTTACTAACCTTAAATTTATCGGACAACTTTAATTCACCATCTTTAATTTTTTTAAAAACATAATAGATAGTCATTATTTTACTCATGGAGCTAGGAGACATTAACTCTTCTGAGTTTTTTTCATAGATTATACTTTTTGTTTCGTAATCGAACAAAATAGCTTGTTTGGCAATAGTATCCAGAGATTCTGATTTACTCGAGAAAGTTATTATAATAAAAAAGATTAAGTATTTTTTCATATTTAATTTACTATTAAATGACTTGCAGTGTAGCCTAAATCAAAAAGTTTTTTTTTAATCGTTTCTGCTAAACTCAAATCCTCAATAGGACCAATTCTTACTCTATACAAGTATTTATTATCAACAAATGTTCTTTCAATATAAGCTTTGAAGTCAGACAACTTTTGTGTAAGTGATTTTGCATTCCTATGATCGGTGAAAGCACCAACTTGAATGGCAAGAGATTTATCTTTAAGAATCGAGTTTTCTTTAGTAATTTGTTCTTTTCTTTCAATTTGATTTTGATTAGAAATTGAAGAATTTTTTTCACTAGATATATCTTTTATACTAGTTTTTTTAATCTCTTTAATTTTAGCTGATTCAACATTCATACTTTTATTTATGTCATTTTTTAATGCATGTTCTCTTGATTCATCTTCTAAAATCTCAACTCTTACTTTTGCTATTCCAATATTTACAAAACCTAATTCTTGTGCTGCTTTTTTTGAAAGATCAATTATTCTGTTACCTGCAAAAGGTCCTCTATCATTGATTCTAACTCTTTCCAAAACCTTACCATTATCTAGATTGGTAACCTTTACTATTGAGGGCATTGGAAGGGTTCTATGTGCAGCCGAAATCTTATTTTGATTAAAAATTTCTCCATTAGCTGTTTTTTTACCATGAAAACCAGGGCCATACCAAGAAGCAATACCAACTTCAACGTAATTATAATCTACTGCTGGATAATACCATTTTCCATTAATTTTATAGGGATTACCTATTTTATATCTTGGATGGTCTCCCCAAGTACCTATTCTTTTAGCAGAATTAACTAAAAACGTAGTCTCGGAACAGCCTAAAATAAGGTTAAAAAATAATATGACAAAGAAAGATCTAAGTAAAAATGATATCCTATTTAATTTCATCAGAAAATAAAAATACAGTTAAAGCGAAATAATTTGATCTATTCCAATTCAATATAACATCAAAGTTTTTTGAGACAAGATAACAATCATTATTATTTGAATCTGGTATAATTAATCTTAATTTACTATTCCCATATTCTTTATTTAATCTAATACCATTATTTTTCCAAAAATTAACACTCTTAAATGTTTTTGATTTAGCCAATGAACTAAGATAATCTGTGATTTTTGTATTAACACTTTCGCCCCACTCCAAACTATTATTCCATCCAATTTTCTTTAAATAATTTGCTCCAGACGCTAAAGCATCAGACTTATTAAATAAATTAATTTTGGAATCGCCATCAAAGTCTATAGCGTGATTTATAAAAGTGCTTGGCATAAATTGTGTTTGACCGAAAGCACCTGCCCATGAACCCTTGAATTGATCTCTTTTAAAATGTTTTTTTTCAAGAATTAAAAGAGCATTTTCAAGTTCCTTAGAAAAAAAATCTTTCCTTCTGCCATCATAAGCTAATGTGGCTAACGATCTTAAAATATCTAGTTTACCAGTATATTCTCCAAATGAAGTTTCAATTCCCCAAAGAGATACCAAGATTTTTGAATTCACTTCGAAGTTTTCTTCAATTTTTTTTAAAAGTAATTTTTGCTTTAAAAAATGAAAATTTATTTTTTTTTTATTCTTTTCTGTAATTATATTTTTAAGGTATTTATCAAAAGTAAGTTTAAATTCAGGTTGTTTTCTGTCAAGTTCAATGATTTTGGGGTTAAATCTAATTTTATTAAGATAATCTATTGTGCTTTTCTTGAATTTTTTTCTTTTTAAGTCTTGTTTGGTTTTTAATATCCATTCATTCCATGAAATTTTATTGTTTGAAGAAATTTTTAAGTTTGGTGAATCATTGCTTTTAGAATATGAAATATCTACAATTGAAAGTATAATTAAGAAGGATAAAAATAG
Source organism: uncultured Alphaproteobacteria bacterium (assembly GCA_902567145.1). Next base: position 12,525 of record CACFLM010000015.1, read on the forward strand.
AATTGTATTAAAGAAGTTAATCATTTCTAAAACGTAAATTATTAGTACTAAGTTCTGATATTTTTTTACATCCAAGCAATTTCATGTCTCTTATTAACTCATTTTCGAGATTTTCTAGGGAACGTTGTACACCATATTTTCCCGCAGCAGCAAGTGCATATAAATAAAGTCTACCGCCTGAACAAGCATTAGCACCTAATGAAATAGCTTTTAATATATGGGTACCCCTTCTTATACCACCATCGCAAATAACTTCAATTTTTCCACCCACAGCGTCTAAAATCTCTTTTAATTGATCAAATGGTGATCTTGATCCATCTAATTGTCTTCCTCCATGATTTGAGATCATGATAGCTGAAGCACCAATTTTTACAGCATTCTTTGCATCCTCAACAGACATTATTCCTTTTAAACAAAAAGGTCCTTTCCAATATTTTCTTATTTCTTCTGCATCATCCCAAGACATACTTTGATCAAGCATAGTGCTAAAATACTCACTTACAGAAACAGCAAACTTTGTTCCCTCTCTCACATAACTACTTAAAAATGGTAAATCAAATTTTTTTCTAAATAAATAGTTCAATGTCCAAGACGGAGAAGTCGCATAACTTAATAAACTTTTAAGATTAAATCTAGGAGGTGATGTGAAGCCAGTTTTTAAATCTCTTTCCCTATTTCCTCCTGTTATAGTATCAACTGTCAATGCTAGTGCATCAAATTCTTTGTCTTTACATTCATCAATCATACTTTTGGTTAGAGCCTTATCTTTATGATAATATAATTGAAATATTTTAGGTCCATTAAGTTTACTTATTTCTGTTGCAGAAATTGTTGAAAGTGAAGATATACCAAAAAAAGTATTAAATTTTTCAGCAGCTTCTCCAACAGCCATTTCACCTTGAAAATGAAATAATCTTTGAAGTGCAGTAGGAGAAAGAAAAAAGGGTAAACTAATGTTTTTTCCAAATAGTTTTATTGAAAGATCAATTTTTTCGACTCCTCTCAAAACATTTGGCACTAAATCACATTTTTCAAAAGACTCAGTATTTCTTTTCAGTGTAACTTCATCATCTGCACCACCATCAATATAATGAAATATTGGATATGGAAGTTTCTTTTTTGCCAGATTTCTAAAATCGTTTATATTATTACACTGTAAAAGTTCGTTCATTATGTAAATTTAGTTTATTATGGAAAGTATTCAAATAAAATCAAAATTCAAAAAGAAAAAAAAAATTATTTCATTACTAAATCATATTTCGGCTATGGATGAAACAGTGATAAAAATTAATGGAGATAGAAATAATTATTTTTTTTCTATTATTCAAAATGCTTTAGAAAAAGCTTTGGCTGGTGAATCAGAGTTATGTAAAGATATATTAAGTATGCAGGGTTTATCAGGAAGAAAATTTAGAATCTTAATCAATGAATTAATAAAAGAATTTAAGAAACCTAAGTATCTAGAAATTGGATCGTGGCTTGGTTCTTCAGCCTGCTCTGCATCTTTTAATAATGAATTAGAAATAACTTGCATAGATAATTGGTCACAAAACTTTAACTATGACTTAGAACCTAGAGAAACTTTCTTAAGAAATGTTGAAAAATTTATCTCAAAAAAAAATAAGTTTACAATAATAGAAAAAGATTTTAGGAAGATAAATTACAATTCACTTAAAGACTTTAATATTTACTTTTATGATGGAGCCCATCATTATCAAGATCATTTTGATGCTATATGCAAAGTCTTACCAGCATTATCTCAAAGATTTATTTTAATAATTGATGATTGGAATTGGAGTCAAGTAAGAAAAGGTACTATGGATTCAATTAATAATGAGAGACTAAATATAATGTCAAGTTTGGAAATAAGAACAACAACGGATAACTCCAGTTCTTTAATAACTGGACACAATAGTGATTGGCACCAAGGTTGTGCATTTTTTGTTTTAAAAAAATAATTATTTTTTTTTTAAAATACCTGAAACGACTGAGGATAATAACTTAGAATCTTTTTTACTAACATACTTTAAAGATGCTAATTTATCTACAAAAGTATTTGATGAATTATCTAGCAGTTTTTTTATTGTATCTTCTTTTTTCTTCATAATCTTGGTATGAAAATTTTATGCCAACTTTCAATCTCTAAAATTTATAAATTGTAATGGCTGTTTAATTTCAAGCTCTTTGGTAAGTTGAATTATTTTTTGAAGTAAATCCTTTTTTGCCCCAGTGACTCTTAACTCTTCACCTCTAATTGCAACTTGAACCTTTAATTTTGAATTTTTTATAGATTTATTAATGATCTGTGAAATATCTTTATCAATCCCTTGAATTATCTTGGACTTTTGTCTTAACATACCTCCTCTAGCATCCTCAACTTTAGAAAATTGAAATGATCCTGAAGATAATTTTCTTTTAACAAGATGAGTTCTAAAAATTTGTTGAACTTGATCAATCTTATACTGATCTTCGGCAATTAATTCTATTTCATTATCAACTCTAGTAATTTTTGATTTACTATTTTTAAAATCGTATCTATTAATTATTTCTCTCATAGCTCCATTTAATGCATTATCAACTTCTGCTAAATCAATTTTGGAAACTATATCGAATGAAGGCATATTTTATAGAGTTTAATATTTTGTTGTAATTAATAAGGTCTATTATAGAATTAAATTTTTCAAAAAGTAAATAAATAATGTTATGTTAGAAGTTAAATCCCCTTGGGACTCAAATTTAATAGGTTCGGTTGAAACACAAGATAGTCAGCAAATTGAAAAGATAATTGCAAGCGCCAGCGATGCATCTAAAAGTAAAGGTATTGACTTTCCTCCTAAAGATCGCATAAAAGTACTGAAATCCTTTTGTGATAAAATTATTCAAAATCTAAACAGTTTGGCTGAACTTGCTACTTCAGAGGGAGGTAAGCCTATTACAGATTCCATTATTGAAATTAAAAGAGGTGTTGAGGGCATCGAGTCATGTATAGAGGTTTTAAAATCAGATTGTGGATCAGTTATTCCAATGAATATAAATGAAGCTTCATCGAATAGAATTGCTTTCACTCAAAAAGAACCAATTGGTT
>CACFLM010000016.1 GCA_902567145.1 uncultured Alphaproteobacteria bacterium
TCAGAATTATTTGATAAATATAAACACTTAAACGATCAAAATTCTAAAGATTTGATAAATAAAAATTTTTATTTTCTTTCTAATCATAAACCTATTGTAAAATACATAAACCAGAGTATTTCAAAAATTAGAGACCTAGATGTCAAAGACTTTTGGAATGCAAATTTTTAATTTGAGTAAATTTATATTTTAAAAAAAAATATTGTTATTCTTCTATTTTTTATGTACAAGTCAATTTGATTGATATAATTATATTTAACAATGGCTGTACCAAAAAGAAAAACCACTCCGTCAAGAAGAGGGAAAAGACGCTCTCATGATGCACAATTTGGAATTAACTCTGTTGAATGTCCAAACTGCGGTGAATTTAAATTAGCCCATCATGTCTGCGGAGCTTGTGGTTATTATAATAAAAGAGAAATCATAGATAAGACGGAATTGTCAGACGATGATTCAAACTTAGACTCCGAAAAGTAAACTAGGAATTAATTTGAAACAAATAGTATTGGCCATTGATGTTATGGGAGGAGATCACGGTCCCAAGGCAACAATAGAAGGTGTTCACATGGCATCTAAAATTTATCCTAACGTAAAGTTCAAACTTTTTGGTGATAAAAATAAATCTGAGAATCAATTGAAAAAACACATTTTAAAAAATTATGAGTTCTTTCACACACTTGAAAATATAAAGTCTGACGATGAACCAGTAAACGCACTTAGAAAATTAAAAAAATCTAGTATGAGACTTGGCATTAATGATGTCTCTGAAAAAATTGCAGACGGTTTTGTTTCTGCAGGAAATACAGGTGCTCTAATGGCTATATCGAAGTTTGTTTTGAAAACTTTAAATGGAATTAACCGACCAGCAATTGCTGGTCTGATGCCAACTTTGAAGGGTCAGACAGTAATACTGGATTTAGGGGCGAACGTAGATTGCTCTAATCAAAACTTAGTCCAATTTGCTTTGATGGGTGATATTTTCTCTCAGGCTGTTTTAGGGATTCCAAAACCCAGAATTGGATTACTAAATGTGGGTTCTGAGCTAATAAAGGGTAATGAGATTGTAAAACAAACATACGCTGACCTAAGTAGAATTGAAAAAAAAATTAATTTCCACGGTTTTGTTGAAGGAAATGATATAAATAAAGGTATAGTTGACGTGGTTGTTACTGATGGTTTCTCAGGAAACATTGCTTTAAAAACTGCCGAGGGAGTAGCTGAATTGATTTTCACATTTTTAAAAAATTCTTACAATAGTTCCTTTATCTCAAAAATAGGTTATCTGCTTTCTAAACCAGCTTTAAATAGATTTAAAACTAGAATTGACCCTAGGAAATATAATGGTGCTGTTTTACTTGGATTGAATGGAATAGTCGTAAAGAGTCATGGTGGAACAGATGCATTTGGATTTTGTAATGCAATAGGAGTTGCAGTTTCTCTTATTGAAAATACTTATATTAATCAAATTAAAAGAAAATTGGAGTTGTACAACTAATGTTATTTAATTCAAGAGTTTTGGGTCATGGTCATTTTCTTCCATCCAAAATTTTAGAAAATAATGATTTCTTAGATTTTATTGATACATCAGATGAGTGGATTTATTCAAGAACTGGAATTAAGCAAAGACACATTGCTTTAAAAGATGAATACACTTCAGACTTAGCAGTTAAGGCGTCAATAAAGGCTTTGGAATCCGCAAATTTAAAAAGTCAAGATATAGACTGTATTATTTTAGCTACTACAACACCTGACGAAACATTCCCATCAACAGCCACCAAAGTTCAGGCTCAACTTAAAATGAGAAATATTCCAGCTTTTGATATTCAGGCAGTTTGTTCTGGATTTATTTATTCTCTTCAAATAGCGGATTCTTTAATTAAGTGTAAAAAAGCAAAGAATATCTTAGTAATAGGAGCCGAGACCTTATCAAAAATTGTTGATTGGAAAGATAGGAGGACTTGTGTTTTATTTGGAGATGGGGCTGGGGCGATCATTCTTGGACAATCGAAAAGTTTTTGTGGTGTTTTATCAACAAAATTATATTCCGATGGATCTTGGCATGACAGTCTTTTTAGTGATGGTGGACCCTCTAAAAATCAGACAGTTGGAAAGATTAGGATGAATGGTCAAGATATTTTTAAACAAGCTGTTAACAAATTAACCGAATCAACTATGGAGGCCTTAAATGAATGTAATTTAGATATTAACGACATTAATTGGTTTGTACCTCACCAGGCCAATCAAAGGATAATATCTAGTACAGCAAAAAAAATAGGCTTAGGTGAAGATAAAACAATTAGTACGGTTAGATATCATGCAAATACTTCTGCAGCTTCAATACCACTGGCACTTTCAAGTTCTATAGAAAATGGCAAAATAAAATCTAACGATATATTAGCGTTATGCGCCATTGGTGGTGGGTTAACCTGGGGTAGTTGTATTTTAAAACTATAAAATATATAATTTACCAATGGAAAAAAAAGTCCTCACTAAAGCATTGGTTGTTAATCATTTAAATGAAAGTATTGGACTTTCAAAAAGAGAATGTCAGTATTTCTTTGAATCTTTAATTAATGTTGTTTCTTCACAAATAAAATTAAATAAAGATGTAAAAATAGTAAATTTTGGAATTTTTAGGGTAAGGAATAAAAAATCTCGAATTGGAAGAAACCCTAAAACTAAGGAAGAAGTTATCATTTCAGAAAGAAAGGTAGTAACTTTTAAGCCTTCAAATTTTCTTCTTAATCTAATTAACTCAAATATTCTTGATAAAGATGAAATCAAATGATGTTCTAAAAAAAATTGGGTTAGTTTCAAAAGAACTTGAATTACCTATACATGTCATTAGATTCTGGGAAAAAAAAATAAATGTTTTGCAGCCAATAAAGAAACCAAATGGTACAAGATATTTCTCCTATGATCAGTTGTTAATTCTTAAAGAAATAAAGTTCCTTCTTTATAAAAGAAAGTATTCAATTGATGGTGTTAATTTATTCTTTAAAGATAAGAAAAAAGAAAAACTTAAACTTGAAGATAAAGAACTAATTAATGAAATTAAATTACTGATAGATGAAATTAAATCTCATATATAAAGCGGGGCGTAGCGCAGTCTGGTCTAGCGCGTCCGTCTGGGGGACGGGAGGCCGCTGGTTCAAATCCAGTCGCCCCGACCAATTTATATGAGAATTAATATTTTCTATACGACATGCGGTGACATTAAAGAATCAAGAAAGCTTGCAAAATATTTACTATTGAATAAAAAAATAATTTGTATAAATATCATAAAAAATATTGAGAGCTTTTATAAAGATAATGGAGATTTAAGAAAATCAGTTGAATCGATATTAATTATTAAGACTTTACTTACAAAAAATAAAATTGAAGATTTGGTAAAAAAAGCGCATCCATATGATATTCCTTTTATTACTCAACTGAAAAATGATGAAGTAAATATTGAATACATTAAGTGGGTCAAGAAAAACTCATAAATATTTGTTTTGATGTTGACAGCAGATAATTTTAAGTTATTTTGCATAAGATATGCAAACCTTTAGTCTTAAACAAAGTGATATAAAAAAAAAGTGGTTTCTCATCGATGCTAACGGATTAGTTTTAGGTAGATTGGCTGTAAAGATAGCATCAATTTTAAGGGGTAAACATAAATCAACCTTCACACCACATCTTGATTGTGGTGATAATGTCATAGTTATAAATGCAAAGAAAGTAATGATGACAGGAAATAAGATTAAGCAAAAGAAATATTATAAGCATACTGGATATCCTGGGGGACTCAAAGAACTGTATTTTAAAGATATTATACAAGGAACGAACTCGGAATCACTTATCATAAAGGCTGTTGAGAGAATGATGACCTCAAATGCTTTATCAAAAAAACAACTTTCGAATCTTAGAGTTTTCAAAGGTGAAAAACACAATTTAGAGGCACAAAAACCTGAAAGCTTAGATTTTGGATCTGAAAATAGAAAAAACGTGGTCAACTAAATAATGGCAGAAAAAGATATAAAAACTAAACTTTCCGAACCAGTTGATGATGATAATGAAGTTGAACAGCCCAAGCTTGATAAATTAGGAAGAGCGTATGCAACTGGAAGAAGAAAAACATCAGTTTCTAGAGTTTGGATAAAACTTGGAGGAAATAAAATTACAGTTAATGGAAAATCAAGTAAAGATTACTTTAAAAGAAAAATCTACAGCACAATTTTGGAAGAACCATTATCAAAAACTGAAAACTTAGATAAATTAGAAATTTTTTCCACGGTCTCTGGAGGTGGTTTATCTGGACAAGCTGGCGCAATAAGACATGGTATAAGCAGAGCCTTAGTTAATTTTGACCCTGCATTAAGGAGAAAATTAAAAAAAGCAGGCTTTCTTACACGTGATGCAAGAAAAGTTGAAAGAAAAAAATTCGGTAAGCACAAAGCTAGAAGAAGTCCTCAATTCTCTAAAAGATAGAAATGTCATTAAATGTATGTATTTTTGGTGTATCTGGTTATACTGGCTCTAAACTTCTATATTTTTTAGACAAGCACAAAAAAGTTTTTTTGAGAGGTGTTTTTGGAAGTTCAACTGTTGGGAAAAAACTAGGAGACATTTTTCAAAATTTACAAACAACATCAGATGTTATCGTAACAGACTATAATGACTTTGATTTCGACAGAATAGATCTTATCTTTAGTTGCTTGCCTCATGGAAAATTACAAAAAGATATAATAAATAATCTTGACCCTAAGATACCAATCATTGATTTATCTGGTGACTTTAGATTAGAATCTATCAATGATTATGAGAAATTTTATCAGACACCTCACAACTCTCATGGTTTGCAAGAAAAGTTTTTTTATGGTTTAACAGAAGTTTATAGAGAGCAGATTAAAGCTGCAAAATTTGTTTCAAATCCAGGGTGTTATCCTACTTCAATTTTATTACCATTGATTCCTCTTCTTAGGGAAAAAGTTTTAGACATTAAAGAGGTTATTGTCGACTCTAAATCCGGAATAAGCGGTGCAGGGAAACAACCCAAATTCCAAAACCTTTTTTCTGAAATAAGTGGAAATTTTTTTTCTTATGGGGTCGACGGACATAAGCATTATCCAGAAGTTATGCAAGAAATGAATAAGGAAAATAAAAAAATCAAATTTACTTTTATTCCTCACATCTTACCAATAGTTTCCGGAATACAATCAACTATTTATGTTGACGGTGAGCATGATCATAAAGATTATCAAAAAGTTTTAAATGACTATTATAATGATGAACCATTTATAAGGATCTATACTGGATCAAAAATTCCATCTATCAAAGATGTGTGTAATACTAATAATGTAGCAATAAAAATATTTTCAGACTTTTCTAAAAATAAAATAGTAATAGTAAGTTGTATTGATAATTTGATCAAGGGTGCCTCTGGTCAAGCTATTCAAAATATGAATGTTATGTTTGGTTTTGATGAAACTGAGTCGTTAATCTAATGGTTAAATTTATAAAATATAAAGAAAAATCACCAAAGATTGATAAAACAGTTTTCATCGCTGATGGTGTTATATTAGTTGGAGACATTGAAATAGGAGAAGAATCGAATGTGTGGTACAACTCTGTGATAAGAGCAGATGTAAATTTTGTAAAAATTGGAAAGAAATGTAATATTCAAGATGGCACTGTTATTCACGTCTCATCCTACGGCTTTTCAGCAAATGGAAAGAAAGGTAGTCCTACAATTATATCTGACAATGTCACAATTGGTCACAATGCAACAATACATGCTTGTGAAATAGGGGATAACTCTTTAATTGGTATGGGCTCTATAATTCTAGATCAATCCAGAATAGAAGAGTTTGCTTTTATTGCTGCAGGTGCGCTAATAACTCCTGGTACTTTAGTTAAAAGTAAAGAGTTATGGGCTGGAAACCCAGGAAGATTTGTTAGAAAAATATCAGATACAGAAGAAAAACTGTTATTGAACACTCCAGACGTTTATTATAATTTAAGTCAAGAATTTTTAAAAAAATAGTTTCAGAATCTGTTTTTTTAACTATACTTTTACAATGAGAGTTAAAATGTTTAAAAAAATCAACCTAATTGTCCCATATACAATTTTATTCATCTTGAGTAGTTGTATATCTGTTTCAGATTTTTCTGGAAGTGATGATAATTTAGAACCGTCAGATGAGGTTGGACAACTTCTATCAGACATTCAACAAGAAGAAGAGCAGATGTTACAAGAATCAAATCAGTCTCAGTCCCTCCAAACAGCTGAAGAAACATTAGATCCTACTCCTCCAAAAAAATACGATAGTGTATTGATTGATGATTCTGAGGAAACAACAGAAACAGTAGATAAGCAGGAAGTAACTCAAACTGAAGAAAAAAATATTGTCTCACCAACAAGAAAGTTTAATGATTTTGAGAACACGATTTCTAAATTAAGTATTAATGATAAAATACAATATAGAGTTGCAACAATTAATTTTTACAGTGGCTCAAGTCAAGTTGATGGAGCTGGCTTAAAGAAAATAAAAAAGATTGCTAAGATTGCGAAAGATAGAGATGCAAAAATTAAAATCGTTGGTCATGCAAGTAAAAGAACAAGAGACATGCCATTAGCAAAGCATAAATTAGTTAACTTTAATATTTCTGATAGAAGAGCTCAATCTGTTGCTAATGTATTTATTCAAAAGTACAGTTTTCCAAGCTATAATCTAATTACAGAAGCAGTTTCAGACACTAAACCATTGTTTAAAGAAAATATGCCTGCAGGTACAAAAGCTAATCAAAGAACTGAAATTTTCTTAATATATTAATAGGTGTCTAACAACAAAATAAAGATAGCAATTGCAGGCATAGGAACTGTAGGTAAAGGTCTTTTAGACCTTCTTTTAAAATATAAAAATAAAGAAACAGAAATAGAAATTTCTGCAATTGCCAGTAGAAGAAAACATAAATATAAAAATAACATATTTAAAAATACTTTATTTTTCAATGATGCTGATAAACTTCTAAGTTTTGATGATTATGACATTTTGGTAGAGTTAATTGGGGGTGAGGAGGGTGTATCAAAGAGAATTGTTTTTGATTCACTTAAAAAGAAAAAAAATGTTGTTACTGCTAATAAAGCATTAGTCTCCAAATATTGGAAAGAATTACATGCCCTGATGAAAAGAAATAATTGTATTTTAAAATATGAAGCTGCTGTCGCCGGAGGTATACCTATAATTAAAGTAATTGACGAGTTTTTACTCTCAAATAGAATAAAAAAAATATATGGTATACTTAATGGTACTTCTAATTATATTTTAAGTAATATGCTGGCATATGATGAAAGCTTCAAGAAAATACTAAATGAAGCTCAGAGACTTGGTTACGCAGAATCAGATCCTTCATTTGATATTGATGGAACAGATACTGCTCATAAATTATCGATACTCTCATCATTAGCTTTTAGTTATGAAAACAAAACCTATAAAATTCAAAATGAGGGAATACAAAACGTCGAACTAGAAGATTTAAAGATTGCTGATTCTTTAGGTTATAAAGTAAAACTTCTAGGTTTAACAGAGGTTGAAACAAAATACGTCAAAAATTTTGTTTATCCATGTTTATTACCGAAGAACTCATTCATAGCAAGAGTCGATGGAGTTTATAATGCTATTGTAGTTGAATCTGATTTCTGTAATAAGAGTTGTTTTATAGGAGAAGGGGCCGGGGCTTATCCAACTGCTACATCGGTTCTCAGTGACATAATAAGCTTATCTAATAATATATTTAATCAAAGAAAATTTAATTTTTTTATTAAACTTAAAGAAGTTTCATTAGAATCAAGATTTGGGAGTTACTATTTAAGATTTACAACAGATGATAGATCAGGTGTTATTTCTGGTATTGCCAATCAATTCAAAAAATACAACATCTCCATGAAATCTATGCTGCAAAAAGAATCTCGTTCAAATAACTCCAAAAATGCAACTATTGTTATAACAACTCACAGTTGTTTAGAAAAAAATATGATGCAAGCACTAAATAGAATTAACAGACTTAATTTCATTAGGAATAAAACAGTTTATTTAAGAATTGAAGATTTTAAATAATAGATGATGTATTTGGAAAATTTCTTCCGATCAATGGTTTGCAATAATTAACAAATCTATTTGTGACATTAAATTTTTTTTTATCATAGAATGATGAATGCATAATCTTAGTTTTTCCTGCAATATCATCCAATTTATTTATCACAAATTTAACTCTGTATTTTTTTGTATAAGTTTTTCTTTCTTCTATTCCAATTGAAAATGATTTTTTAAATCTTTTAGAAAATTTTACCGCCGCACAACCTATATCAAAAGCCTCTTTTTGATCAACCTCCGATGCTAAGCCCAAGAAGCTGCGCTGAGAATACCCTAAAGTATCTGACCTTACTCTTGTGATTTTAAGTGAGGTTTTAACTTTATTTGCAAGATAATCACCAAGTATTCCAGAACCTGATAGTTGTATATTCCCGTGAGCATCATACTCGTTAGAGCTTTTTATGGTTTCAGTAAAGAGTTTTTTTTTATTATTTTGAATACCCTCAGATGCAGCTATTATACAACGACCATATTTATTATAGATTATCTTAATATTATTTATAAAAGTTTCTAGATTGAATGGAAACTCTGGAATATATACAAGATGGGGACCATCGGATGTTTTATTTCTTAGTAAAGAGGAAGAAGCAGTCAAAAAACCAGCGTGTCTTCCCATTACAATTCCAATATAAACACCTGGAAGTGACTTAATATCAAAATTAATTCCTGAAAATAATTGAGCAACATATTTTGCAGCAGAACCAAAACCTGGAGTATGATCGTTAAGAACTAAATCATTATCGATAGTTTTTGGCACATGAATACATTGAAGGTTATAATTCATTTCTAGAGCATATTTTGAAATAATTCTTAGACTATCGGATGAATCATTTCCTCCGATATAATAAAATTTACTAATATTCTTTTTTTTAAGCATACGATAGATGTCTCTGCAATAATTTACATCTGGTTTATCTCTTGTAGAGCCCAGAGCAGCACCAGGTGTGTTTCTAATTAGTTGAAGGTTTCTATTTGAAACTTTATTTAACGTTCTAAACTTATTATTTACTATTCCATTGACTCCGTTAATTGATCCATAAATTTTTGTGTTATTTTTCTTTTCGCTAATAATTATTCCTACTAACGATTGATTTATAACATTAGTTGGTCCCCCACCTTGGGCTATTAATATATTATTATTATTGAACATAAAACTATGATAAATTTTTACTATGATATCAGAGGATAATTTAATTGATGCGAGGAAAAAAAACAATACGGAAAATAATAATCGCTCAATTAAAGGATATTATTGGCTTGAAAATGAAGTAAAAGAATCTGAAGTTTCTAATTTACAAGATCAATTAAACTTAGATTTATATATAGCAAAGCTTGCTGCTTCTAGAGGCGTAAAAATTTCAAATTTCTTAAATTACACCCAGCCTAAAATTAAAAAATCATTACCGGATCCATTAGTATTAGATGATATGCAAAAAGCAACTTCTAAAATTATTCACTATATAAAAGAAAAAAAAAAAATTGGTATATTGGGTGATTATGATGTTGATGGTTCAAGTGCCACCTCGTTGTTATGTAACTTTTTTAATGATATTGGTGCTTCTTATGAATTTTATATTCCTGATAGAATAAAAGAAGGTTATGGGCCAAATATAAATGCCTTTAAAAACTTAAAAAAAAAAGGTTGCAGTCTTATTATTACTCTAGATTGCGGAACAACAGCAAATGAATCCATTGATTTAATTGTAAAAGAGGATGTTGAGATAATTGTAGTTGACCATCATTTAGAATCAGGTATTTTGCCTAATGCATTCGCAATTATAAATCCTCAAAAAAAAAGGGACTCTTCTAAATTATATAATTTATGCGCAACTGGTGTTGTTTTTTTCTTGGTTGTTTCTTTAAATAGAGAGCTTAAAAAACTAAATTACTATAACTCATCTTCCCCAAATCTAATTAAGTATTTGGATCTTGTTGCATTAGCAACAGTTTGTGATTTAGTGAAATTAGATGAAATTAATAGAGCTTTTGTAAAACAAGGAGTAAAGATAATTAATCAGACAACAAATATTGGTTTGAATTCGCTAGTTGAAGAATCATCTGTAAACCAGTCTATTAATGAATATCACTTAGGATTCATTTTAGGCCCTAGGATAAACGCTGGTGGACGTGTAGGGGATTCTAAAATAGGAGTTAATTTACTGACTTCAAAAGAGAAGAGTATATCAAATGTTTTGTCAAAAAAGCTCTGTGATTTTAATAATCTTAGAAAAAATATTGAAAGGAAAGTCGAAAGTGAGGCCTTGATTCAGGTTGATAAAGATAGTGATGATATTATTTGTGTAAATAAGGAATCTTGGCATCCTGGTGTTTTAGGAATTGTTGCTTCAAGGTTAACAGAAAAGTATATGCGCCCATCAATTGTAATCTCTGAAGAGTCAGAAACATGTTCCGCATCATGTAGATCAGTTAAGAGTTTTGATATGGGAAAATTAATTTTTGATTCTATTAAAAATGGAATGTTAATTTCTGGTGGAGGTCACAAAATGGCAGGTGGGTTTACAATTAGGAAATCTAAAATTTTAGATTTTAAAACTTTTCTTAAAAATAAGTATAAACAAAATAGAAAAGATTTAGAAAAAAACTATGATTCAGAATTAAAGATTCCATTAATAGATAATGAACTATATAAAAAGGTGAATGAATTTTCTCCATTTGGAATTGGGAATCCAAAACCTAAATTTATTATAAAAGATTGCTTCATCAGATTTCCAAGAGTTGTTGGAGAAAAACATCTTTCTTTATATCTCGAAGATCAATATTCCAATAGAATAAAAGCAATAGCTTTTAATTCTTTGGGTAGTAAATTGGGAAAGATATTACAAAGTGAGGGTCAAATTAATACAGTAGTGGTTAGTTTAATTTTAAACAGTTGGGGAGGGGAAGAAAACGCAGAGCTGGTTATAGAAGATATATTTATTTAATCAACTATCCTCATCTGAGAATAATATATTCTACAATCTTTGCCATCTGTAGATATCAAGCAATTTAGATATTCCGAAAGTCTTGCGTTAGAGCATCCTGCTTCTTTATAAATTGGAATGCCTTGAAAATTTTGTTCAAAATGTAACTTAAACCTTTCAAGTTCAGAACTTTTAATAGTTGGAGTGTTTTTAAATTTATCCTTTATTTTACTAATTGCTTGCTCGTACGGAAAAATTATTTCGTATCCCCTAAGATTGCAAAGATTATTATTAGCTTCTTTGCCAGATACAGTTGTGGGCGAAGAAAAAATTAGTAGTAAATATATAAAAATTAAATATCTCATAACAAATTAATTTACTTATAAATTAAAAAGATTATATATATAGTCATATTATTATTTTGCAAGTCTTTAATGTCCCCTTCGTCTAGTGGTTTAGGACACCGCCCTTTCACGGCGGCAACACGGGTTCGAATCCCGTAGGGGACGCCAACATCTGGTTTAAATAATATAGCTAATTGGTTAGAACAAATTTAACTGGAATGTCTACAATATCATCAACGAATTTATTTCCCATCTTGGCAGGTGTGAATTTCCATTTTTTTAGCGTTTCTAGGCTAGCATTATCGAGTACTTTAAAACCACTTGACTCTAATACTTTTATTTCTGAAACATTTCCTTCTCTGTCAATTTCAGCTTGAATTAATACTCTACCTTCCCATCCTTTTTTTCTAGCAATCAAGGGATAAAGTGGATGTGGATTTTTAGAAGAACCAATTTTATAAGTTGCACTTGATTCAAAAGTGCTTTTGGTGTTCTGATTTTCTGAAAAATTTTTGATTTTATAGTTGAAAGGCTTTTTAGTGTTATCAAGACTATTGAAGAACTTATTTTCTAAAAAAGAATTATCAAAATTTTTTTTTTCAATATTATTTGATGTTAAATTTTCTTGTGAAACTTTATAAGATTCATGTTCATTTTTTTTTTTTTCGACTGAAGAAACTAAATTGTTCTGTACATTGGTTTTATCTTTTACATCTTTGGTTTTTTTAATGGCTTCCTGAATATTTGTTTTTTTCTTTTCAACATTATTAGTTTCTGTCGATGATAAAAAAATAATTTCGGTCATTGAGGTTTCACTTTTCTTGAATTCCTTTCCTTCCATTAAGAAAATTGAAATTACAAGTATATGAAACCCAAATGAAATAATTAAACTTTTCAAAAAAGTAATATTCATTTTAAAATTCCTTAGAAATTTTAAACAATGTATTAAACCCTGGTAATGGGTAATAAGACGCTACTCCATACGTTCCACTTCCTGAACCAACGGCATAATTATAATAAATTTTATCTTGTAAGTTATTTAGAGCTAATGAGGTTTTAAAACCTTTGTAATTTCCTACAAATCCAATATTTAAAGTATGGTAACCTTTTGCTGCAATTTGAAAATTTCTAAAGTCATTTAACATTTTTGAATTAGATTGATAGTAAAAATTAAAATAAGTTGATAGGTTATCTAAAGGTGAATAGTTAATTTGAAAAGAATCAACGTAAGCAGGAACGCCTGGTAGATCATTTCCGTTCCTATCACCCCCGCGAAATTTTGATTGAGTAAGTGTAAAACTATTTTCTACGCTTATTGTTTTTGTTAAATCATATTTAAAACTATTTTCAATACCATACCTTTTTGTTGGTGCTAAATTTCTGTTGGCAAATGAATTGTCAGTAGTAGAGATTTCAGCACGTAATCTCATGTAATAAAAGGTTGTTGAAACATTCAGATTTTTAAAATTCAGTTTGTGACTAATTTCAAAATCATGAGATTTCTGTGGACCTAAATTAAAACTTACGTTGTTTAATCCAATTCTTTCATCTAAATTAGGATACCTAAAACTCCTTCCAATTTTTGTAGAAATAGTGTTGTCTTTATTGAGTAAGTATTCATAACCAAAATGATATGCAAACTGGGGGTTTGAAAAATTCTCTGAAGATTTATCAGTATACGTTCCACCGTAATAAGCCCCTGTTGTTACACTGTTGGAAGTTTTAAGCCAGTTGCCATGATATCTAGCCCCAATAGAAAAGTTATTTTGCTGATTCAATTTTATATTTGAGTTAAAATAAAAAGCGGCTGTTTTATCAATCATTTTAAAATTCGTGTAATAATGCCTTCCATCAAGTTGCATTCTATCGGAGTAATAGTTAGCGTAAATAAGATCGATTCCAACAATATTGTCTAACTCAATTTGATTAATATTATTTTGAAAAAGATATCTTGGGGAAATTTGATAATTATATATTTCTGTATCTGAAAACTCACCCAAATTACCCTGACTTTTGTCAAAGCTATAACTACCATCAATAATGATTTCGTGATCATTGATTGGTGAATAGCCAATTCCATAAAATGATTTATACCCATTTCTTTGATTAAATTGAGTGGGTGTGCCAGTACCCCTTGGGTCTTCCCAGTAATCAGTTGTTAGCCTAATTCCCGGTAATTCAAGAAATTGATTGTGTGATAAAACATTAATGTGATATGACAGGTTTTCACTTACTCCTTTAAATTCAATACTACCGTTTCTTTGATTAAGTGCATTATTTCTTCTAAAACCATCTGTCGATACGAAATTTGTATTTCCAGTGATTGAATATATGTCAGCTGTTTTTGTACCTGATAACGCACCTTCGAACTTACCAAATGATCCTACAATGAATTTGGTAAACAAAGAGTCTTTTTGATCAGGAAGGGTGTCAGTTATAATATTTACAGTCCCTGCAGACGAGTTATTTCCATAAAGAACTGAATTGTTGCCTTTAGTAATTTCTATTTTTTGAATACTGTCAATCGGTATAATTGATAGATCAACTAAGCTCATATCACCCAGTGTGAGTTTTTGACCATTTATTAGAATTGCTGTATTGTCCCTAGCTGTGTCAGCAAAACCTCTGATATCAATTCTCGACCCTACACCAAACCCAGTACCATATATATCAAATTGTTTTTTTACACCAGGATATTTTGTTATCAAATCAACAATCGATTCACTTGTTGAGTTTTGAATATCACTTTTAGTTATTGTATATGTTTCAGCACCATAGATTCCATCAACTTGTAGTTTACTAGATTGTACAATAATTTCATCTTCTGTTGTTTGAGCTTTTATTTCTTGATTAAGACTGGCAATAAATATTACTAAAGTTAAAAAAAGAGGTTTCCACATATTTTTCCTTTCTCAGATTTGCATCTGAAAATAATTAAAATAAGTGAGATAAATGAATCCCACCATGGTTAACACGTCACCACGATGGATTTTCCACATCAGAAGACCTACCCGTAGTCTGATTGAATGACGCTAACTTAGCAGGTTTCCTGACTCATTGCTTTTGGTTTTGTCGCCTTCCCAATTTTATCAGTGGCACATTGACAAAACACACAATTTACAGTAGCGGGGGCTGTACCAGATTTTAACTAGTTTCCCTTTTAACCCTTGCGGGCACTAAGTATGTTTCTCATATTATTTGTATTGGTGTAAAAGTCAATTTAATAGTAAAACAAAAGTTGTGATGAGTATATTTGATAAAGACCTTACAATAGATAAACCAAACCATCTTTCTCAGATATTTTTTGGTATGGGTTGTTTCTGGGGAGCTGAAAGAAAATTTTGGCAATTAGATGGACTGTATACAACTGCTGTCGGATACGCTGGTGGCCATTCTAAAGACCCAAATTATGAAACCGTTTGTAATGGTGATACAGGGCATGCAGAAGTTGTCAAAGTAATTTATGATCAACAAATAGTTAGTTTGAAAAAAATACTAAAAATTTTTTGGGAGTCTCACGACCCTACTCAATTAAATAGACAAGGAAATGATATTGGTAGTCAATATAGATCAATCATCTTAACAGATAACAGCGATGAAATTGAAACACTGCAGGATTCCAAAAAGAAATTTCAAATTGAATTAGATAAATTATCATTTGGAATAATTAAAACTGACATTGAAATTCTTGATAAATTTTATTTAGCTGAAGACTATCATCAAAAGTATTTACATAAAAACCCAAACGGATATTGTGGTTTAAAAGGAACTGGTGCTTATTATACCTAGTAAAAATATCTTCCTAAGCCTAATGTGAAAATAATCTGTCCTCCGAGTGAATGAACAAAAA
>CACFLM010000017.1 GCA_902567145.1 uncultured Alphaproteobacteria bacterium
AAGCCTGATCATCTGGGTAAGCTGCTATATCTTGAAGTGAATTAAAAAAGTTTCCAATTGAAGAACTTAGATTTGTATCACTTGGAAGAAGTAAGTTCTCGAGATCCCTAACTTCATCAGAAAAAGTGTCAGCCTTTTTAAAGGAGGATGATGATTGACGCGCTTTATCAATTAAAAATTCATCAAATGCTCTCCGAATTTGTTCAACTCTTACACCTAACCCTGTTTGATCCGAAATCTCTGTTACACCACCGCCAGCACCCGTAACCTCTTCTAGACCAACATCTCTCTTTTTATATCCATCAGTATTAACGTTTGCTATATTCTGACCAGTAACCGCTAGTGACTGTCTGTAAGCTTGAAGACCACTTTTTCCTATATCAAATAAACTAGGCATTTATTTCTTTCCGCCTCCAAATTGTCTAATAAGTGCATCTGCAATTCCAAAACTATGATTTTTAGAAAGAGTCTTTGAATATTCTTGATCAAGCAAAGATTCATATGTTTCACTTCCATGATTTGAAAACAACCCTTCCGAAAGTTTTGCCTTTCGAGCACTTTTCAACATCTGATAAACAAATAATGATTCAAATTCTTCAGCAACAACTTTTAAATCAGAATCTTTATTAATTTTATTAAATTCTTTTGATGAAAGATTATTATCTAAGTTAATTTTAATTTTTGATATGGCATTGTTATCCATGAATCCACCAAAATTTTAGATTATTATAAGCTCTGCTCTTAATGCTCCTGCTTCTCTTAAAGCCTCAAGAATTGCAACCATATCTGTTGCAGTTGTTCCAGTTTCATTTAATGCATCAACAAGTGTTTGTAGTTCAATACCAGGATCAAAAACAAATGCTCTAGCTGGAGCTTCATCCACCTCTATTTCAGTATCTGCAGCAGTTGTAGCTGCGGTGCCTGATACAGTTGCAGATGTTCCAACAACTGTTCCAGTACCCTCTGATAATAGTTTAGTATCCTCTTGTATTTTAACTGACAAACTCCCGTGAGCAACAGCTGCAGGAGATATTCTCACATCTCCTCCAATTACAACTGTTCCAGTTCTAGAGTTAACTACAACTTTGGCTTTCGGTGTCACTGGCTCAAAATTTATATTCTCTAATAAACCAATAAAAGATACTTTTTGTGAAGGATTAGTGGGAGTTCTCACCTTTATAGAAGTAGAATCCATCGGAGTAGCAACTTCAGGTCCAAAGGTTTCATTTATTGTGTTTGCTATTCTGTTCGCTTGAGAAAAGTCAGCCTGATGAAGATTTAAAACTATATTATCCTTCTCCAGAAAAGTATTCTCAACGAGTTTTTCAACTGTTGCACCTCCTGGAATTCTTCCAACAGTCGGAGTTCCTTGAATAGTGGTTGAACCATCAGCACCTTCTACTCCTAAGCCTCCAACTACCAAATTTCCCTGAGCAATAGCATAAACCTCTCCATCAGCTCCTTTTAAAGCTGTCATTAAAAGTGTTCCACCTTTAAGTGATTTGGCTTTACCAATTGTTGAGACAGTAACATCAATTGTTTGTCCAGGTTTAGCAAAGGGAGGTAAGTTTGCAGTAACCATTACATTTGCGGAATTAGTAGCATCAATATCTGCTGTATTAGCTATTACCCCAAATTGCGAAATCATAGCAGCTATACTTTGTTTAGTTAAATTAACACTTCCATCACCAGTCTTAGCTAAACCAATAACTAAACCATAACCTACTAGTTGGTTAGACCTAACCCCTGCAAGTGATGTCATATCTTTAATTCTGTCAGCAAAACTATAATTATTAACCGAAAAAATAAGTAAAAAAAATGAATGTATAAATTAATCTCATTATAAATTAAAATGGCGATACATAAGCAAAATACCTACTTAGCCATCCCTTTGTTACACTATCGTTCATATCACCTGTCCCAACGTAAGAAATTTGAGCATCTGCTACTTTTTTAGAAGATACTGTATTAGACGAAGAAATATCGTCAGGTCTTACAACTCCAGATAATCTTAAATACTCTGTTCCACTGTTATATTCCAATTTTCTCTGACCTTTTACTTCTAAATTACCATTAGGATACACTCTCACTATCGTTACTGATATTGTTCCAGTCATGCTGTTTGATTGAGCAGCCGTACCTGAACCAGTAAAGTTTTGGGTTGTTCCACCCTGGAGATTTCCTTCTTTAACTCCGCCTGGGAAGAAAAATTTTCCAATTAAGGATGAAGGACCAAAAAGTGCTTCTGGTAAATCAAAAGTGTAAGCATCAGATTTTGCTAAGGTTTCTGATCCTGAATTAGCAGCTGTTAACGTTTCCTCGAGAGAGATTGTAATAATGTCGCCTACTCTATTTGCTCTTCTGTCTGATGCAAAAAGACCGCCATCCCCATCATAAACCGCTCCTTCTGTGGCCTTGTTTATATTTTCAAAATTTGAAAAATCAGGCTGAATACTCTGGAATTCCTCTCCAATTTTATCTTGCATATATGTAGCGCAGCTTTGGACTGTAAATAATAGTAAAATAAAAATTAATTTCATTATCTTACCTATAAATTGTTACTAACAAATCTTAGCATTTCATCTACAGATGTAATAGCTTTAGAATTTACTTCATAGGCTCTCTGAGTTTCAATCATATCAACTAACTCTTGAACTACATTAACATTTGAACTTTCAAGAGCTCCTTGAATTATTTTACCGAATCCAGCCGCGAAAGGGTTTTCTATAACTGGAGGGCCACTTGATGTAGTCTCAACATAAAAGTTTTCACCTATTGGTTGTAAACCTGTTCTATTTTGAAAATCAGCTAGCTGAAGCTGACCTACCTCCTGAGCTTCAACCTGTTCCGGGATTTGAACTGAGACTATACCGTCAGCAGAGACATTAATTTTTGTAGCTTCTGCCGGTATAGCAATCTCAGGCTGAATAATGAATCCACTGTTAGTTGTTAAAATACCTTCATTATTTCTAGAAAAAGCTCCATTACGCGTGTAAACAACTTGTCCATCAGGAAGTAAAACTTGAAAAAAACCGCCCCCGTCAACTGCCAAATCCAATGAGTTATCTGTTGAGACAATGCTCCCTTGAGAATGTAATTTGTTTGAATTTACAATATTCACACCAGTTCCAACCGAAAAACCTGAAGTAAGTTCTGTATCAACAGATGTTTGTGCACCACTGCTTCTTATGATTTGATAAAGCAGAGATTCAAAATTAGCACGATCTCTTTTAAATCCATTTGTATTCACATTTGCAAGATTATTTGAAATAATTTGCATTCTTACTTGTTGTGCATTAAGACCTGTTTTTGCCACATGCATTGCATTTATTGCCATCGTAATCCTCTTTCTAGCTTAAGTTTTGATGCATATCGTGCAAACAACATGCCACTAAATCATATAAATTAAGTTAGGCTTTCTAAATTGTGAAATTTATTAAAAAGTTATTTATTTTTTTGTGTAAGTAATTTATCAGGATCTATAAATCGAAAAAGCTTAGCATTAAGACTTGAAATGGAGTCCCATTCTTCTGAGTCAAATTTGATTGAAATTATTGAAGATGTCGCAGGATGTAACCCTCTAAGTTTTTTAGAACAATCGCTTTCACTTAAAAAGAAATTCAGAAAGTAAGATATTTGTGGTTCATGAGTAAGAACAAGAATGTTTTTAAAATTTTTAATTTTACTAAGTTTTAATAAAAAATTATCTATTTTTCCATCATACAGATTATATTCTTCAATAATTTTTTTATTTTTAATTGATTTATTTTTTAATAAACATTGCAAAGTTTGTTTTGTGCGAACAGAAGGAGAGCAAAAATAAAGATCAAAAAAAATTTTCTTAGCTTCTAAATACTTTTTTACAGCATCTGTTTTTATAATACCTTTCTTGCAAATTTGTCTTTCAAAATCATTACCATTACAATTATTAAAATCTGTTTTAGCATGTCTCATGAGATTTAAATAGATCATGATATTTTATAACATTAATAAACTAACAAAATTATTAAAATTATTTCAACCAGCTATAACTTCCAGAAAACTTATTAAGCAAATAATAATCTTTAGTATATTTTTTTAAAAATTTAGAGGAAATTTTTCCTCTTACTTGCCAATTACTAGCTGTAAAAACTTGTAAAGAATCATTTTGATTGTTTAAAACTTCTGGATCATATTTAATTTTTAAAAATTTAAAAAGTCTTGAAACTTCATTTTGAGGATTTTTAACTAAATCTTGATGATAAATATTATAGATATTTGATGAAAATTTTTTGTTAAGTTTTTCCATAGTTTTGTAATACTCATCCATATAGTTAAGAATATTCTCCATAGTATGCGTCCAAGGTATACTATCGAATAAAATATTGTAAATAGCTAACGCATTTTCCTTTGAATCTCTTTTACAATTAACAAATTTAGCATTCGGGAATGACTCTAATATTAGACTTACGAAAGGAAAATTATTTAATGTCTTGTCAACAAATCTTTGCTTATTAGTTAAGAATTTAAATTCATCTTTGTATAATTCAATAAGCGATGGACTGCTATTTTTTATGGTAAGATTATAAATTAATTTTTTAACAATCTGACATTCACCAAAAGGAATAATTTCGTTAGTATCTGAAATTATTTTTTCTATTAAACTTGAACCAGATCTTGGAAGTCCGATTATGAATATTGGACTTACTAAATCTTTTCTCAAACCAATTCTTTGTAATTTCTTCTCAGCAATTTCAGACATTTTAGAAAGCGTATCTGGCATTTCAGATTGTACAGCTAAGACATTTTTTTCAGAGTAATAATGATGCTTAAAAATACTTTTATGAGAAAGGTCTAGAAAATAATTTTTCTTTTCATAAAAGTTTAAAGACTTATATTTTTTTGAAATAACAAATGATAAAAGTGCTAATGGGTAGTTAAATTGAGTTAAATTAAAAGATTCAGCGTAAAGTAAGTTTCGTTCAAAATCTTTTAACAGCTCGTGTATATTTAATTCCTTTATATAGTCTGGATGCATACTAATTTTATGAAACATAAATTCAATATTGTTGTTAATTTCGTTCAAATATTTTTCAGCGTCTTTCTTTTGACCAAGAAAGGAATAAGCCAAAAAAAGTTTCTTATTTATTACGTTCTTAAATTCAGAATATTTTCTATCAAATATTTTACACAATCTTAAAGTCTTTATTGATTCAGTTCTAATGTATAAATCAATCCATTGATTTAATACAGGTAACTCCATAGAAAATTTTTTTATTATCTTAGACAATATATTTCTAGATTTTTTCATATTTCCATAAAACCATTGATTTATATGTGAATCTAAAATCATTAAGATTTTATCAGCAGGAGATTTTTTAATTTCTTTCTCTGCCAATAATAGTGCAGTTTCTTTATCTCCAAAAACTTTAGAAATAATATGAATTAATTGCACAATTTCTTCGGGACTATTATTCTTTTTATCTGTAATATTTTTTTTTAGAATATTTTGAATTAGTTCTTTAGCTTCTAATTCCTGACCATTAAGTAATAAGTATTTTATACACATCAAAATGGCTGAACGTGAATTAGGTTCATAGTTCAAAACTTCATATGAAAAATAAACACTTAAATCATACATTCCAACACTTCCAGAGAGTGATGCTAATTCTTTAAGAATTAAAATGTTTCCTGGTTCTTCTGATAGCTTTTTTTTATTTTCTTCTATTTTTGCCTCAATAGATGCAAAAAATATTTTTTTCTCTTGATTGATACTTAGAGACAAATCATCCATAATCCAGATTTTGCAATCAATATGCCAAATACATTATCAGAAATAAAACTTGTGATTTTTGATGTAAATCAAACAATGTTCTCTTTAAAAGAGATTGAAAATAGTTTTAAAATCACTGGTTTATCCAAAAGACTTGTAGATCAATGGTTTTTTTCAGTTTTGAAGGAAGGTTTTTCATATACTTTAAGTGGAAAGTTTATAGATTTTAAAACTATTGGACAAAATGAGTTGCAAAAACTTTTTTTACAAAAAAAAATAATTTACAAAAGGGCTAAAGTAGACAGAATTCTAAATTCCTTTAGTTGTTTAAAAATACATAATGATGTAAAAGAATCACTTGAGGTTCTAAAAAATAATAATCTTAAAATTATAACCCTTACAAACGGATCTAGGTCTAACACTCGAAATCTTTTAAAAAATAATAAGGTTGAAAATTTTATTGATCGTTGTTTTTCAATTGATCAATTTAAAAAATGGAAACCTCATAAAAATGTTTACTTATCAACCTGCAAGTTGATGAATATTAATCCAAAAAATACGCTTATGATAGCAGCACATGGCTGGGATATAAATGGTGCAAAGCTTGCTGGATTAAAAACTGCATACATAACAAGGTATGAGAAAAAGATTAGTAATTTTTATTTAAAACCTGATTATGTTGGTAAAGACAGTTTTGAAATTATACAAAAGTTGTTTATATGATTTCAATACCACTTGATGCTGCATCCAAAACTGGGAAATTGTTCTTCAGGTCCTTTGTTTTCTTTACTTATCATTGACATGGCATCCAATAAATCATTTTTATCATTTACGAATTTCAAATCTTTCATTTGTGATAGTCTTCCTCTGTAATTTAATTCTCCACTTTTATTATATCCAAAAAAATCTGGAGTACATACCGCACCATAGGCTTTAGCAGTATTCTGAGTTTTGTCTATGAGATAAGGAAAATTAAAATCATGTAATTTTGAAAATTTTTTCATATTATCAAAATTATCTTCTGGATAGTCTTTAGTGTTATTGGGCATAATAGCAATTGAATTAATATTTTCTTTTTTTAAAATTTGCGTGGTTTCTAAAAGTCTTGGGACTATTGCTTTTACATAAGGACAGTGATTGCAAATAAACATAATAAGAGTTCCATTTGAACCAATTAATTCATTAAGTTTATAAATTTTTTCATCAACATTCTGTAATGAAAAATCTATTATTTTACTACCAAAGTCACATAGAGGAGAACCTAATAGAACCATATTAATCACCAATAAAATGTAATTGAATATGTCTTACTTTATCAGAAACTCTATGCTCAAGCAAGAATATACCCTGCCATGTTCCCAATATTAACTTTTTATTATTAAAGCTAAGACTTAGATGAGTTTGTGTAAGAAGTGATTTAAGGTGTGCTGGCATATCGTCTGGTCCCTCAGAGTTATGAATATAATTTTTTTCTGGTGCAATCTCTTCTAAAAAGTTTTTAATATCTAACTGAACAGTAGGGTCAGCATTTTCTTGTATCAATAATGAACAACTTGTATGAAGAACTGATAAATTTAATAGGCCATCATTAATATCTAACACTTCTAACTCTCTTTGAACATCTTGAGTAATATCTATAAAATTCTTGTTGGATGAATTGAATGATAGTTTTTTAAAAATCTGTGACATTTATTTTCTCTGTTGACAGGCAATTACTCACAGAATATTATATTCTCTTTGGAAGGATATTAAAATGACAGAAAAAAAAATCAAAGTTGACCCTAAAAAAGTTAAAAAAGAAGAACTTCAAGGTATATTCTCAAAAGTTTTAGACAAACTAAAGTCTAGCTAAACTATTTAATGGAGAAGCTTTGGATTGAGTGCCAAAAATGTGGCTCAGTCTTCTGGATTTATCCTGACGAGATAGGAACTATCTACCCTAAGAGGTCAATAGACTATCAAATTTGTTCCAAATGCGAACAAGATTCAAATGCTAAAAATCAATGAATGAATTCTTCATCGATCTCCAAAATCAAATAGGTTTTCCCCCCACTGTCCTTATAAAATTTGCTTTATATTTTTCAATAGGTGCTATTTTTCTTGTATTTGTTAATAAAATAGTACAGTTTATTTCATATTTTTTTTCTAAGTTTAGTAAGGAAAAATTCCTAGACCGCTTAAACTTTATTTTGAAGATTTTAATATTTATATTATTTTCAACGCTTGTTGGGTGGATTTTAATTTATATAGCTTTTTAAAATAATGAAACTAACTGAAAATTTAGCAATCTTCTTAATAGGATTCTCATACTCATTTCTTGTTTATAATAGAATTGCATTCGGCATTGCTTTGAGTTTAGGTATTTTATTATTATTATTAACTAACTTAGAATTAATAATAAATAGAAGTAAAATATTCTTTGTAAAAGTCAGACGATTTGATCTTACTATAATAACTCTTTCATTTATTTCATTTTTGACTTCATCTTTCTTATCTATTAAAAGTGAAAGATCCTTAGCTGTTCTAATATTTCTTTTTTTATTCATTTTTTTTTCTATCCTTACTTACTTATTGTTAAGAGAAAAAAAAGAATACTTAAAATCTATTTTTAAGTTTCTTTCAATCAGTATACTTTTAAATTCATTAGTAATAATGATCTACAACTTAAGTAATTATGATGGATTTGAATTAATAAAGTTTAAAGGTATAATGAATGTATTATCATTATTAACGATAATGAATTTCTTTTTTTATAGGTCTAAGTTAAACTATTTATCGTTAATCTTTTTGCTACCGAATATTTATATGACAGGATCTAGTGCCTCTGTTTTAGGTTTGGGAGGTGCTAGTTTATTATGTTTTATATTCTTTATGCTGAGAAATTTTTTTAAAAAAAGATTTTTAAAATTATCTTTTCCAATAATTTTTATAAGTTTAATTACACCGTTACTAATTTATTTTTCTAAACAATTACCTCAAAATTTTGACGACACTTCAATTCAAAATTTTGAACATAAAATTCCTGTAAATATTATTGATATACACCGTCAATTTATTTGGGGATTCTCAATTGAAAAGTTTAAAGATAAAGTTTTTTTTGGTTATGGGCCTGATACATCGAACTTCATTGAAGGAAGTCAAATCCAAATAGGTTTGAAAAATGATATCCACTATACAGGTGATATGAACTTTATTCCAAGTCATCCACATAACTTTATAATTGAGTTGCTTCTGGAAACTGGAATGATAGGCCTAATTTTTTTTATTTTCTCAATTATTATTTTAAATTTACGTATTTTAAAAATCAATGAAAATATAGAATCAAAAATCTTTTTAATTTTCTTAAATTCATATTTTTGGTGTTCATCTTTAGTAAATTTTTCATTTTGGTTAGGTTGGTGGCAAGCTAGCTTCTATTTTTTACTTGCGTTATTGGCGGCGAAAATATCTTCTCTGGATCAAGAGACCTTAAGCAAATAAGAATAACAAAGAATTAAAAGAACTGTTTTCATCTATTTTTTTAAGAATATTACTTATCCTATCTCTGAATTGAAACTCAAAATTTCCAGTATATTTTGTGAAAAATCCAATGTTTTTATGGGTAAGGTAAAATGCTTTTGAAATATCATCTTGTGATATTCTATGATTATTTTTAG
Organism: uncultured Alphaproteobacteria bacterium; assembly: GCA_902567145.1. The sequence goes on from CACFLM010000017.1 coordinate 9,409, forward strand.
AAAATTGACCTATTATTAATAGTTGAGGTATTATCGCACCAAGCAGACTGATCTCAAGTCTATTTTCTGCAAATGCATTTCTACTAGTAAACATTGTACAGTTAGAAAGAAGTTCATTTAAAAAATAATTTCTAAACACATAAGGATATCTAACCTTTAGAAACTGTATACACTTAGCTCTCTCTTTACTAAATTTCCCACATTGTTCCTCAAGATTTTTAGGTTTTTCAATCAAAGTGTTGTGTGTTGTTTGTAAAATCTTCATAAAATTTGTAGACATTTTTTCTGAAGACTCTTTAGCATTATTGTCTTGTTCTTTTGCAAATAGATAAAACTCCTTTAAGAATTCAAGAATTAAACTGGTATTATCAAATTTTAAAAAATCCTCATTTTTAAAATGATCAAACAGATAGTTATAGATAGTCTCAAGCTTATCTGGAAAGAATTCTAAGTTTTTCTTTTCTTCTAAAAGTTTTTTTACAACACACAAAGATGAAATGATTGAAAATTCTTTATTTTTTATAAGTGCAAAACAAAGATTGAAAATCTTTTCACCTAAAATTTTTGTTTCATCAATGTTTCGATTATCATATAGTTTTATAAATTTTTTTGCATGATAAAGTTTGTCTTCCATTACATTCATTGAATCTTCACTAAATAAAATTAAACGAGTGGATTCTGGACATCCCAAACCCAAAGTTTTTATTTTTTTTTCCTGATAAACTGAAAGTTTTCTTGGATATTGAGAGCAAGCAGTTGATAAATGGCTACTTCCATATTCTTTCTGAACCGAACATAGTTTATCACTCCCAAGAAAAGGACACGTTCCCTCTTGCATTTTTATTTGAGCAAAAAAACCTTTTATTTCCTGAGGTAATTTTTTAACGAATTTATTAGCTTTTTTTTTAAGTTTGAAATTATCTAATTCCTGATATTTATTAAATGTTTCTTTATCAATTGATATTGTCCAACCTTGACAGCATGTTTCAGGGCATTCTGAACCGATACATTTAAATTTATCATAGTATTTTGGAGCTAATTGATTCATTTACATAAGAAACAGCAAATAATATGCCAATCAAATTACTAATATTTCAAATTTTGAACTATAAAGTCATTTGGCATAATATTTGAAGTGTTTTAGTAATTAAAAGGTCTTTTTTAACCATAATTATATGTGAATTTTTTTAATGCAAAATCAACAAGAAATACAATATTCAAAAATACTTAATTCTAAATCTTATTCAGAATATCAGAATGGAGATATATTAACCGGTATAGATTTATTTAATAAATTTATTCTTAGAAAACCAAGTGATTCGAATTTATGGGTAGAGTTAGGTAATGCCCATTTAAAAAATATAGATTTTAAAATGGCAAAATTGTGTTTTGATACAGCATTAGATCTTAATCCTTATAACCCAAATGCAATATGTGCAGTTGGATTATATTTTTTTGAGTCAGGTCTTTTTGATAAGGCCAAAAATTATTTTATTAAAACTTTAGAAATATCTCCAAATTCAGAATGGGGGCTATTAAATCTTTCATTAGCTGAACAGAAGCTAGGTAATCATACTAATGGATTAAAACTTTATGAGAAAAGAGAAAAAATTAGATCCTTATTATTATATAAAAATTTGGATCTTAAAAATTTACCCGAACTATTATTTTTAAAAGAATCATATATCAATAAAAAGATATTAATAATTGGTGAGCAAGGTTTTGGTGACCAACTAATGGCATGCTTATATATTAAAAGATTAGCTTCTATGGGCTTAGATATCACTTATTTAGTCAACGAAAAACTATTTGATCTTTTAATTAATGTAAATGATTTAAAAAATATAAAAATTATTAAGAAGATCACGGAAAAAGAATCACACTTTTTTGATTTTAAAATATTTAGTATGAGTCTACCTTTATTGTTTAAACAAAACAGATTACAAAGAAGTAATGTGATAATAAAACAAGATAGAATTAAGAATAGTTCAAAAAATATTAAACTGTTTAAAAACCTTTCTAGTAAAAATAAGTTAAATGTTGGTATAGCCTGGAGTGGAAGGCCCACTCAAACAAGAAATTCATTTAGATCATTAAATATTGAATTATTAAATAAAATAGTCTCAGATGAACAACTTAATTTTTTTTCACTTCAAAAATTAAGTTCAAAGTCTGATAAAAAGATTTTTCAGAAATATGATAATTTTTACAATTGTGAAGATTATTTAAATAATTTTCAAGATACCAGTTTTTTTATTTCAAAAATGGATGTCATTATCTCAGTTTGCACATCGTTAGTTCATTTATCAGGATTAATGCGGAAAAAAACATTTCTATTACTATCATATGTTCATGACTCAAGATGGGACGAAGCACAATGCGGATGTCTATATCCAAATCTGCATATAATCAAACAAAATAAATTAAACAATTGGGAAAATTGTATCACAAAAGTAAAAAATTACCTTAATGATTTGAAACATACTAGGAGAAAAAAATGTTAAACACTTCACCACAACAATTAATGAAAGATTATTTGAGTAAAGACTTTTGGGAACAACTATCTCCAAACTTATGTATCGAAAAAGAAGATAATATCAAGACGATTGATATATTAAAAAAAGATAAAAATTTATTCAGCAAAAAAATTGTTAGTGATGGTTTTTTGCATTTAAGTCAACCTGGGCTTCAAAACCCTACATCTCAAATTAATCAAACTATTTGTTCAATTGTAAAAATGGGATTACCTCCTGTTTTTATTTTCATTTACGATCAACCTTGGTCTATCCAAGGTCAAATCAAAAATATTTTAAAAGAGCTTCTTGACGATAATTATAAGTTGCTTCCAGATTTCTGGGCATGGTATGTATCTCCTGGAGAATCGGGGTGGAAACCACATAGAGACAGGCCATTGTCTTTATTTGATGACTTTACTCCTAAATCTCTAACCTTATGGATACCACTTACAAAAGCCGTTCCCGAGAATAGTTGCATGTATGTACTACCTGCTAACAAAGATCTACATTATAATGATGAAATTCCACCTGATTTAAAATTTGGTTTTCCTGGAAATTTATCAGATATACAAGCACTTCCATCTGAACCAAATGATGTTTTAATATGGAATCAAAGGGTTGTTCATTGGGGATCAACGTCTAATAAAAATCATGAGATTGGTCCAAGAATTAGTTTAGCTTATGAATTTCAAAGATCAGATGTCAACTCATTTAACGAACCACTTATTGAACCTGGCAATATGCCTAATTTTAGTGAAAGACTTAATTTAATAGGAAAACAAGTAATTCAATATACTCATATGTATGGTTTTAATAAAGAATTAGTTGATTTGGCTGTAGAACTTAAAAATTTTAAGTGAACAAGAAAATTTCAAACATTATAATTCTCAGAAACTATTGTTTTAAATTTTTTAATGGCACGCATATTGCTCTATCAAGCTATGGATCAAAGTAACATTATCACCGAAAATCAATTATTAAATACAATTGAGAAAATCCTAGTTGAGACCAAAACTAACAATGATCAAACACACTTAAATAGTCAACTTCTCACGATTATTAAGGATCTAATTGTCAAGCAAAGCTATATAGATAGAAAAAGTAAATGCTTGAACCCTTTTAATAAATTTGGGAGAAAATGCTTTTCACAAACCGATGAAGATGGCATTACATATGAAATTATAAATAGACTTGGCATTAGAAATGGTTCATATGCAGAGTTTGGTGTAGGTGATGGTATGGAAAATAACACACTCCTGTTAGCTTCACTTGGATGGAAAGGTTTCTGGGTAGGCGGAGAAAATATTGTTTTTGATCATTCATCAAACAATAGATTTAATTACACAAAGGAATGGATTACTTTGGATAACATAACTAATATATGTAAAGAAAATATGGAAAAAATGGGCATTGAAAGTTTAGATGTAATTTCATTAGATTTAGATGGTAATGACTATCATTTTTGTGAATCTTTATTAAAAAAGAATCTGAATCCTAAACTTTTCATTGTTGAATATAATTCAAAGTTTTTCCCTCCTATTGAGTTTGTGATGAAATACGATCAGTTTCACAATTGGCAACTTGATGATTATTATGGAGCCTCACTTCAGAGCTTTAATATTCTATTTAATCATTATGATTACAAACTTATTTGCTGTAACGCTCATACGGGAACAAATGCATTCTTTGTTCAAAAAGAATTCTCTAACAAATTCACAGAAATTCCTGATTGTATTGATAAAATTTTTATGGAACCTAATTTTGACTTGGCATGTAAGTTTGGACATTTTTCTTCAAGTAAAGTAATAAATCAAATCATGAATCAGAGTAATTAGATTACATTTATAAAAAGAATTTATCCTAAAAATAAGTAAAAAAAATTAGAGCTATTTTTTTTCGTTGTTAAGCCTATAAAAACTAAAAATAATATCTTTTGGAAAAACTTTTTGAATTATTGCAAAGAAAACGCAAATTATTGAAAGAATAACTGCAATTAACTTGTTGTCATATATATTCTTGATTCTATCAAAACTTTTAGTACTAAGACTGTCCAGATGTCCAGATTGAAAATTATAAAAATTGTGCTTATGAAAAAGTTTATCTAAATTTTCCTTGTTAAAATAACTAAGGTGAGGAGAACTCATGTTCTTTTGCCATAACCTATCATAAAATTTAGAAAAACCAAATTTCATCATTAATTCTGAAATTTTAAATATTATTCCATTTGAAGAAGGAAGATTAATAATAATTGAACCATCATACTTTAAAACTGTTTTCAATCGTATAATCACATAATCAAGATTGTCTAAATGCTCAAAAACATCGTTAAAAATTATAAAATCAAACTTTTCATTTGTTTTTTTTTCAATTTGCTCTGGTAATGAAAGTTTTAAAAGTTTAGCTTTTTTCTCAAATTTTTTTTTTAGATTTTTCAGACTATCATTTGATGCTTCGGAACCTACAATGAAAACTTTTAATTTCAAACATTCTTCAATAAAAAAACCATCTCCTGAACCGATTTCTAGTATTTTAGGCGAATCTTTGATATTGATTATTCTATTTAAGAGTTTTTTAAAATTTTTCTTTCTTATATTTTCAATTCCTTGAACATCTTGACCATAACCTGATTTTAAGTTTGAAAAATAAAAATTACAGTCTAAGCATTTGAAAGAAAAATCATTGATTCTTACTATCTTTCCAGCGCATATAAAACAATTCTTTTTCATTTAAATTCTTTTTAGTCTATTCAAATTCAACTGTTCCTGGAGGTTTTGATGTAAAGTCGTAGCATACTCTATTAATACCAGGAACTTTATTAATGATTTCGTTACAACATTTCTTAATAAAATCGTCTTCAAATTTGAAGGCTTCAGCGGTCATCCCATCTACTGAGGTTACTGCTCTAAGAACACAGATCTTTTCGTAGGTCCTATTATCACCCATAACACCAACAGTATTTACTGGAAGTAATACACAAAAAGCCTGCCATATCTGATCATATAAACCTT
>CACFLM010000018.1 GCA_902567145.1 uncultured Alphaproteobacteria bacterium
GTGTTGATTTTAAGCTTTTCAAACCCCCTTTGCAAAAAAAGAAAAATGACAAACCTATTTTGATAAACATAGGAAGAGTTGCTATTGAAAAAAACTTAGAAGCGTTTTTAAAATTAGATCTCGACTGTGAAAAATGGATTGTAGGTGATGGTCCTGATAGACGCAAACTCGAAAAAAAATATCCAAATGTCAAATTTTTTGGTGAAAAAAAACAACATGAATTACATGAATACTATGGAAAAGCAGATTTATTCGTTTTTCCAAGCAAAACCGATACTTTCGGGCTAGTATTACTAGAAGCTATGGCATGCGGATTACCAGTAGCCGCATTTCCAGTTGCAGGCCCAATCAATGTTATTGGAAAAAGTGGAGCAGGGGTTCTAAATAAAAATCTTAAAATAGCGTGTTTAAATGCATTAAAAATACCGGCCAACAAACCTTTACATTATGTAAAAAAATTCACCTGGGAGAATGTTGTCAATATCTTTGAATCTAATCTACAAAATTCAAAAAAAAGGGATCCAAAAACATATGTCTTTAAAGAGAATCCACATAAAAAGAATACTGGGTTGAGGAGATTATATTTTGCTTTAATAAATAGTCTCTCAGGATTTATATTTGCTTTTAAGGAGGAGAGTGCTTTCAGACAAGAACTACTTCTCACTTTGATATTAATCCCTCTTGCTTTTATATTTCCAACCGAGACTACAGAAAAACTTCTCATGATTGGAAGTATTATGCTTTTACTCATAATTGAATTACTTAATTCAAGCATTGAAGCCACCATTGACAGAATTTCTTTTTCACATCACGACCTTTCAAAAAGAGCCAAAGATTTAGGCAGTGCAGCTGTTCTTTGCTCACTTGTTTTTGTGTTTGTTACTTATGTATCCATATTGAAGAGATTTTTTTAGTGTATATGCACTATTTATGTGAAATTGCAGGTTAATTTAAAAGAACGCCTAAAATCCATTAGAAATCTATCTTATGTGCATATACACTGTTACTTGGAATCTAATGCTTTTTCAAAGTATTTATGAACAATTTTATCTTGGTTTTCTAAAAGCCAATCTATCGATGGCTCGTCCTTCATTGCTTTCTTTATTGCACTCGTGGTCGCCTTACGATGAATATCAAAAAGTATTTTGTGATCTAAATTTTTGTCTTCAGCTACACTTGGATTCAACCAAACTGATACAATAATGCCTACATCATTAACTATTTTCTTTGGAATATAACCCTCTCTAACGGAATCTAACACACCATTAGCAATAGCTCCTTGAACTGTTCCCATTAAAATATTGGTATATCTGTCGTCTTTGACAGTGACCTTGCTCACCATTAATGTTGCTGGCCTAACCATTACGTCTGTGTTCATTATCGCAAGAACTTTTGTATGTCCTTTAACTTGATTGCCTAGTAAGGTGGCGAAAGCTGTTCCAAATGGGCCGTTAAATTTTCCGATAACTACTTCCGGCTCAGCTGCAGTTCCTGGTGGTCCTCCAGCAATTAGTGACTCACCAACTTTGATGTCAAAATTATCGCTCATAAGTTTACTCCTTTTAAAATTAAACCAGTTTCTTTAACTTTTTCTTAAGTTCTATCGCTTCACATGCTAATTTTATATATTTGGGTATTTTTATATCTTTTTCTCCTTTTTTACCCTTCTCATAATACTGGATCATTCTCCTTTTTAGGCCAAGTACATTAGCAGCCTCTGCTTGAGAAAAACCATTCTTTTTTCTCCATTTTTTGAACTGTTCTTTTTCCATAGACTTTAAGAAAGTAAGTATTAATACCAAAAAAAAAAAATTATTACAAAATAATATTGACATATGCGCAATCAGTGCGTATATTTATAATAAACGCGCAATAGTTGCGTGTGGATAACTGCTTAGGAGATTATATATGTATGGACATTTGCTATATTGGGACTTTGTTTTTAAAAAAAGAAGCTTAGACAACCAAACGAAAAGAAAATGACTTGGGTTATTGTTTTTGTAACGTTTTTTGGCCCTCTTTATGATTCTGACGGCTTTGTAACAGACGTAAGTAAAACTACCACAGAAACATATAATACTCAGAATTCTTGTAGGTTTATGTCTGAGATAATTAACGGCCAACTTAAAAGCGCTTCAAACATAAAAGAAAATAACAATATTTTAAAAAAGAAATATTCCGTTTGTTTGTCTTTTAGTGATTGGTCACACTATAAGTTAGATCAGGATTTAGAGTCCCTTAAACAAAAATTAACAGAAAATACAACAAACAACAAAAGCTTTAAATAATTGACAACATGCAATAATTGCGTATATTTGTATATGCTGTTCCTAGGAATTGCAATGCATAAATGTAAAGTTAAAAGGAGGAATTAAAATGCAACCACTTAAAAAACCAACTCAGCTTAAAAGATGGGGGAAAAAAAATAAGATTTCTAATAAGAAATTTTCTCGCTTAACAGGTTTAAGTCTTAAAAAAATGAGTAAATCTAAAAAGCTACCAAAAATTGTAAAATTAGGGTGTTTAGCAATTGAAGGTGCGAAAAAAAAATCTGATCAAAAAAAAGAAATTCAGGTTTTAAAAAAGAAAAATAAAAATTTAAAAGCTAAAATAATTAAATTCAAAAAACCTAAAAAAAAGGTTAGTAAATTAAAAAGGGTTAATAAAAAGTTAGAATCCAAACTTAAGAAACCTAATAAAAACGTTAGTAAATTAAAAAAGGATAATAAGAAATTAGAATCTAAACTTAATAAACCTAAAAAAGTTATTAAAAAATTAAAAAGTAACAATAAAAAGTTAAAAGCTCGACTTAAAAAAAGTGATAAAAAAACTACAAAAACTTCTCAGTCCACTGTCAAAAATAAGTCAAAAACAAAAAAAATTGATTTAACAAAATCAAATGGGAGCTTAGATAAAGTTTCTACTCAAAATATAAACATAAAAACGGATATCACCTCTCCTTCATCAGAAGAAAAACCTGAGACAACAAAATAAATAAAATATAATATGTCACCTTACGTAACACTTTTACGTAAGATGACATGTGTATTTTTGGCTATTTAGGAGCTTTTGTCATAAAACTGTAACACTACCAAAGTACTCGTTCATCATGACAACGTATGCAATTAATGGAATAGGAAGGATTGGTAAATATGTACTCAAATTTCTTCTAGAAAAAAATTTAGATTTAGCTTGGATTAATGATGCAGTTGGAACTATAAACACACATTGCCATTTGTTGGAGTTTGACACTGTTCATGGTCGGTGGAATGCCAAATTTTCTACCGACCAGAATATAATTTCAATTGATGATCGAAGACTAATTTTTAATAATCACAATAAAATTGAAAATTTAAAACTAGAAGGTGTAGATATTGTTTTAGATTGCACGGGAGTCTTCAAATCAGAAAAAAAATTAGCCCCTTATTTTGATAATGGTGTTAAGAAAGTAATTGTCTCTGCACCAATTAATGAAAAAAATGTTGCAAATATAGTATTTGGAATAAACCATAAAACATATATTCCCGATACTCATAAAATAATTACAGCTGCTAGTTGTACAACAAACTGTTTAGCACCTGTTGTAAAAGTACTCCACGAAAATATTGGCATAGTACATGGGTCAATTACAACAATACATAACGTAACTAACACACAGACAATTGTCGACAAACCTGGAAAAGATATCAGACGATCTAGGTCCTCTTTAAATTCTTTGATTCCCACAACAACAGGAAGTGCGAAAGCAATATCTCTTATTTATCCTCAATTAGAAGGAAAACTTAATGGTCATGCTGTCAGAGTCCCACTTTTAAATTCATCATTAACGGATTGTGTTTTTGAATTAAAACGAGATACTTCTGAAGAAGAAGTAAATAACTTTTTTAAAGATGCCTCTGAGAATGATTTGAAAGGGATTTTAGGCTATGAGGAAGCTCAGCTTGTATCAGCAGATTATGTAAATGATACCAGGTCAGCAATTATTGATGCGTGTTCTACTATGGTTATAAACAAGAGGCAACTGAAAGTTTATGCATGGTATGACAACGAAATCGCTTATGCAAAAAGAATGGTTGATATTTGCGAATTTGTAAGTGAATCTCTATGATTTTATTGTCTAAAGAACAATTCTCTTATTTGATAGTTACCTTTGCTTATTGGGTATTTATGCTTAGTGATGGGGCACTGAGAATGTTAGTTTTACTTCATTTTCATCAAAATGGTTTTTCACCACTACAACTCGCATATTTATTTCTATTTTATGAACTGGCTGGGATTTTTACAAATCCTTCAGCTGGATGGTTAGCCGCTCGATACGGTCTTAAGCTTACTTTATATGCAGGTTTGACTGTTCAAATAATTTCTCTTTACTCTCTATCACAATTGGATGAAAATTGGAGTCAAAACTTTTCGATTTTTTATGTTTTAATCGTCCAAGGATTAAGCGGTATTGCAAAAGATTTAACAAAGATGTCCTCTAAATCAGCAGTTAAACTTTTAGCACCAGATAATCAATCGAGCCTTTTTAAGTGGGTGGCAATCTTAACAGGTTCGAAAAATGCTGTAAAAGGTTTCGGATTTTTGCTGGGCTGTACATTATTAGCAACGATAGGTTTTTATAATTCATTAATTTCAATGGTTGTTATTGTTACCTTTATTTTGGTATGTAGTTTTATTTTCTTAAAGGATGATCTTATAAATAAAAATAATAAAGCAAAAATATTCGATGTATTTTCAAAATCTAAAAACATTAACTTTCTATCTGCAGCAAGAATTTTTTTATTTGGAGCACGTGATGTTTGGTTTGTGGTTGGATTGCCAATTTTTTTTTACAGTATTTTTTCGGATGGTTCGGTAGATGGGAATAAAAAAGCCTTCTTTATAATTGGGAGCTTTATGGCCGCATGGATAATTCTCTACGGAATAATTCAAGCTTACTCACCAAAATTATTCTTAAAGGAGGACAACAGAAAAATTAACTTGGTAGATATCTCAAAAAATTGGGTTCTCTACCTCCTAATTAATCTAATCTTATTAACTTTTTTACTATTTTTTTTCAGTGAAATTTTTCTGACAACAATTTTTTTATTTTCTGGTCTTTTTATTTTTTGTGGAATATTTGCTGTAAATTCGTCTATTCATTCTTATTTGATTTTGCATTTCTCAAAAATGAACAGAGTTTCTCTTGATGTTGGCTTTTACTATATGGCTAATGCTACTGGAAGGTTTTTCGGAACCCTTTTATCTGGATTATCTTATCAATTTGGCGGGCTAACTTTAAGCTTAGCATTATCAACAATCATGATTGCTTTTTGTTTGTATTTAACATCCTTCCTCCAGGAAAGTTATAATGAACAAAAAATTTAATAAAAACATTCAAAATTCTCCGATGCGTTTCATCAATAGAGAGTTATCTTGGTTGAGTTTCAATGATAGAGTTTTGAGCGAATCAGAAAACCTTCGGAATCTGTTAATAGAGAGACTAAGATTTCTATCAATTTCAGGAAATAATTTAGATGAATTTCATATGGTAAGAGTTGCAGGACTTTACCGACTGATGAAACAGAAAGTTTCCATGAGAACTGATGACGGAAGAACAACTAGGCAACAGTTTAATGACGTTACAAAATCTTTGAGGTCACTTTTAAAAAAACAACAAAATATTTGGAATAGCCTTAAAAAAGAATTAAGTAAAAAAAAAATAAAAGTTTTGGAAATACCAAAAGATTTCAAAAAAGAAGAAAAAAAAACAGTTGAAGTATTCAAAAAATCAATTCTGCCCTCTTTAACACCATTAGCAATTGATGGTGCCCATCCATTTCCATTTCTTCCAAATCAAAGCATTACAATGGTGTGTGCTTTAATAAATAAAAAAGGGAAGCTATCCTATTCTCTAGTTATTTTTCCACCAAAACTCCAAAGATTTTTCAAAGTTTCAAATCCCAATAATTTTGCTAAATCCGAGGATATTATAAAAAATAACATCAAAATTATCTTTCCAGATTTTAAGCTAAAAAGTTTTTCATTAATTAGAGTTATCAGAGACAGTGATATTGAATTTGAAGAAGAGGCTGAGGATTTAATTCTCTCATTCGAAACTGCTCTAAAAAAAAGAAGGAGAGGAACAGTTATTGGTTTATATATTCAAGGAAGAGTAGAAAAAAAATTACTTTCTTTTATTAAAAAATCGCTCAAAGTTAGTGAGGAAAGAATTTTTCGAGTAAATTCACTTTTGGATATTAATTCACTAAATGAGATTGTCGAGCACGCCGATCAAGATCTTAAATTTAAAAAAATAAAGCCAAGATTTCCGCAAAGAATCATAGATTATAATGGGAGTTGTTTTTCAGCAATTAAGAAAAAGGATATTATCGTTCACCATCCCTTTGAGAGTTTTGATGTTGTTGTAAACTTTTTGGAACAAGCAGCAATAGATGATTTTGTTGTATCGATTAAACAAACACTTTATAGAACGAGCAAAAACTCGCCAATAATTAAAGCTTTAATTGATGCTTCTAATAATGGCAAGTCAGTAACAGCAATAGTGGAATTGAAAGCTCGTTTTGATGAAGAGAAAAATATCAAATGGGCGCGTGATTTAGAAAAAGCTGGTGTGCACATCGTATATGGATTTGTAAATCTCAAAACTCACGCTAAGATTTCTGTTGTAACAAGAAAGGAAAGTGATGAGCTTGTGTCGTATGTTCATTTTGGAACTGGAAATTATCACCCTATAACTGCAAAAACTTATACTGATTTATCTTTTTTTTCATGTAATAAAGATTTGGCAAATGACGCTTTAAAAGTTTTTAATTTTATAACTGGTTATACAAAGCCAGAAAAAATGAATGTGTTGACATATTCACCAAAATTTCTAAGGGAAAAATTGACCTCTCTTATCAACAATGAAATTACAAATAAAAAAAAAGAATCTACCTGCTCAAATATGGATCAAAGTTAATTCATTAATTGATAGTAATATCATTGATCAATTATATTTTGCTTCACAGAATGGAGTTAAAATAAAACTAATAGTAAGAGGTATATGCGGACTAAGGCCAGGAATTCCTGGTTTTTCTGAGAATATTGAGGTAAAAAGTATTATAGGAAGGTTTTTGGAGCACAGCAGAATTTTTTGTTTTGCCAACGGGAATAAAATGCCAAATGAAAAAAATTTCGTTTTTATTTCTTCAGCTGACCTTATGACAAGAAATCTTGATAGAAGGGTAGAAGCTTTTATTCCCATAGCCAACGAAACTGTTCAAAAACAAATTCTGAATCAAATAATGATTGCATACTTAAAAGATAAAAAAAATAGTTGGAAATTAAAATCTAACGGGTCTTACGAACGCATTGCTTCAAAATCAGTTGGTTTTTCTGCACATAAGTATTTTATAGACAATCCATCTTTATCTGGCAGAGGATCAAAATTTAAAAAAAAATGAGTAATAAAAATAATCCAATTGCCATAATTGATATTGGCTCATCTTCAGTTAGGCTTGTCATTTTTGATGAGCAAAAGTTTTCAGCTAGTGTCATCTTTAATGAAAAAGTTACTTTAAATTTGGGAAAAGGAATATTCATGAAAAGAATAGATGAATCAGAACTCCAAAATTTAATGAAGGTATTAAAAAGATTTTTTTATTTATGTAAAAATGTTAAAAAAAAAAATCTTCATATTTTTGGATCAGCTGCTTTGCGACTTGCAGAAAATCAAAATCTTATTGTAAAAAAACTAAGATCTGAGTTCGACCATGATATAAGAGTTTTAACGGAAGAAGAAGAGGGAGAGTTATCAGCAAAAGGTGTTTTTTTTTCACACCACGAAGTCGATGGAATTGTTGGCGATTTTGGCGGCGGTAGTCTTGAATTAACTGAAGTTAATACTTCGAAACAAATAAAATTTATTGAATCTTTAATTATAGGACATGTAGTCCTTAAAAAAATTGGAAATTTTGATGACAAAAAGGTATTTAATTATATTAAAGATTCCATACAAAAAGTAAAATTAAATAAATACTCAAATTTTTATGCAGTTGGAGGGTCCTTTAGAGCATTAGCAAAATTGCATATGCATATAAAAAGTGAAGATTTAAAAATAATTCAAGATTATAAAGTTGATTCAGCTGAATTTTTGAATGAATTAAGAACAAGAATTTTTGTAAATAAAAATACAGTTGATGAAAAGTTTTTAAGCCAGTTATTCAAATCAAGAAAAAAATCGATCCCATACACCTTTAATGTTTTAGAAATGTTAGTTCAAAAGTTGTCGATAAAAAAAATCTTTTTTACTAACACTGGAGTTAGAGAAGGTGTTCTATATGATCTAGTTAAAGACAAAGGCGTGGATCCGTTTTTAAGCCAAATTAGAAAAATAGCTCGCGGAACAATTAAGAAAAGAAATGCCGAGAAATTATTCAGTTGGATTTTACCGTTTAATGATATTTTGAAAATGGATCAAAATCTTTTACTTTCAGCATGCTGGCTTACAAACATAGCGTCGGCTTTGCATCCAGAGCATAGAAGAATTTTTGCTCTTGAAAAAATCTTATACCATCAATTTTTTCACCTAGATAGGCAAAATAGAATTATGCTTGCTTTAATTCTTTACTTTAGATATTCAAACAATCTTAAGGAAAATTTTGCTTTGTCTTATTCAGAAAAGATTTCAAAAAAAAATCTCATTAAAGTTAAAATATTGGGACAACTTTTAAGAATGGCGCATCATATCACAGGCAGACTTAACTATAATAATTTGGATCATTGTAAATTAACAATTAATTCCATAAATAAGGTTAATTTTAAAGCAAAAAAAACCTATCTGCTTTTCGGACAATCGTTTGAAAGGGGCATGAAAAATATTTCAGATGCCTTTGAATCATTAAAAAGTAATTAAAAGGCACTTTCATTAAGGGTTTCAATTTACTCTCACGCATTTCACTCTCACACTTTTTTAAAATATGTTTATTAATTAAAATAAATCATGAATGACTTAATTTACCTTTTAAATTTTTATCTAAATTGTTAATCTACACTTTATGCTAAATTTATCATTAATTAGGCATGCTAAGTCAGATTGGAGTAATTTCGATGGAGACGATATGTCAAGACCTATTTCGATGAAGGGTAAAAAAAAAACCGAAAAAATACTAAAATTTTTAGAGAAAAAAGAAAAAAAAATAGTGTTTAAAGAAATTTTTTGTTCTCCATCGAGGAGAACCAAAGAAACATTAAAGCTATTATTAGAAAAAGTTTCCAATGATCCGAAGATCTATTATTTAGAGGACTTATATCATTCATCAGGAATAAATATATTTGATACGGTTATGTTACACGCAAAACTAAACAGAGTTTTGGTAGTATCACATGAACCCTTAATTTCCAGTTCAATTGAGAATTTTTTTAGTGGAAGCAACAATAAATATTATCTAAATGCTATTGAAGAATATACAACTTCTGCTTTTTTTAATGTAAGCTTCAAGTGTAAAGAATGGTTTGAGATTAATAAATCAGTATCAAAAATAAATTTTTATACAAAACCTAAAGATTTGTGAACCTTAAATGAGTAAAAAGTAATAAAAGTACATTGTCATAAAAATGTAACATAAATGTCATATTTCTATACACTTAATTGCTTATTGTTTGCTTTTAACCTTTAACTATAAAGAGAGGAAATATGAAAAAATCTTCACTTGCTATTGTTGCTTTGGCATTTGCTTTTAGCACTGAATCAATAGCACGCGACCAAATAAAAATTGTTGGTTCTTCCACAGTTTATCCTTTTGCTACGGTAGTGGCAGAAAGATTCGGGAAAACAAGCGGTTTTAAAACTCCTGTAATTGAATCTACAGGTTCAGGTGGAGGTCTTAAGCTTTTCTGCAAAGGCCTAGGAACCGAACATCCAGACATTACTAATGCTTCTAGAAGAATAAAATCCAAGGAAGTAAAAAAATGCTCAGAAAATGGCGTAACTGATATTACCGAAATAAAAGTCGGCTTTGATGGAATTGCCATGGCTAACGCTAAATCTGGTCCTATGCTGGAATTATCATTAAAGGATATTTATCTTGCTCTGGCTAAAGACGTTCCTGCGGATCCCGAAGGAAATACTGTAAAACCTAACCCTTACAAAATGTGGAACGAAGTAAACCCAGCATTACCAGCTGCGCCTATTGTTGTAATTGGGCCACCTCCGACTTCTGGGACACGTGATGCTTTCAATGAATTAGCTATTGAAAGAGGTTGCAAAAAATTTCCTGGAAGAAAAGCACTGAAGAAAAAAGACAAAAAACTTTATAAAAGTCAATGCCGAAGTGTCAGAGAAGATGGTCCCTATGTTGAAGCTGGAGAAAACGACAACTTAATTATCGAAAAGTTGGTTGCTGACCCTGGCGCATTGGGAGTCTTTGGTTATTCTTTTCTTGATCAAAATCGAGATAAGGTCAAAGCGGCAAAAGTTGATGGTGTTTTTCCAGAGTTTGAGGCTATCTCATCTGGTAAATATCCAGTCTCAAGATCATTGTTTTTCTACATAAAAAATGCTCATGCATCGGTTATTCCAGGAATAAAAGAATATGTAAGAGAATTTACCTCTTCAAAAGCAATTGGTTCTGACGGTTATTTAGTATCAAAGGGCCTTATTCCACTTGGTGAAAGCGAGAGAGCTCAATTTGAAAAAGATGGTAAAACTCTTGCTAAATTTGATGCTAAGGTCTTGAAGTAGAAGAAGGAATTCTTTAATGTTACGTTATGGGTTTTTGGTCCTTTTTCTTTATTTTAGTAGTGTTGGGGCTATCAGTTCACTGGTATGCAACCAACAAAGCCTTAAAACTTAATGCTAAATTAGAAAAAGGATCAAAACTTCCCTCTCTGCCATCTTACTACGGAACATATTCACTCCTATTAATTATTTTCCCAACATCATCATTGCTTCTGCTCTGGTTAGTTGGTAAACCCTTTATTCTGGAATACATTTTATTACAAAACATCCCGGAGCAATTATCAGCAAACTTCGATGGAGCCCCCTCAATGCTAGTTGATAGCATAAAAGCAGTCGATCTCGAGAGAATTTTCCCAGGAACAAATCCTTTGATAGTGGAAAGCGCGACATATTTTAAAGACCTAAATAATTACTCAAACTCTTTTGCATATTTTTCTATTTTAATTGTTGCTTTTCTCTCTAGCTATTTTTCATTAAAAAAGATTTCAACCACATTTAAGGCAAGACAGGCAGTAGAAAAATCAAATATAAATCTATTAATATTCTCTTCGACAATCGCAATAATTACAACTATAGGAATTATTTTTTCTCTGATTTTTGAAGCTTTAAGATTTTTTGATGAAATACCTTTTTTTGATTTCTTATTTGGTCTATCTTGGAGCCCTCAAACAGCAATTAGAGAAGGACAAATTGCAAGTCAAGGTGTTTTTGGAGCAATCCCGATTTTTTCAGGAACACTTTTGATCACCCTGATAGCAATGTCTGTGGCAATTCCAGTTGGTTTGCTTTCTGCTGTATATTTATCAGAATATGCAACTCCCAAAGTTCGACAAACCTTTAAACCAATCTTAGAAATACTAGCAGGCGTACCTACTGTAGTGTATGGATTTTTTGCAGCTATTACAGTTGGTCCTTTTTTTAAAGATTTAGCAAACTATAGTGGATTTAATATTGCCTCTGAAAGTGCAATAGCCGCTGGTGGTGTTATGGGAATAATGATTATTCCTTTTATTTCATCTTTATCAGATGATGTTATCAGTGCCGTGCCAAAGTCCTTACGTGATGCATCTTATGCTATGGGAGCAACAAAATCAGAAACAGTTAAAAAAATAATACTTCCAGCTGCTTTGCCTGGTATAATTGGAGCAATTCTTCTCGCAGTTTCTCGTGCTATAGGCGAAACTATGATAGTTGTTATGGCTGCAGGAATTGCAGCAAACTTAACAGCTAATCCTTTTGAAGCTGTAACAACTGTCACAGTACAAATAGTTACACTCTTAATTGGCGACCAAGAGTTTGATAGTGCAAAAACACTTGCTGCTTTTGCCCTAGGAATCACACTTTTTGTTGCAACCCTTTTTTTAAATTTATTGGCACTCAAAATTGTAAGTAAATACAGGGAAAGATATGAATAACCTAAAAAAAATAGAATATTCTCTAAAAAAAAGAAAAAGACAAGAATCACGATTCAAGATTTATGGTTTGCTAGGTATAACAACTGCAGTCACATTTTTATGTATTATTCTTAGTTCAATTTTTATGGAGGGGAAAAAAGCTTTTTTAAGTACTTATATAAAATTAGAAGTATATTTTGATCCTGATATAATTTACACAGACAATGACCAAAAAGAAGAAGATATAAAATTCGCAAATTTTCAAAAAATAATCAAAAACTCTTTAAATAGTTTTTTTCCAGAAATTTCTGACAAGGGCGAATTACGCAAATTAAGTAACTTTATCTCTAGTTCAGAGGAAGAAAACCTTATGAGACTTGTTCTAGAAAACAAACAACTAATAGGCCAGAAAGTCACCTTATGGTTATTAGCCTCCTCAAAAATTGATGTTATAAATAAAAATCCAGACATGGAGTTGATAGCAGAAGAAGATAGATTGATTTCTAACCTCGAATTGAATTGGCTGAATGAAATAAGATCAGCAAATAATATTGAAAGTAATTTTAATAAAAACTTTTTTGTAAAGGCAGATTCAACAGAACCGGAACAAGCAGGAATCTGGGGCTCGCTTGTAGGCTCATTCTTTACATTATTTGTAACATTAATTCTATCATTTCCAATTGCCGTTGCCGCAGGAGTCTTTCTTGAGGAGCTTGCACCAAAAAATAAATTTACAGATTTTATTGAGGTTAATATTAATAACTTAGCAGCCGTACCCTCTATAATATTTGGATTATTAGGTTTAGCAATTTTTCTCAATGTCATGCATTTACCGAGATCTGCCCCCATCGTTGGCGGAATGGTTTTAGCTCTTATGACTCTTCCAACAATTATTATTGCCACCAGAGCTTCATTAAAGGCTGTACCACCGTCAATTAGAGAAGCTGCAATTGGTTTAGGTGCAACGAAGTTTCAGACAGTTACTCATCATGTACTTCCACTTTCTTTGCCAGGTATTCTGACAGGAACCATCATTGGAATGTCTCAAGCACTTGGAGAGTCCGCACCATTATTAATGATAGGAATGGTTGCGTTTATTGTTGATGTTCCAGGGTCATTTTTAGATTCCTCTACTGTTCTTCCAGTTCAAATTTATCTTTGGAAAAGTACTGCTGCTAGAGGTTTTGTTGAGCTTACTGCGGCAGGGGTAATGGTTTTACTTTCTTTTCTTATTTTGATGAACGGATTGGCAGTATATATTAGACAAAAGTTTGAAAAAAAATGGTAAAATATTAAGAGAGGTTTTATGACAGAAAAAATTAAAATAAAAAGTAAAAATGTTAATGTTTACTATGGCCAGAAGAAAGCACTTGATAAAATCAATCTTGAAATTCCTACAAATAAGGTCACAGCCTTAATAGGTCCAAGTGGTTGTGGAAAATCTACTTTTCTTAGATGTATAAATCGTATGAATGATACGATTGATATTTGTAGGATAGAAGGAAAAATTATTGTTGATGAAGAAGATATATATTCCACAGAAGTCGACCCGGTTTTACTTAGGGCAAAGATAGGAATGGTGTTCCAAAAACCTAATCCATTCCCTAAGTCAATTTTTGATAATGTTGCCTACGGACCAAAAATTCATGGAATTGTTAATAGCGATGATGAATTAGAGGAGCTAGTTATATATAGCTTAAAAAAAGCTGGTTTGTTTGAAGAGGTAAAAGATAGGCTAAATGATTCAGGAACCTCTTTATCGGGGGGACAACAACAAAGACTATGCATAGCCAGAGCCATTGCAATTAGTCCACAAATCATTCTAATGGATGAACCTTGCTCAGCACTAGATCCAATAGCAACTGCTGTAATTGAAGAACTTATTGATGAGTTAGTTAAAAACTTTACTATTGTAATAGTTACTCACTCTATGCAGCAAGCTGCAAGAGTTTCACAGCAAACTGCTTTTTTTCATATGGGTAATTTAATCGAGGTAGGGCGCACAGATCAAATTTTTTCAACACCAAGCCAAAAAAAAACTCAAGATTATATAACAGGAAAAATAGGTTAAAAAATGAAAGAACATATTGTAACAACATATGATGAAGATTTAAATTCTCTAAAAAGCAACTTAACAAAAATGGGTTTGAATGTTGAAAAACAAATCTTCCAAGCAGTTGACTTGATAAAAATAATCAATATTTCAAAAGCTAATGAAGTTATAGAAAATGATAAAGGCATTGATGCTTTAGAAAAAAAAATAAGAGGATTTGCGACCATTACGTTGTCAAAAAGACAACCTCTTGCAGATGATCTTAGGCAGATTATTATTTCTCTGAAAATATCAAGTATACTAGAACGCATCGGTGATCATGCATCCAACGTGGCTGGAAGGATATTATCAGTAAAAAAATCTCCTGATAGCTATAGCACTGATTCAATTCACCAACTTGGCCTTTTAGTTTTAAAAAATTTTTCC
>CACFLM010000019.1 GCA_902567145.1 uncultured Alphaproteobacteria bacterium
ATTTTCTTCAAATCTAATTTTGGTTTTGATGACGCTTTATATGCAAGTTTAGAGCTTATTAAAATTTTAACAAATACCAATAAGAAACTTTCAGAAATCATTGATGAAATTCCAACAGTTTTTAATACACCTGAAATTAGGTTGGATTGTGACGATGATAAAAAATTTTTATTAATTGAAAAAGTTTCAAAAGGTCAGAAGAATTTAAAAAAAAATATAATTGATATAGATGGGCTTAGAGTGAAATCTAGTGATGGTTGGTGGTTATTAAGAGCTTCTAATACTCAACCAGGGATTGTTTTAAGGTGTGAATCCAAAAGTAAAGATGGCTTAAAAAAACAGCTTCAATATGTAAAGTCAATTATTAAAAAGTTTGATTCCAAAATTGCCGAAAAAATATTAGTTGAAAATTAAAGAAGACTTTTCTAATTTATTAATAGGTAGATTTAGATGTCAGAAGAAAATAAAACCAATTCTACAGGTGTTGCAACTAAAGAGAAGGTTGAGGTCCAAAAACCCAAGTTATATAAGGTTATTTTATTAAATGACGATTACACTCCGATGGAATATGTGGTAAAAATATTAAAGAGAGTTTTTATGAAAAGCGAAAGTGAAGCAGTAAATATTATGTTGATGGTACACAAAAAAGGTTCGGGTATATGCGGAATTTTTACTAAAGAAATTGCTGAAACAAAGGTTGAAACCGTTTTAAAAATGGCAAAAAGTGACCAACATCCACTTAAATGTATAATGGAGTTAGATTAATGATCTCAGATGAATTAGAAAAAACACTTCAAAGAGCTCAAACATTTGCAAAAACATCAAATCACCAATATATGACTCTGGAACATCTTCTATTGTCAATGGTAGAAGATAATGATGTTTTAAAAGTTTTTGAAGCTTGTTTGGTAGATACCAAGAAGCTTAAGATCAATCTAGAAAGGTTTATAAAAGATAATTTGAAGGAGCTAGTAATTGAATCCTCTAGTAATGAAATAAAACCTACACTAGGTTTCCAAAGAGTAATCCAAAGGGCAGTAATTCATGTTCAATCCTCAGGTAAGGAAGAAGCAAACGCAGCTAACGTTTTAGTTGCTATTTTTAGTGAAAGAGAGTCTCATGCCGTCTACTTTCTCCAGCAACAGAATTTAAATAGACTTGATGTGGTAAATTATTTGTCGCACGGTGTTGAACGAGATTCGGAGTTAGAAGACTTAGATGAATCAGTAAATGATTTTTCAGATAAAGATAAGCCTAAGAAAGCTAACGAAATAATAGAAAAGTACTGTGTAAATTTAAACAGAAAGGCCATTGATGGTAAAATAGATCCAATAATAGGTAGAGAAAAAGAAATAAAAAGAACCATTCATGTGCTGGCCAGAAGAAATAAAAATAATCCAATTTATGTAGGTGATCCAGGTGTTGGTAAAACCGCTTTAGCCGAAGGTCTTGCTTTAAAAATTACTAAAAAGGAGGTTCCAGATTTACTACTAGAATCAAAAATTTATTCTCTTGATTTAGGAGCTCTTTTAGCTGGAACAAAGTTTCGGGGAGATTTTGAGGAAAGATTAAAAAAAGTTATAGATTTTTTTCAGAAATTCGAAAATTGTATTCTGTTTATTGATGAGATTCACACTCTTATAGGTGCTGGAGGAACAAGCTCCGGATCTATGGATGCCTCGAATATTCTTAAACCAGCCTTAACTAAAGGAAATTTTAAATGTATTGGATCTACAACATACAGTGAATATAGAAATTATTTCGAAAAAGACAGAGCACTTTGTAGGAGATTTCAAAAAATTGATGTAGATGAACCATCAATAGATGATTCAATAAAAATTCTTGAAGGGGTTAAAATATATTATGAGGATTATCACGGTGTAAAGTTCAACGAAGAATGCTCATCAGAGGCTGTTAATTTATCAAAGAAATATCTCATAAACCTCAAACTTCCAGACAATGCTCTGGATGTTCTTGATGAAACTGCAGCAGCTGTAAAGATTAACGATAAGAGGGCCTCAAAGAATATTGATAAGCTTGACATACAGAAAACAATCTCCAAGATTGCTAACATTCCAGAAAATAGTATCAAAACCGACGATAAACTTAAATTAAAAAATCTTGAAAGGGATCTAAAGACATTGATTTTTGGACAAGACAAAGCAATACAGGTAGTTTCATCTTCGATAAAACTTACTAAAGTAGGGTTAAGAAATAAAGATAAGCCAATCGGCTCTTTTTTATTTTCAGGACCAACTGGTGTTGGTAAAACTGAGTTAACAAAACAGTTAGCAAACATTATGAAAATGAATTTTATTAGGTTTGATATGTCTGAATATATGGAGAGGCATAGTGTTTCTAAACTTATTGGTGCTCCTCCAGGTTATGTTGGGTTTGATCAAGGTGGATTGTTAACTGACTCCGTTGACAAGAACCC
Organism: uncultured Alphaproteobacteria bacterium; assembly: GCA_902567145.1. The sequence continues at coordinate 2,438 of CACFLM010000019.1, forward strand.
ATATTCAGTGGTTCTTTTGGATGAGATAGAGAAAGCACATCCAGATCTTTTTAATATCTTACTTCAAGTTATGGATTATGGTAAATTAACAGATCATTTAGGTAAAAAAGTAGACTTCACTAACGTTATACTAATCATGACAAGCAACATAGGCGCAGAAGATATAGTTAAAGAAAAGGTTGGATTTTTAGGTGAGAATGTTAAAGACGATAACCAAAAAGCAATTTCTAAATTTTTTAGCCCTGAATTCAGAAATAGGTTAGATTCAATTGTTAATTTTGAAATGTTGAATAAGTACAACTCAATGAAGGTTGTCGAAAAGTTTTTAATGGAGCTTGAATCTATCCTAATTGATAAAAATATCACACTAAATGTATCCGAAGAAGCAAAGTTAAAAATCCTAGATCTAGGTTTTGATCTTGTTAACGGAGCAAGACCGATGGCTAGGATAATTGAAGCGAATATCAAGCTTCCACTTGCCGAATTGATGCTTAAAAAGAATTATAAATTGGGTAATATAAAGGTTGACTTTTGTCAAAAGAAGTCGAAATTTAAATTTTCTTACACCGATAATAAAAAAAAATTAACTTCATTTTTTGCTGAAAGGTGAATACTTTAAAAGATAATCTGCAGCATCAACTATCTTTTCATTTTCTTTTACAAGAAACTCTTTTATTGGTTTGTTCAAAATCTTGTTGTTAAACCAATGATTACTATAAATTATTTTTGGAACATATCCTCTAGATATTTTATGTTCACCTTGGGCTCCAGCTTCTATTCTAACTAATTTATTTTTAATGGCATATTCAATCGCTTGATAGTAACACAGTTCAAAATGTAAGTATGAAACTTCTTCAAAACACCCCCAATATCTTCCAAAAAGAGCATCATTTCCAATAAAGTGAACTGAACATCCAAGAATTTTATCGTTTTTTTGTGCAGAAATTAATAGCATTTTCTCTGATATTTGTGTATTAATTAATCCTTGAAAAAATTCGGCATTGAGATACGGTCTGGACCACTTCTTATCAATTGTATTTATATAGCATCGATATAAATTATTTAAGTCTTCTTGAGTAATCATCTTTCCTTTTTTTATAATAAAAGAAACACCTTGATCTTTAAGATAGTTTCTTTCTTTTTGAATTGCCTTCTTTTTTCTACTTTTCATTGAATCAAGGAAGTCATTAAAATCTGAATAAGAGTTATTTATCCAATGATATTGAATGCCTAGTCTCTTGAAGAAGTTATGTTTTTCCAATTTCTGAGAGTCTTGAGAGTTTATGAAATTTGCATGGAACGATGAAATTTTTTTTTTTCTAAAAAAATCTACCAACAAACTTATTATTTCATCAAAATTTACTAAATCATTAGAATAAATAAATTTAAACCTTGAAACTGGTGTGAAAGGTGTACCTGATAAATACTTAGGAAAATATTCGCAACCGACTTGGTAGTAAGCATTTTCGAATACATGGTCAAAAATATATTCACCGTATGAATTTGTTTTTTTGAAATTAGGTATGAAAGCTATAATTGAATCATTTTCTTTGATTATAATATGTCGAGGTATCCATCCTGTTGATTTATTTGTACAATTACTTTGCTCTAAAAGTCTGAAAAAGTAATATTTAATAAATGGGGAGGTATCTAAAAGATTTTTAATACAAAAATCTTCGGCATTCTCTATAGAAGGAATAAGTTCAATTTTCATGGTATGTATAATTAAATAGAAAAAATACCTTCAATTTCAACTGAAGAGTTTTTTGGTAAACTAGAAACCCCTATGGCAACTCTACTATGCGTTCCATCTTTGCCAAGAATTTTTACAATACGATCTGATGTAAAATCAAGGAGTGTTGAGTGTTCTTGAAAGTCGTCTTCACAATTAAAATAACCTTTGATATTGCAACATTGAATTTTAAAAATTTTTTTTTTAAACTGTTTGATACAATCATTTAAATTCCATAGAAGATTAGAAGTAGCTATGTGCATAATATTTTCATACTCTCCCAAATTAATATTTTTTTTTATTTTTCCCGGTGATTTTATCCCTTCTTTTGTAATTGGCAATTGACCTGATATGAAAATTAAATTATTTCTTAATATATATGGTTTATAATTTGCTAATGCTGAATTCTTTGATATGTATCTTTTAATCTTATGAGTATTAAGTTTTTTCTCTAAAAAATCATTCATCAATTTCATGATTACAAGTTAAACATTTAAACTTTTTATCTTCTTTATACATTGTAAAATTACCACATTTATCGCATGGATCTCCTTCAAAATTGTAAAAATTTTGGATTTTTTCAGTTTCAGATTTTTCATTTTCATTAGTTATAAGGGTGAGTTTATTGTCAAATACCTTTTTTCTTATATACCCTTTACTCGCAAACTCTTTAAGAACAATTTCTGCATCTTTCTTTTTATTTTGTATATTTTCATCTGGAAGAAGCTCGGTAGTTTGATTTTGATCGTGATTACTAAAGTCTTCCCTTCCAAGGTAAGATATGGCTAGCTCTTTAAAAATATAGTCTAAAACTGATGTTGAGAATTTTATTTCTGTGTTACCATGGACTTGTCCACTGGGTTCAAATCTTGTGAAAGTGAAAGCCTCAACAAACTCCTCTAAAGGAACACCGTATTGTAAGCCAATAGAAACAGCGATTGCAAAGTTATTCATTAAACTTCGAAAGGCTGCACCCTCTTTATGCATATCAATGAAAATTTCACCAATAGAACCATCCATATATTCACCAGTTCTAAGATAAACCTTATGTTTGTTTATAGAGGCTTTTTGAGTATAGCCCTTTCTTCTATGAGGCAACTTTCTTCTAGTAACATTCAAGAATTTCTCAGATTCTTCTATTTTAAGATTTTGAATTTGATTAAGTAAAACTGTTGTTTCTTTGTCTATATTTTTTAATATATTTTTATTAGTATTTTCTTTAGGGGAATTTAAATGATTTTGGATTTTCTCAACAAAAGTGTCGATAAAGTTTTTTAAATTGTTATATTTAGTCATATAAATATGAAATAGAAATTTATATCATGAGCTTATCATACAATTCTTGGTTTTTTAAAATATATTGCAATTTTTTTGCAAAAAAAATTGGTGTAGATGATTACGGTAATAAATATTTTGAAAAGAAGAAGTTGACTAGAAAAAATAATTTCAGAAAGCGTAGATTTGTTATCTACAATGGTATTGTTGAAGCTAGTAAAATTCCTCAAGAATGGAATGCTTGGCTTCACCATATGTCTAATGATATCCCAAATAAAAACGAAGAAAAACCTCTATGGATGAAAGATCATATTCCAAATTTAACTGGAACTCCATTTGCTTATGAATATAAAGATAAGAAAGATTCTACAAAGATAAAAAACGTTTATTCAGTATGGAAGCCCAGAAAAAACTAAGAATTAAACAATTCTTTTTTGGAGTAATTACATTTGTAATTTTACTTAATCTAGTTTTTTCAAAGAAAAATAAAGCGGATAAAGATATTAATAGTTATGTTGCGACGTTTAATAAGATCGATGGAGTTAATGTTGGGACCAATGTGGAAATCTCAGGAATTAAGGTTGGACAAGTTGAAAGGATTTTTATCAAGGAAAACTACCCCCAAGTATTGTTTAGTGTTATGAATAATATTAAAATTTCAGATGATTCTTCAATCTCAATACAAACAGATGGTTTGTTTGGGAAGAAGTTTCTTTTAATAGAAGTTGGTGGAAGTGATAATTACTTAAAAAATGGAGATAAGTTCTCATTTTCAGAGGATGCAATTATAATTGAAGAGCTCTTAAGAAAAATTATTGAAATTGGGGAGAAAAACAAAGGACTATGAAACAAAATTATATTGAAACAATTTTAGGAGCAATAACATTTTTTATTGCAAGTATATTCCTTATTCAGTTCATCGATGTGAATACTGAAAAAAACTCATCTAATTCTTATCTCTTGAAAGCTAAATTTATAAAAATTGGCGGTATAATGATTGGTAATGACGTCAAACTAAGTGGAGTGAAAATAGGTGTTGTAAGTGATGTTAAATTAGATAAGGAATACTTTGCTGAAGTTAAATTCAAAATATATTCTGAAATCAAAATTCCACAGGATATTTCAATCGAGGTTGCGAATGATGGGATTTTAGGTAATAAATATTTGTCATTGACTCCACTTAATAGAGATACTAAGAACTTTCTCCAAGCTAATAGCGAAATTAAAAATGTAAAAGATTTTGAATCGATAGAAGATCAAGTTAGTAAAATTATATTCTTGGCTACTCAATAATAATGAATAAAAACAATGATAAAGAATTTTTATGGATTGATAAAGATAAGAAAGCAATCTCTTGTGAGGAGACAAATAAAGTTCTTAATGAGAATTTCAGTGAGATAACTTCAATAATACAAAATTCTTTTGATGATGCAATTTTACTTGGATGTGATGAAGATGATTTTAAAAAAAAAGTAAACAATCTATTAGAACGCTTGGAATTCTCTATTGGAAAAGAATGAGAATATTTTTTTACTTAAATATACTTATACTATTAAATTTTAATTCACTTTTATCTCAAGAAATAGAATGTCAAGGTGCCATTCTCAGAGTTTTAAACAAAACTACTAACGAGAAAAATTATTTTTCAGTTCCTTTATCACAGACGATAGAACTTCACAATTCAAGTATAGTTGTACATAGATGTCTTAAGATAGATAAAAAAGGTAAAAACGATGAAGTTGCTTTATTAACACATAAATTAACTGAAGGCTCAGAAATTGAAAAAGTTTTTTTTGGATGGGTTTTTAAATCAACACAATATTTGAACTCTCCTAGTAACCCTGTATATGATATTAAACTTGAAAAATGTTTAGTTGAAGACCCAATATTCCTAAAAAACAATGAAACTATGTAAAATAGTCGAGAATCCAACTATCTAACTTTTCTGGAAAGTTAGGATTCTCATCAAGTTTATTATTTTGGAGAATTTCAAGATATTTCCCTCTCGAGATTTTCTTTGTTCCAAATTGCTTGAGATGTTCAGAGTAAAATTGTGTATCAATGAATTTAAACCCTCCTTGTTTAAGTAATGCGGCTAAGTAAGTTAATGCAATTTTACTCGCATTTTCTTTTAAACTAAACATACTTTCACCACAGAAGATTTGTCCTATAATGATTCCATACAACCCTCCAACAAGAGAATTGTCATAATAACATTCTACTGATTTTGCAAAACCTAATTTATGAAGCTTTGTATAGTTGTCAATAATTTGCTTATTAATCCAAGAATTATCTCTATTTTTATTTTTAGCGCAAAGATTGATAACCTTAACGAAATTTAGGTTAATTTCAATTTTATGATCGTTTTTTTTTATAACCTTATGTAAACTTTTTGAGATTTTGAACTCTTTTAAATCTATAATACCTCTTTCTTTTGGCTCCACCCAATATATGTAAGGGTCATAATTGGAATCAGACATAGGAAATATTCCTTTTTCATAAGCTTTAAGTACTAATTTTGTAGATAAAAACATAATCTATGAGTTCAATTTGTCGTACCAACTAATGTCAAATTTAGCGTCTACAAAGTTTTTATGGCTTAAAATTTTTTTAAGAACTTGAATATTTGTTTCAATACCTTCTATAACGTACTCATCTAAGGCTCTTTTAAGTCTCATGATACATTCTTCTCTATTTTTTCCTTTTGAAATTATTTTTGAGATTAGGCCATCATAAAAAGATGTTACACTACATCCTGAATATAAAAGTGAGTCAATTCTTATTCCGGGTCCACCTGGAGGGTGATAGGTCTTGACAAGACCAGTTGATGGGAACATTGTAATTGGATTTTCAGCATTTATTCTACATTCGATAGAATGACTTGTTTTTTTAATGTCATCTTGCGTAATTGATAGTTTTTCCCCTGACGCAACATTGATTTGCTCTTTGACAATATCAATATTAAACACTTCTTCCGTAACTGTATGTTCAACTTGAAGTCTAGTGTTCATTTCAATAAAAAAAAACTCTCCACTGCTATATAAATATTCAACAGTTCCTAAATTCTGATAACCAACATTCTTAAAGGCATTTAAAGTAATCTCACAAACTTTTCTTCTATCAATTTCATTAATTCCTGGGCTAGGACATTCTTCAATAATTTTCTGATTTCTTCTCTGAATGGAACACTCTCGCTCTCCAACATGGATTAAATTACCATTCTTGTCTCCAATGATTTGAACTTCAATATGTCTTGGATTTTCAAGAAATTTTTCGATGTAAACATTGTCATTCCCAAAACTTTGAATAGCTTCTTTTTTTGCCATTAAAAAATTATCTTTTAGATAATCCTCATTATCAACTTTTTTAATACCTCTTCCGCCACCGCCGTTACTGGCTTTTACTAAAACTGGATATCCAATTTCTTTAGAAATGATTTTTGCGTCCGTAAAACTTTTAACATTCTTCTTGCTTCCGGGTATTATTGGAAGACCGAGTTTTTTAGCAAAGTTTTTGGCTTTTATCTTATCCGACATTTTATCTATATGATCATGTTTTGGACCAATAAATTGGAACCCGTGATCATTTACGATTTTTGCAAAACTTGCATTTTCTGATAGCATCCCAATACCAGGGTGTATTGCGTCAACATTTGCTATTGTTGCCGCTGAAATTATTGAAGGAATATTTAAATATGAACTTTTTACTTGTGGTGGACCAATACAAACACTTTCGTCGGCTAGTCTAACGAACATTTCCTTTTCATCAGCAGTTGAGTGAACAACTACAGTCTTAATATCTAACTCTTTACAAGCTCTTAGGATTCTTAGGGCTATCTCCCCTCTATTTGCAACTAAAATTTTTTTTAGCATCATTCAATCAGAACTAAAGGTTCACCAAATTCAACTGGCGCTTCATTTTTTACATAAATTTTCTTAACAGTACCATTTCTGTCGGCAACAATTTCATTCATTGTTTTCATTGCTTCTATAATCAATAAAACCTGACCAATTTTAACGTTTTGACCAATTTCTATAAATTGTTTAGATCCAGGCTCTGGACTTAAATATGCTGTTCCTACTAATGGTGATTTGAGAGATGTCTCTGGTTTAGTTTGATCTAAGTCTTTTGGAATTTTTTCATCAATTTTTTTAACAGTAGAAACTTTTTTTAATTCATTTGTGTTTTTTTTTAATTTATAAGAAAATTTTCCGTCAGAGATATCCAACTCAGATAAATTGTTTTTTTCCATCAATTTGGATAAAAAGTCAATATCCTCTGTTATCTTTTTATCTAATTTTTTCATTTTACAGATATTTTAAAGAATAAATTGCAATTTGATACACGTTGGTTCCGAATCCAGCTATAATACCATCAACTACTGGGCTTACAAATGAGTTTTTTCTAAACTCTTCTCTACTATATATATTAGAAATATGAACTTCGATCTTTGGTAAACTTACTATTTTCAAAGCATCATGAATTGCTATTGAAGTATGTGTAAATGCACCTGCATTTATTATAAGGCCATCAAACTCTTTAGAGTCATGAATTTTATCAATAATTTCAGATTCAGAATTACTTTGAAAAAAAGATAACTTTAATTGATCATTTTTAAAAAAATCAATACATTCTTTTTCAATTTGAGATAATGTTTTATTACCATATATTTTGGTTTCTCGTTTTCCAAGTTGATTTAGGTTGGGTCCATTAATTATAATAATTTTCTTCATTTCTTTTTTTTATTCATTTCATATTCTAGATCAGATAATTTTTTTCTTAATATTGGGTCTTTAGTAATTTTTCTTGCCCTATCTAGATGCATTTTTGCACTGTCAAACTTTCCACTTAATATATACTTTTCAGCAAATGCATAAGAAGAGTAATCTAATTTTTTTAATTTGCCGTAATTTAACCCTAAATAGTGCCATGCATCAATGGGAAATTCATCTTTTTTTATATATGACAACAAGAGATTAATAGATTTCTCTTGGTTTGCTCTAAGACCGCTATGATAAAGTGATTTAGCTAAGAATAACTTAAATCCTTTTTCATTAGGTAGGATAGAATTTGAAATAAGAAAGGAATTTATTGCATTAGAAAAATTACCATTTTCAAAGAACATTTGTCCTTGAAGTTCATGAAAATAAGGATTTTGTTTTTCTAATTCGATACATTTATTAATTAAGATCATCGCATTCTGAATCTTTCCAACTCTATAATTATTAAGAGCATAAGCGTACATGCTTTCTAATGAATCTTTATTAGGATAAATAATCTCAAGTTGATCGTTTTTTAAGAAGAAACCATTCAGTTTAGCTTTTGCTAAATTGAACCTTTGATTTAAACGTGTATATTTTTTAATATTTTGTTTATCAAAATTAATTTTGATATTTCTTATCCTTTCTGTCGAAAGTGGATGAGTAAGAAAATAAGGGTTTATTTTTCTTATTTTTTCATTTCTTTGAATCTCTTTGAATATATTTATTAGTCCTTGTAGAGAGAAACCATTGTCTTTTAGAAGTCTTATTGCTGTTTGATCAGCAAGGGATTCTTGTGACCTTGAAAATGCTAATAGTCTTGCATTACTTAAATGTTGGCCTCCCATTAATAAGGCAGAGCCAGCACTATATGCTCCACTTGCAATTGCGCCAACAGCAAGAATTGATGATAATATATTAATTACAGAATTTTTTTCCATAGCCATTTGTCTTTTTTGGAAGTGTCCACCTATTATATGACCAATTTCGTGAGAAATAACTCCAGCGATATCGTCAACTCTTTTACTTTTTAACAATAGTTCTGTTGTGAAAAAAAATTTTTTATCTGGAGTTACCAATGCATTGATATATTTTTGATTGTCTAAATAGAAAGTTAAAACTTGACCCTCAAGTTCAGTATTCTTTACCAAAATTTTACTTATATCTGTTAAAAAATTTTCAATTTCTGCATCTCTGATAACGTTTATTGAGTTAGCTTTTATTGAGGAAGAAAAAATAATAAATGCAAAAGTTATTAGTATTCTCATGAAAATTAGTTTAATTTATTTTTATATTTTTTCATGAAAAATAAAACATATTTTCCATCTAATAGATCAAACATAGATTCATTTTATGTGATGGACCTATTACACAGTGCTAATAAACTCGAAGCGAATGGAAAAAAAATCTTTCATCTTGAGTTAGGAGAGCCTCAACCCGCAACGCCACCTAAAGTATTAAAGGAATTTTCTAGGCTTTCTAATTTAAAATTACCGGGTTACACACCTTCAAATGGAATTGAAATACTTAGGCAAAGGATAGCAGATTATTATAATTCACGTTACGATTTAAAAATTAATAATGACCAGATTTTTATTACTACCGGATCTTCTGGTGCTTTCTTGTTATCTTTCTTGGTATGTTTTGAACCAGGTTCAAGAGTTGCAATATTTAATCCTGTTTATCCAGCATACAGGAACATACTAAAATGTTTAAATATTGACGTAGTAGAAATTTTTCCAGATAAAAAATCAATTGATAAAATAAATCCTTATTTGATTGAAAAGGAAAAAGTCGATGGATTGATAATTTCTAATCCTAATAATCCAAATGGCCAAAAGTACTCGAAAATCGAATTAAATTTTATTTATGATTATTGTAAGAAAAATAAAATAATTTTAATATCTGACGAAATTTATCATGGAATTGAATATGAAGATAAGGCTTTTTCAATGCTTAATTTTGGAGAGTATGTAATCGTTATAAATAGTTTCTCTAAATATTTTTGTATGCCTGGATCGAGACTTGGTTGGGCAATAATTCCAGAATCACTGACAAATAATTTCTTAAAACTTTCACAAAACCTTTTTATTTCTTCAGGAAATATTGCACAATATTCAGCCTTAAAAGTATTTGATTGTCTGAAGGAATTGAATAATTTAGTTAAAATTTATCATTCAACAAGGGATCAAGTATATCAAATTCTCAAAAATATACCTGTTATAAATTTTAACAAACCTCAAGGTTCATTTTATTTCTACTTAGATATTAAAAAAACAAATTTAGATTCTTTTGAATTCGTTAATAAATTAATGCATGAGACTGGGGTAGTTCTAACTCCTGGCATTGATTTTGATAAAAATAATGGAAAGAGGACAGTAAGATTATCTTTTTCATCAAAACAAGAAATAGTTCTAGAAGCAGCAGAAATACTTCACAATTGGTTTAAAAAGAATTATTGATTCCACCATCCCTGTCTTTTTTCAACTTTTCTGTTACTATCTTCAGACAAAACCTTTATGGATCGTATTTTGTCCTTTTTATCTTCATTTATTTTATTTTGCGTTTTATTAACCTTATCTTTGTATTCGTAATCATTTGCTTTTGCTCTATAGCTAACTCTTTTTTTCTGCAAATCATTGGAAGAATCTTCATCAAGTATTTCTTTTTGCTGAGAATCTTTTTGAGAAATTTTTAAATATTCAGAGAAATTTTCAATATTACTTTTTTCATGACAATTCTTGTATAAGATTTCAGTTGCCGAACATATCAAAAATTCATTCTCACCTAAATTTGGGAAATGGGTAATTAAAACTTTCTTCGAAAGAACAGGTTTCTTTGCTTTCTTAATATTTGCTGAGATTACCTTTGATAATTCTGAACCGGTTAAAAGGAAAATATTCTTATATATAGCATTTAGCGAGAATTCGTTACAAACTTTAATTAATTGTTCATACAAAAATTCATTTGATGTAATACTACCATATCCATTACAGGTATGGCATCTTGAAGACATAACAGTGTCGGTTGTTACTTTAAGCCTTTGCCTTGATAATTCTAATAATCCGAAATTACTTATCCGACCAACTTGTATCCTTGCTCTGTCTTCTCTAACACATTCTTTAAGTTTCTTTTCTACTTTAAAATTATGTCCTCTATCCAGCATATCTATAAAGTCAATAACAATTAAACCAGCTAAGTCTCTAATTTTTAGTTGTTTGCTAATTTCCTCGGCAGCCTCCATATTAGTTTTAAATGCTGTATCCTCAATATTCCTCTGCTTGGTATACTTTCCAGAGTTAATGTCTATTGCGACAAGTGCTTCAGTTTGATTTATAACAAGATATCCTCCTGATTTTAAATTAACTGTAGGGTTATTAATTCCAATAATCTTCTTTTCAAGACCGTAACGAGAGAATAATGGCTTTTTATCATTATATAGGTTGATTGATTTTAAAGAACTTGGCATAAATTGTTTAATAATTTCTTTAGATTTTTTTAAGGTATTTTTCTCATTAATTATTATTTCGTCGTAAGTAGAATCAAAATAATCTCTTAAACATCTCTTTATAATATTATCCTCTTCATGTATGAGGCAAGGAGCATTGGATTTAATAGTTTTTGAGGTAATTTCAGACCATAATTTTATTAAGGAATTGTAATCTCTTTTCATTTCTTTGATTCCCATTACTTGCCCTGCTGTTCTTATAATTACCCCCATACCTTTTTTAATATTAAGTTTATTTAAAGTATCTTTTAACTTTTTCCTAAGCTTTATATCTTCAATTTTTCTTGAAATACCGCCACCTTTATTTGTATTAGGCATTAATACACAATACTTACCTGCCAATGACAATCTTGTTGTAACAGCGGCCCCTTTATTTCCTCTTTCTTCTTTGACAACTTGAATTAAAATCACTTGATTACTCTTTATTACTTCCTGAATACTATATTTTCGATGGAAAATAATTTGGGTTTGTTTCTGAGGTGGTTTAAATCTTTTTTTTCTCCTGATTCTTTGATTTGGAATTTCATCAATTGGTTTGTAATTAAAAAAATCAAAAACCTTAGTTAGGAACCCCTTTTGCCCAGCCAACTCATCTATATTTTTTTCTTTGTTAGTTAATTCTTGATTGCTGAGGTGGGTTTCTGAAAACTCTTCTTCTTCTTCTTCTTCTTCTATCGGAATTGTTTTTGATGCTTCCAATTCTTGCTGAATTAATTTTTTCTTATCAGCTGTTGGAATTTTAAAGTAGTCTGGGTGGATTTCATTATATGCAAGAAATCCATGTTTATTCCCACCATA
>CACFLM010000020.1 GCA_902567145.1 uncultured Alphaproteobacteria bacterium
TAAACTGAGCGTGATATGGAAAATGAGATCCATTTTTTATTATTACAATAAATTGTTTTTCATCTCTGTCTATTAAAGTAATTAGTTTGTTTAATGTTAGATCATCACGAATGCTTCTATCAGAGTGTCCAAAAAATATTTTTTTATCTATAAACCTTAACTCATTAAGGCTCTGCATATACTGATATCGATGATTCGTTTCCTGAGCAGAAATATAAGTAGTTTTATATCCATTTTTTTTTGCTAACGACCAAAGATTTTCTCTTAAATACATTTTACTTTCTTTAAATTTCATACCGTTAATTAAAGCAAAAACAGATTGCGCACTACAATTATGTATTGAATAGAATGGTTTTAATCCTAAAAAATAATCATTGTTTTCATTATTAATTTTCAAAGCTTTTTGAAAGTATTCGTAACTTATACTTTCATCAATTATTAAAACTAATTTATTTTGTTTTTCTTCTTTAATTTCAATATTATCATAAATAATTTCGTAATTACTTGTCATAAATAAAAAAGGAAATGGGATCAATACCTGAAGTTGACTTGGCATACCTTGAGTTCCAAATCCACCTCTAAAAAAAGAAAACACAAATAAGAAAATAAAAAAAACTAAAGATAAAAATCTAAATCTAATCGTTGTAAAAAAATTATTAATATTTTGAGAATTTATTACTAATAAAAAAGCAAATAGAAATATTATAAAATTCTTAATTATAACTTTCTTATACTCTATATAAAACTCTCCATATAAACTTAAATTCAACTTTGCTATTTCTAAGTCATTTATGTTAATTGTATTTCCAGAAATATCATAAAAAATTTGACTTAAGAAACTAGAGAAAAAAAATAGTGAAAAAATTGAAAACCTCAATACCCTAGATTTTATTGCTAGTAAAGAATAAAAAATAACGAAAAATATAATGGAAATACAAAAAAAAAAGAAAAATTTTAAAAAGCTATTATGAGCTATATCAATAAATAATATTTCATATAAATTTTTATTAGTACAAACTAAGTATAGCAAAATAAAAAATTTTATTAAATTATTGAGGTTTATATAATTAAACATTCAAAGTCTTTATTTTTTTAAATTAATAAAGGAGAAAATCTTTAAGTTGTTTTGTTGATGCACTAGAATAGGCAATAAAGGATCCATTTTTAAAATTTTCTTTTCCATAGCTTATCTCATTAAACTTTTCATCAGTTACTTTACCATTAGCTGTTTTTAAGATTGCATGACCTGCAGCAATGTCCCATTCCATAGTATTTCCATATCTAAAATAGAAATTAGCTATTCCTTCTGCAATTAAACAAAATTTAATAGATGACCCAACTTTTGTAATATTGTTTTTTTCTTTTTCAATAATTTTTGCAGTTTTATGATCTATATGTGATCTACTAGCTACTATATTTGTGTTTAAAGGGTTTTTGTCACAACAAATTTTTTTTAACTTGTTATTTTTATTAATCTTGAAAGATTCTTTTCCATTTGAGAAATAACAAATATTCTTTGCGGGAATGTATATTACACCTAAGCACGGTTTAAAATTTTTCATAAATGCAATATTAACAGTAAATTCTCCATTTTTTTTGATAAACTCTTTTGTTCCATCTAGAGGATCAACTAGAAAAAAATCAGGTGTTTGAATTTTTTTTTCTCTATTTTCTTCTGAAATTACTGAAATACCATTATATTTTGTTTCGAGAAATTCAACGATTATCTTATTAGCTATTTCGTCAGCAATTGTGACTGGAGAATTATCCTCTTTAGTAGAAAATTTAAAATCAGATTTATAAATCTTCATAATCTCTTTTGAAGCCAATTTAGAAATATTAATTAAATCATTTGTTAATTTCTCGTAATCATTTCTTTGAATGTTCATTTTACCAATCAATCTACTTTTATAATTGTTCTACCTTTTATTTTACCTTGAAGGATTTTTTTGGAAATTTTTTTTAAATCATTTAAATTGCCAGAGTTCTTTATTTCTTTCACAATACTAAAATCTAGATATTTTACTAAAAAGTTCCATGCGTTTAACCTTTTTCTATAAGACGCGTAGACACAATCAATACCTGATAGAGTGATATTTCTTAAAATAAACGGATAAACTGTGGTATTTAGAAGGTGACTTTTTGCTAAACCAGTAGAGACAACTATTCCATTATACTTTATTTCAGTTAAAATGGTTGATAAAATATCTCCTCCAACCGTATCTAATGCTCCTGACCATTTCTCTCTTGATAAAGGGTTAGTAGAATATTTAAAATCTTCTCTTTTGAGAATGTTTTCTGCACCTAATTTCTTTAAGTATAGTGAACCTTTATTTGTTAAAGCTGTTACTGAATACCCTAGTTTAGATAATAAATTTACTGCTATAGAACCTACTCCACCCGATGATCCTGTAACAATAATATTCCCATTTGAAGGCTTTATCTTAGAAATAATCTCTTTAACACATAATGCAGCTGTATAGCCAGCAGCACCAATAATCATTGATTGTTCTAATGAAATTTTTTTTGGAAGGTGTATTAACCAATCACCATTTACTCTCGCAAACTGAGAAAAACCTCCGTAATGCCTTTCGCCAATTCCCCAACCATTGCAGACAACTTTATCGCCTTTTGTAAATCTTTTGTGAGAGGATTCAACCACAACCCCAGCAAAATCCGCCCCTGGAATCATTGGATATCTTTTTATAATCGGAGCCTTATTTAAAATAGCAAGACCATCTTTATAATTAAAACTACTAAACATAACTTTAACTAATACATTACCCTCCATTAATTGATCAAATGATATTGATTTAATAGAACCCATTTTTGGAGAGCTCATTAAAAATGCTTTAAATAATTCGGTTTTCATAATTAAATCTTAATTTTATCTATTATAACATTATTTAATAATTCATCATTAAATAATAATGAACGGGATCGTGTCTTAATTTAAATAATTTAATTAGCAAAAAAGCTAAGGTTTGTGTAAGTGATTTTCAAATAAAATTGGGAGACATAAAGGTGAAAGGTGAACACTATCACACATATGAAGGTTATTATTTTCTCCGTTTTTGTTAGAGGTCAAATCATAAACATCAAAGAAGTATGAACCTCTAGATAAAACCTCTTTTTTTAAAATCAAATTATATATCTTAATTGTTTCAATCCTCTTAATATCTAACTCATCTTGCAACCCTTTTTTCATGGTTGGAGCTGGAATGCCAAAATAATATTTTTTTAAAAATTTGTTAGAGATAGTGTTCTCTATATGATTTAAATAACCTTTTATTGTTCTTTCACATACTTCTGAAATTTTTCTATTTTTCTTGATTGTATAAGAAAGTATACCTTGATCTTTTCTACAATCTATTTCTCCAAAAGAGATAAATATTTCATCGCTTAAAGTTTTACTTTTCATTTGTTGAAATAAAGAATCTTTCCAGTGATTATTTTTATTGTTTGCAAAATGCCAAGCTTTGGCACCAGTTATCAGAACTGGTTGAATTTGTTTTTCTTTTGAAGATATAGTTAGAGTCTGATGTGCAAAAGAAAGACAATGACTTTCTCCAATATGAAGTATTTTTTTTGAATCACAATTTTGCTTATCTTTTTTAAGTTGAGGGTATAATGAAGAAATAAATCTTGAGAAAATCAATGAATGTTTTTTCGTCTTTTCATTTTTGATAGTGTTGAATGCGCCTTGATTTATTAATTCATTAGTTTTATTTAAATTCAATAAGGTTCCTGAAAAGTCTCCTTGCAATAGATTAGCAATCGTTAATTGTAATGTTGCAATTAGCTTATCACCTTGAGTGATTGAATTTAATTTAAGAGTAGATTTCAATAAAAGTATCACTTCTTCTATTTTACCAAGATCTGAAAGTATGGTTCCTAAATTGTAATATGCCTCTATTAAATCATCTTTCAGTTCAATTGCTTTACGCGTTGATATTTCTGCATCATGTAATTTGCCAGAATCTTTCAATATTGTCCCTAGATTGTAATGTGCCTCTGCTAAATCAGGTTTTAGTTCAATTGCTTTGCGCATTGATATTTCTGCTTCAGATAACTTACCAAGACCTCTTAGTATTATTCCTAGATTATTATGTGCGTTTATATTATTAGGTTTTAGTTCAACTGCTTTACGAACTAATATTGCCGCCTCATTTAATTTTCCATGATTTTTTAAAATTAGACCAAAATTAGAAAAAACTCTATGATCATTGTAACCTTGATTGATGCAAAATTGATAAAGTTTAACGGCTTCTGAGATATTCCCTTGTATACTGAATTGTAATGCTTGATTAATTATTTGATCTTTAGTTAGTTTTTCAATCATAGCAAGTTTAACCTTTAAGAGTTATTTATATATCATTTTTCCATGATTCATATATCTTCTAAACTCGCTCTTACATAATAATAATTTGAGAATAAATAATTCTAAAAAGAATTTCAATAAAATTTTCTAAAGTTGAAATCTTATAGATTTTGTTATAGTTTCTTGAATTGAAATGAATAGTTTTTTATATCTTTCTTTTAATGAAAGATATGCGATTTTAGAGTTAAGTAGAGAATAATTAGTAGATAATATTAAGAAACACTATTTTCTGAAACGCACACTCAAAATGACGGAGAGATGGCAGAGTGGTCGAATGCACCGGTCTTGAAAACCGGCAAGGATGCAAGTCCTTCCAGGGTTCGAATCCCTGTCTCTCCGCCACTATCTGAAAGCCCCATAATCTGTGTGCTTTAGAGTCTTGATTTTGTCGTTTTACCCCCCAAGATTACCCCCCATGAATATATTAACTCGGGGGAGGAAAAATACCCCGGCTTGTTTAATTAGAATTATTAAATTCTCTTATGAATTGTTTTAAATTTTGTTTATCAACTAATTCACAGTATATTACATCTGATTCCAAGTTTTCTTCTTTGTTTCTTCCAATATGCCAGTAGGTAGCACTTAAATCTTCTCTGTTAATATTAACTCTTTCATTACCTCTTCTATCCATAAAGAAAGTCAAAATTATTTCATCCCAAGTTGTTGTGAATTCTCCTTCACCTTCAATTGAATTCATTACATTGAAGTAAACGAAATTGTTTTTATCCTTAAGTTCAAAACCAAAAATATCATATGGTTTTTTGAAGAGACAGAAAAACTGTTTTTTTGAATTTAAGAGCTTTAAATCTTTTTCATTACGAATTGCTTCAGATACTTCTTCACATTTTCTTTTGTTTTTATCATCATTTAATTTATCCCATCCAATATCGTTTACATTGCATTCTTTATATAATTTTCCCCTGTTCCATAAACCTTCTTTAACAAACCATTTATAGGGCTCCTCGGTATCCCCAATGTAAAGTCTTTCGAATAACTTTCCTTCACCCTGTTTTAAACTATTTCTATACTCTCCTTGATAATCTAAAGTTCTATACATTTCTTGATCACCTATTGGAAAAATTTTATAAGAAATTCCATATGAACCACCGTAGGCTTTACCCTTATACCATTTTCCTCTAAAAAACATCCCATCTTCTAGTGTTCCTTCTCCTATACAATTATTCCATTTATTTTGCGGAATTTCATTATTACAACTTTCTGTAAGTAAAATATCAAAATTTAATTTTGAAATAATAAATATACCTAGTGAAATAATTATTAGATAAATAACAACTAAAGATAAGAATTCCTTTGGATTTTTTTTAACAATCATGTTTTTATTATATGCCAAGCATTCTTGTATTTGTCTAACCATCCGTCTTGATATTCATTGAGGAAATCTCTGTCTTGGTTGTTTAAAAATTTATCAAAGGATTCTTTTGCAAAATTTGAATAATCTCTTTGTAACTTTCTCATTGTACTATCATTATGCTTTTGACCTTTTAATCCAGGCAACTTTAACCATAGACTATGAGAAGTTTTTAAAGCCTTGGATATCTTGTTTGAATCAACCACATAGATCTCTGACTTATCATTTTCTAAATCCATTTTAACTAAACAAAAAAATAGATTTTTAATTGGTTTTTCATTTTTGTAAGACATTATCCAGTGATTATGTACTGTAGTTTTCACTTGAATAGGTGCTGAATCATTTCCATCCTTGTTGACTACAATTATGTCGTAGTCTTTTGTAAAGTCAGGAGTTTTGCCAGCTATAAAACCTTTCCTCAAAAGCATCGACAAAACAAGATGTTCACCAGAAGCACCTAGAACTGAGGATTGGATTTTAGTATTACTCATTAAATCATAATAAATTATTAAACAGATGATTGTCTACTTAAAACCCTGGCCTTTTCCCTGTCTCTCCGCCACTATCTAGAAGCCCCGGATTCCCTGCTCCTTAGAGCCTTAATTCTCTAATTTTACCCCTAACTTTTACCCCTAAAAAATATTGTCCCGAGGGGAGGAAAAAATACTCAGTTTATTTTATTTTTTTACACATGCCAAACTGTAACACCGCCTTGCCTATCCAATCCAGCAAGTGCTTTATCATCAGGTCGCCAATACAACTTTGAAACTGAATCACTCACACTAGTTTCACTTAATCCACTTTCTTCATTTTCAGATTTTAAGTCCCAAAGTACAACAGCACCATCCCTAGAACCTGAGGCCAGGTTCATTCCACGATGTGCAAAAGCAAGTGTGGTAATTGGTTTTGTGTGAAGTTTTAAGGATAAAGGAGATGTTCCTTCAGGCCCATTACCTTTGAAACTCCAAACTGTTACCTCCTCACTTCCCCCTGTAGCCAAGTAACTTCCAGTTTCATCAAAAGATAAAGCTGAGGGTTTTAGTGGATACCCAGACATCATTGAATCTTGTTCTGTGGATCTACGCCAAAAATGAATTGTATTATCTTGGCTTCCACAAACGACTATGTCACTATTTGGGCTTAAGACCATTGAAACCAGCGACCCCTTCCACTCTAATTTCTGTTTTACTTTTCCTGACATACCATCGAAAAAGGAAACACGACCGTAGCAAGTTGTAGCTAGTTCTTTATTAATAGACCACCCTAAATTGCTGACGGTACTGTTATGATTATTAGATTTCCATATTTCATTACCCTCTTTAGTGTAAACATAAACTGTTCGAGAGCATGAAACCGCCAACATTTCACCATCATGTGACCACGACAAGTTTTCTATCCAACCATCACCTAAATCAATGATTTTTTCTCTTTTTTTTTGATGAGTATTCCAAATAATAATTTTTCCATCCTGTCCTCCTGTTGCAAACCTATCAGTTAATGGGTTAATTGCAGTTGAGAGAATACCACCTTCATGAACTTTCCCTTGGGACCATATCACTTCACCAGATTTACCATCAAAGACATATACGCCTCCTGCTGCATCACAAATTATGAGAGCTTCACCATTGTAATTCCAACCTCCAGAAATAGCATAGTCATTTACATAGGCGTTCCATCCACTTCTGAGAATTTTTTGAGGTTGTGTTTCCATTATACTCATACAAGACAGTCCTCAAAACCTTTAAGCATTTCCTTCTCGTCAAGGTTGCGTCCAATAAATACAAGCTGATTACGTCGGGGTAAACTTCCCCAAGGACGATCTGGTTTTCCACTAAAAATCATGTGAACGCCCTGAAAAACAAATCTATTTGATTCTCCAGCAATACTAAGAAAACCTTTCATACGAAAAATATCTACTCCTTTTTCCCTAAGGAGTTTTGAAATCCAAGCCTGCAGTTTTTGTTCATCCAAATCTCCATCCTTTTCAATTGAAAAAGAACCAACTTCATCATCATGTTCGTGTTGTGCTACCCATGTTCTTTCTATTTCAACTGGAACCTCATCATTATTATCTACTTCAATTAACTTCATATTAAACTCTTCTGCAGTGTGTTGAGCAAAAAGACCTATTTTTGTATCTTTCTCAATTTCTATATTAAATTCTTTTTGACCTGAGGATTCAAGGTTTAGGTTAACATGTTTGCCTTTAGGAATTATCTCTCCTGGTTTAATTGTCTCGGCATCTTCAGCGTAAAGGCGAACACAACGCTCAGCACCATTTCTTAAACTTAAATCATCTGTATTTTGACCAAGCTCTACAACGAGAGACATAGAAGGATCAGGCCCTTCAGACATGATGATTTTATATTTACCAGATTTAGTTGGATAAATTCCCGTCCATTCAAATGGATATTCTGGTTCTAAAAATGTAGGACGACGAATAAGAGCCTGATCTAAATTAAACGCACTTTTATCAAGAACAGAGTTAATTGGAACATTGGCCATTTCACTCCTAATAAATTTTGCCATTTTGTTCATTTCTCGAAGTCGAGCTTCTAACTTATCCAATTCTGTGTCTTTTACTAGATCTGTCTTATTAAGAACAATAACATCGGCGAATGCAATTTGTTCTGTACTTTCATCACTTCTACCAAGTTGTTGGTTTATATGAAATGTATCAACAAGAGTTATAATTCCATCAAGAGAAAACTCTGAACTTATCTCATCATCCATAAAAAAAGTTTGAGCCACTGGACCTGGATCTGCAAGACCAGTAGTTTCTACTACTACGTAATCAAATTTATCACGTCTTTTCATTAGGTTTCCTAGCACCCTAATTAAATCACCACGGACTGTGCAACAAATACAACCGTTGGCCATTTCAAATATCTCTTCCTCTGCATTTATTACAAGAGCCTGATCAATACCAACTTCTCCAAATTCGTTTTCAATCACAGCTATTCGTTTTCCGTGTTGTTCGCTTAAGATACGATTTAGTAAAGTTGTTTTACCTGAACCAAGAAAGCCAGTTAGAATGGTTACAGGAACCTTATTAGATGAAATATCCATTATCTTCTCCATTTAAAATTGTCATTCTTTTTTCTAGATCTTTGCGAAGTATTGTAATTGCATATGGTTTCATATTTTTCCATTTTCTACACTCATCACGTGTTCTGCCACAACCGATACACCATGAGTTTTTTCCTGTAAACTGACAAATGTCAATACAAGGACTCTTATTACGTTTCATAAGTTAAGCTCTAAAATTATTTTATTATTGAAATGTTATAATATAACAGATAATATAGACAATTTAAACATAATTATCAACACAACTTCAAGTAATTTAGGGACAAAATGGATTTAATTATTGAAAATCTTTTAGGCCAAGCAGGCGGAAATTTCAAAGGACTTATTTTTGGTTTTGTTCACGTTGCGATAATGATTATAGGTTATTACACTGGTTTTAGCATAAATAAATTTTTAAAGATTCTTTCAAATGGCTATGTTGCTGGTATATTCGGCATAGTTTTGTCACATATTATTGCAGATATAATTGCTTGCTATCTAGACCCAGATCTGAGAAAAATGATTTTTGGAGTAGTTATTGGTGGTATAATTCCTCTTTTTTTCATACCAATATTAGAGAAGTTTGTAGTAAAAAGTAAACAAAGTTTTTTAGATGAAGCAAAAGATGAGATAAATAGATCCTAAAGATCTATCATTAATTTAAAACATTGTTGAAATGTTATATTATAACACTTAATATGTGTCTTTTAATTTTAACTTAATTAAATTTTGTGGAGAATTTATTATGAAAGTTTTAGATAAAAAACTTCCAGTCACAGTATTGTCGGGGTTCCTTGGTGCAGGTAAAACAACTCTTTTAAATCACATCCTTAACAATCGACAAGGTCTCAAGGTTGCAGTTATCGTAAACGATATGAGTGAAGTAAATATTGATGCTAATCTAGTAGAACGTGGTGGTGGTAACTTATCTCAAACTGAAGAGAAACTTGTAGAAATGAGTAATGGATGTATTTGCTGTACTTTACGCGAAGATCTTTTGGTACAAGTTAGAGAATTAGCAACTGAAGATAAATTTGATTACCTACTTATAGAAAGTACTGGTATCTCCGAACCTTTACCAGTGGCAACTACTTTTGACTTTCGTGATGAGGATGGAGCAAGTTTATCCGATGTCGCAAAACTTGACACAATGGTAACTGTTGTAGATGCTGCAAATCTTATTAAAAATTATAGCTCCACTGATTTTTTAAAAGATAAAGGAGAAAGTCTAGAAGATGATGAACGAACACTTGTTGATCTTCTTGTCGAACAAATTGAGTTTGCTAATGTAATTCTATTGAATAAGATTGACTTAATATCCTCTGAGGAATTAAAAACTGTTAAAGCAATTATAAGTGGGCTTAATACTGAGGCAAAAGTCTTTGAATGCTCACACTCCACTGTCAATCTAAAAGAAGTTATTGGTACCGGTTTGTTTGATCTTAAACAAGCTCATACTCATCCTTTGTGGGCAAAAGAACTCTATAACTTTAAAGATCATGTTCCAGAAACAGAAGAGTATGGGATTACAAGTTTTGTATATTTAGCCCGTGAACCATTTGATCCATCAAAAATTCATAATTTTTTTAATCAAGAATGGCCAGGTGTAATTAGATCTAAAGGCTTTTTTTGGATTTCAAGTCGACCTGAATTTATTGGTGAAGTTTCTCAGGCAGGTGCATTTGTTCGTCATCAGGGAATTGGTAGGTGGTGGACGACTGTACCTAAAGATCGTTGGCCAGAGGGACCTGATTTTGATGCGTTAATGGATAAATATTGGAATAAAGATTTTGGTGACCGTCGACAAGAAATTGTTTTTATAGGTTTAAAATCTGAGATGGATGAAAAGAATATTCGTCAGAGACTGGATGCTTGTTTGATAAAGAACTATCTTGAAGATCCCAATTCATATCATAAAGCCCTTGATCCCTTCCCGTTATGGTTTCAGAAAGTAGCTTAAATTAGAATAAAACCTGGTCTTTTCCCTGTCTCTCCGCCACTATCTGACAGCCCCTGATTCCCTACACTTTAGAGCCTTGATTTTGTAATTTTACCCCCCAAGATTACCCCCCATAAATAGTGTTTGTACAATGAGCATGAAAACATAAATTCAATGGTGAGGGTAATAAAGTGGCTAAAATATATTTAGGTTATTTTTTTTAAAAATTCTTTTATATTTTTATCAATAAAAATTACATCTTCTTGAGATGTTAATGCCGTTGACATTCCTCCAGCCAAGTGTCCATGTTTTGTGTTAATAACAACCAGTTCCGCTTCTGGCATTTCATTAACCTCAGGAATATTATTTCTAGCTGGAAAAGATAAATCAGTTGAACTAGGCATAACTAGAGCTGGACATTTAATATTCGCAAGAGCTTCTTTAGTGTTGTTATTAAATTTTTGATGTTTTCCAATATCTCCCATTTGCCATGTATTCAACATACCTAATAAATCATTGGCATCGACACTTCCAAAAAAAGCATCCATATAATCTAAGTATGACTCAGTATCTTCAAATCCATCAAATAAATTGAGATGTAAACCCTCCTCATATCCTTCCTTATCAAATAAGGTTGATGTATAATTTCTA
Organism: uncultured Alphaproteobacteria bacterium; assembly: GCA_902567145.1. Next base: position 11,410 of record CACFLM010000020.1, read on the forward strand.
GAAAAAGCTTTTAAACCCTTTTTAGGAGGTGAAATGTAATCTCCATTATTATAATTAACATCTGATTGCAAAGCTAACTTACATCCTTCTAAAGTTATCCAATTTTGTGTTGTAGTTTTTGCGGTTCCACATAAGGGAATAATACCACCGGTCTTATCTGCATGTAACGCACCCCAGTGAAAAGCCTGCTGCGCACCCATAGAAAACCCAATATACATCAGCGGATTAGTTATACCAAAATATTCTGATATTAATTTATCTTGAGCATTTATATTGTCATAATATGTAATGGAGGGAAATCTCGGGCCATCTTGAGTGGGAGCAGTATTACTTGGGGAAGATGAATGACCACTACAAAATAAATTTGGTGTTATAATGCAATATTTTAATGGGTTTATAGCTCTATCAATTCCATATGCCATTTGATTAAATTTGTGACTTCCCGCAAAACATGTGGCAAATATAATTGCATTACTTTTTGAAGAATTTAATTCGCCATTAACATCAACTAACAAAAATGCATTTTTTAAAGTTTCTCCACTTTGAAGCTTAAAATTTTCTAATGGAAATTTAAATGTTTTACTCTTCCAAGGTAGCTTTTTTTTATCTTCAGATAAATTTACTTTTGGAAAAAGATTAATCATAGATAAATAAGTCATAGCAATTGCTTTAACTGAATAATCAAAAAATTTTCTTCTATCTAAATCCATAAATTTATAGGTTCAATTATTCATATTTTAAAAAGTAAATCCCAACCAGTAATAAGCACCATTAAGTTTAAGAATGCTATTAAAGCAGGGGCAACGTACCCTTCAGCAGATGTCTTTACACCGTCAACAGAACCCCAATAACTATGGATGGTTTGAAAGCAAACAACTGCCCCGATACATGCTTGCACAAAACCATAGACAAACAGTAACCAAGCGCCTTCGATAGAAGTGAGCAAAGCAATAGCTAGGGTGACTGCAAAGCCGGCAGCAAAAGTGCCAACAAGTCTTGTCATAATTGCGCTGCCTTCACCAAAGCCATATTTCTCAATGTACTTGCGTGTTTGGAAAATACATTGATAAGCATAAATCAAATTTCCAAATATTATTAACGTTATGAGTGCAAAAATTAGCATTTCAGTTAACCTCTCTAACCCTCTCGATTTTAATATTACTCATTAAATCATAATAAATTATTGAACAGATGGTTGTCTACTTAAAATCCTGGCCTTTTCCCTGTCTCTCCGCCACTATCTGAAAGCCCCTAATTCCCTACTCTTTAGAGCCTTGATTTTGTAATTTTACCCCCCAAGATTACCCCCCATAAATAATTAGACCCGGGGGAGGAAAAATACCCCAGCTTGTTTTGGTTGTTGAAAGGTCAATAGTAGTCTAAAATTTACAAATGGTTAGTTTGAAAAGAGATAGTAAGGGAAATCTTAAAGTTGCAACAGGTATTAGATCTAGACAAAGCTCTATTTATAAACCTGGACAAAATGAGGTATTTAAAATTAGTCGTTCTAAATTTTCTAATTTTATGGATTGCAAACGCTGTTTTTACCTTGATAGAGTCAAGGGTCTTCAAGAACCTGGAATACCTGGTTGGGCCTTGAATACAACAGTAGATGATTTGTTAAAAAAAGAATTTGATTATTATCGGAAGAAAAAAGAACCACACCCAATTTTTTATGAATATAACTTAAATTTCATTCCTTTCGATCACAAAAATATCAATACTTGGAGAAATAGTTTAAGTGGAGGAATTACTTATTTAGATAAAGATACAAATATTATTCTGCATGGAGGAGTAGATGATGTTTGGCTTAATTTAGATACTCAAGAAATTATTGTATGTGATTATAAAGCGCAATCAACGTCTTATGAAGTTGAGAAAG
>CACFLM010000021.1 GCA_902567145.1 uncultured Alphaproteobacteria bacterium
AATAAGAATATTATAATTATTTTATTGTCTTAGAGAGATCAAAATGATATTTAAGGGTTCAATTCCAGCTGTTATCACACCGTTTACTAAAAGCTTTCAGATAGATTTTGATTCGCTTTCCAGACATATCGAATTTTTAATCGCTGAAGGATCACATGGATTAGTTTCTTGTGGTACAACTGGAGAATCTCCCACTTTGAGTCATGAAGAACATAAAAGAGTTACAGAATTTATAATTAAAAAATGTAATAAAAGGGTTCCGGTAATGGCTGGCTGTGGATCGAATTCAACTCAAGAGACTATTGATTTAGTTGAACATGCTGAAAAATCAAATGCAGATGCAACACTTTTAGTAACACCTTATTATAACAAGCCAAGTGACGATGGACTTTATGAACACTTTAAAGCTATATCACAAAGGTGTAAAAAGTTCCCGATTTATCTTTACGATATACCAGGTAGATCTGTAAAAAAAATATCTTCTGAATTACTTAAAAAATTATCAAAGATTTCAAATATTATAGGTGTAAAAGATGCAACTTCTGATTTAGCCTCACCAATGGACGTCAGACAAAATTGTGGCAAAGAATTTAATCAATTATCTGGAGAAGATGCCACTTTTTTAGCTTTTTTAACAAATGGAGGAAATGGTTGTATTTCAGTTACTGCCAACGTGGTTCCAAGATTGTCTGCACAGATTTATAACTCATGGATAAAAAGGGAAATTGATGAAGCAATGAGATTAAACCAACTTCTTTATTCGCTCAATAGAGCACTTTTTTTAGAGTCCAGTCCTTGTCCGGTTAAATATGCTTTAAGCAAATTAAAAAGATGTAATAATATTTTAAGACTACCACTCACTTCAATAAATAAAACAACAATGATCGAAGTTGATAAGGCTCTAAAAAAATTGGATTTGATACAATAAATTGGTTAAAAAATCTCAAGTCATAATCACTCAGAACAGAAAAGCTAGGTTTGATTATCAAATAATTGAACAATTGGAAGTAGGCATAGTTTTGAATGGAGCTGAAGTAAAATCAATTAGAAAGGGGAGGGTGGCATTAAATAATTCATATGCAATTGATAAAAAAGGGGAATTTTGGATTAAGAATCTTTTTATAGATCTTAAAGATTATAAAAATGGCCCAGAGAATTTGGATAACATTAGGCCAAAGAAACTTTTACTAAACAAGAATGAGATAAAAAAAATTAATTTAAAAATTAAACAAAATGGATTTACGATGATACCTATAGATCTTCATTTTAATTCAAAAGGTTTTGTTAAGGTTCTAATTGGCATTTCAAAAGGAAGAAAAAAGGTTGATCTAAGAGAATATAAGAAACAGCAGGATTGGAAAAGAGAAAAATCAAGATTGGAGAAAAAATGATTTTAGTTGCTATAGGTTCCAATCTTAATTCTGAATCTTTTGGTTCTCCCCTTGAGAATTGTAATAAGGCAGTTGAATTATTAAGTATGAGGTTTGAGATAAAAGATATTTCTAATTTTTATGAAACAGAGCCTATACCTAAATCTGACCAACCAATGTATGTTAATGGTGTGATAAGCTTAAAAACGAAATACTTACCAAATGAGATATTAGAAATTTTGATGTCTATCGAAAAATTTTTTAAAAGAGTAAGAAAACTTAAGAACGAATCAAGAGTCATAGATTTAGATTTATTATGTTATAATGATTTTGTACTAAACACTAGGGATTTAATAATACCTCATCCAAGAATGCACTTAAGAAGATTTGTAATCCAACCTATTTGCGATATAAATAAAAATTGGTCTCACCCTATTTTGAAAATTAACGCTAAAAATATTTTAAAAACTCTTGAAAACCAAAAAATTTCATCTATAACTAGCAGTAATGGCTAGAGTTACAACAGAAGATTGCACCACATCTATACCAAATAGATTTCAATTGGTTATTTATGCTTGTAATAGGGCAAGAGAACTTACATCTGGTGATGAAGCAAGTGTGTCAATTGATAATGATAAAAACACTGTAATCGCACTAAGAGAAATAGCAGAAAAAAAAATAGACTTGGTTAAGACATGGGATTCTATAGTTAACTCCTCACAAAGATATCAACCTGTTGAAGATACTGATATTGACGATAATGAGACAATACCAATGAATGAAAACGCATCTCAAGTATCATTTGATAATTTTGAAAAAGAAAATGCATCAGAAAAAAAACGAAAGAAAATTTATATGACGCAAAATGAGATTCAAAAGTTAATCAGTCAGAAAAAAAATAGTACGACAGATGAAGGTGTAGATGTAGACGAGGTCATTCCAATCGAAACTGAACCAGAGATAGACCCAGTCAAATAAAAAATTAATTTAATATTTAAAAAGCCTTTGTTTTATCATAAAATTTGTTTGTGTTAAGACAAGTTGAGTTATTAGAGAAGGTTAAAGCGTACGATCCAGATGTTGAGGAAGAACTTCTCAACAAAGCCTACGTTTTTTCTATGAGAGCTCATGGAAGTCAAAGAAGAGCTTCTGGAGATCCTTACTTTTCTCATCCATTGGAAGTTGCCGGTATACTAGCTGATCATAAATTTGACTCCAGAACAATTATTACAGCCCTTCTTCATGATGTTGTAGAAGATACAAATTTTGATTTAAATGACATTAAGAAAAGTTTTGGCTCTGAGATATCATTGCTTGTTGACGGAGTCACTAAACTATCAAAATTTGAAGGAAGATCAGATAAATTTAATCAAGCGGAGAATTTTAGAAAGTTATTACTAGCTACCTCAAGAGACATTAGAGTGTTATTTGTAAAGCTTGCTGATAGGTTGCATAATATGAGGACATTAAAATTCCTTAAAGATGAAAATAAAAAAAAAAGAATTTCATTTGAGACTCTAGAAATTTACTCACCCCTAGCGGAGAGACTAGGAATGGATGAAATTAGAAAAGAACTAGATGACTTAAGTTTTAAAATAACTGAACCTGAATTAAGAGATTCAATTATACAGAGATTATCGCTGCTTAGACAGCAGGATGAGGATTTATTAGATAAAATAGTAAAAAACATTGAAGAATTTCTTTTAAAAAATAAAATTATTTTTAAAATTTTTGGAAGGGAAAAGACTCCTTATTCTATTTGGAAGAAAATGAAAGTTAAATCAGTTAACTTTTCTCAACTTTCAGACATAATGGCTTTTACGATTTTAGTCAATGATGTGAAAACATCTTATGCTGTTCTTGGACTCCTACATCAAGTTTATTCATATGTCCCGGGAAGGTTCAAGGACTATATTTCAACACCAAAACCTAATGGCTATCAATCAATTCATACAACTCTTATCGGCCCTTTAAATCAGAGAATTGAAATTCAAATTAGATCGTTTGAAATGAATGAGAAAGCAGAATTTGGTATTGCTGCACATTGGATATATAAGGATAAAGTAAACCCTAAGGATGGAAAACAATATAGGTGGATGAGACAGATTCTAGACATCATAGATCAATCAAATGAGCCTGAGGAATTCTTAGAACATACGAAAATGCAGATGCATGCTGATCAAGTTTTTGTATTTACACCAAAAGGAGATCTAGTTGCTTTGCCCAAAGGAGCGATGCCTCTAGATTTTGCTTTTTCAGTTCATTCAGATGTAGGATATTCCTGCAATGGTGTAAAAATAAATAACTCTATAAAACCTCTTTCTTCAAAATTAAAAAATGGTGATCAAGTTGAGATTATTTGTGGTCCAGAACAGGCTCTGTTACCTAATTGGCTAAATCTTTCAATCACTGGAAAAGCAAGAGTTTGCATCAAAAGATATCTTCAAATCAAAGAGGATGAGGATTTCAAAAAACTCGGAAAGGAAATAATCATAAATCAATTCAAAAATCAAAATATGAGGTATTCAGAGACTAATATTAAGAGTGTTATTGAAAAATTTAAAGTCAAAGATATTGACGAATTATTCAAGCTAATTGGGAGTGGAGAGATCTCACCAATGAAAATTGTTTCATCTATGTTTCCAGAAAAACAACTTTTAAAACAAAATGATAAAATCATAATTTTTAATAAAATTAAAGAAAAGAAAAAAAACACAAGTCTTCCTTTAATTGTAAAAGGATTGACGCCCGGCATGAGCATTCATTTTGCAAGTTGCTGCAACCCTATACCAGGTGATGATGCAGTTGCATTTATTATGAAGAATAAAGGATTAATAATACATACAAGGTTGTGTGATGAATTAAGAAAGAATAAAATCAACAAACTAAAAGTAATGGATGTATCATGGGAAAAATTAAATTATAAAAAAAACGAATTTGTAGCAAAGATAAATGTGTTAATAAAAAATAAAATAGGAGCATTAGGTGTTTTGTCATCGATAATAGCAAAGTCCTTAAGTAACATAAGAAATTTAAAAATTACTGAAAGAAATAGTGACTTCTTTAAAATTAATATTGAAATTGATGTAAAAAACATAACACATCTTAGTAAGGTGATAACTTCACTAAGAACTTCCGATTTCATTGAGAATGTTTCAAGGGTTTAGGTATATAACTTTATGAAGATTAATAGAATCTTTAGAATGACTAAGATGAAAATCTATAGGATAAGAGATTTTCCTGAGGCCGTGGCAATCGGACTGGCATGGGGAGTATCAATTTCTTTTACCCCACTTTTAGGCTTTCACTTAATAATTATTTATTTGGGTACAATTTCTATGAGAGGAAATCTGGTGGCTGCAACTGTAGGTTCAGTTGTTGGAAACCCTTGGACTTTTCCATTCTTTTTTTATTTTGCTTATAAATTAGGTCTGATATTTTTTTTCACTCCTCTTGATTATTATGAATTTAAAATAAATTTTCTATTAGATAATTTTAATCAATTATTTTTCCCAACATTGATTGGTAGTTTGCCTATTGCAATTGTAGTATGGTTGATTACTTATAAGATTAGTAAAATTTATTTAGAAAAAAGATTTTATGAAAAAAAAAATAAGACTAGGAGTTAATATAGATCATGTTGCAACCCTCAGAAACGCTAGAAATGAAAATTTTCCAGATTTAAATAAGGTAGTTGAACTTCTGAAAACAAATAATGTAGATTTAATTACGGTGCATTTAAGAGAAGATAGAAGACATATCAAAGATAAAGATGTTGAAGATCTTAAAAAAAATAATTTATTACCACTAAACCTTGAAATGGCAGCAACAAATGAAATGAAAAGCATTTGTTTAAAAACTCAACCATATGCATGTTGTATTGTTCCCGAAAGAAGAGAGGAGTTAACAACAGAAGGAGGATTAGACGTAAAGAATCAGCTAAATTATTTAAGTGAATTTATTAAGGACATTCAAGGTAGTAAAATTAAATTGTCTCTTTTTATTGACCCCGAAATTGACCAAATTGATGCAGCATCAAATTTAGGGATAAAGGTTGTTGAAATTCATACAGGTAAATACGCAAGGTGTTTTAATAATAAAAACCATCAACACGAGCTTAAAAGAATTATAGATGCAGCAAAGCATTGTGAGAAATTAGGTATAGATTGTCATGCAGGTCATGGATTAAATTACCAGAATGCAAGAGAAATTGCAGCAATACCTAATGTAATAGAGTTGAACGTAGGTCATTTTCTTATATCAAATTCGGTTTTTGAAGGATTAGAAAGTACAATTAGGAAATTTATGAAAATTATTAATCACACTAGTATTTGATTTTTTTTATAATAAAATTCAAAAATGAAAAATACTTTTTTTAAAGAAAAAAAAAAAACCTCTAGCGTTAAGAAAAACTTCGTTTCTTTGTTTTATGCAGTCCTTGCTGCACTAGTCATAAGAAGTTTTTTGTACGAACCTTTTAGTATACCGTCTGGTTCAATGTACCCGAACTTGAAGGTTGGTGATTATCTATTTGTTTCTAAATTTTCTTATGGTTTTTCAAAACACTCTCTTCCATTTAGTATTCCCATTATACCTAAAAGAATTTTTTCAAAAGAACCAAAAAGAGGAGAAATCGCTGTTTTTAAAACACCGGAAGACAATAAAACTGATTACATAAAGCGGGTTATTGGTCTGCCTGGAGATACTTTAGAGATGAAGAATAATTTGATTTTTATTAATGATGAAAAAGTTCAAACCAATATAATAAATACAGAAAAATATAAATCATTTAATGTAATAAGAATTTCTGAGTTACTTCCTAATAATTTATCATATCAAGTATATGAGTTTGAAAAGACGTTTGAAGGTCTTAATACTAATAACTTTCCAAAGATTACAATCCCTAAAGACAATTTTTTTGTTTTAGGTGATAATAGAGACAATTCCCAAGATAGTAGATTCATTGGTTTGATTCCAAGAGAAAACTTAGTTGGTAGAGCTGAAATTGTAATGGTATCATTCAATACTGATATAGGTAGTCTTCTTAAATTTTGGACTTGGTTTTCAGCTTTAAGGAAAGATAGATTTTTTGTAAGTCTTTTGCCAAATCAAATAGAATGAAACAATATTCAAAATTATTAAATAATATAGGTTATAAGTTTAAAGACTATGACTTTTTAAAGGTTGCACTAACCCATTCAAGTTTTGATTCAAGAAAAAAGAATTATGAAAAACTAGAATTTCTTGGTGATAGAGTGCTTGGTTTAATTATATCTGAGAGTATTTTTAAAGAATTTAAGGATGATTCTGAGGGTGATCTTGCTAAAAAACTTTCATTCCTAGTTCGTAAAGATACATTAAAACAAATAGCTGATGTGATTGATTTAAAACAATATTTAAAAATTTCTAGAAATTTAAGTGCCAAATCATTAGATTCAATAAAAGCAAACTCACTTGAAGCATTAATTGCTGCTATTTTTTTAGATTCAAATTTTGAGACAATACAAAAAGTTGTAAATAAACTCTGGAAAGATCAGATTAATAGTATTGATTTATCAACATATGATCCAAAGTCAAGATTGCAGGACTGGTGTTTGAAAAAAGACAGTAAACTTCCCCAGTATAAATTTATAAATAAAAAAGGTCCAGAACATAGTCCAATCTTCACAATAAGTGTTAATCATAATGATAACTTATGCGCTGTAGGTAAGGGGAAAAATAAACAAGATGCGGAGATAAATGCTGCTAAGTTATTATTAGAAGAAATTGAAAAAAGAAAACTATAAATGTGGTGTAATCTTGTTATCTGGCTTCCCAAATGCTGGTAAATCAACACTTTTGAATTGTATTTTAAAAAAAAAAATTTCTATTATTAGTCATAAAGTGCAAACAACAAAAGATAAAATTTCAGGAGTACTAAATATTAATAATACTCAGTTAATATTCACTGATACGCCTGGTATCACAAAAACCAATAAATTCTTAGATAAAAATATATCTCGTTCTTTAATAGATGAAGAAAACAAAGTAGATTTTAATCTTTTTATATTTGATACAACTAAAATTATTAAAAAAGAAACGCTTGATCAAATAACCAAAATAGTAAAGGCATTTAAAACAAATTACTTAGTTTTAAATAAGATTGATCTAGTTAAAAAAGATCATCTTTTACATTCATCAAAAATCATAAATTCGGAAGTTAGATTCTTAAAAACCTTTATGATATCAGCTAAAAAAAATAAAGGTATTAAATATTTAGTTAAAACTTTAGTAGAAAACACATCCACCAAACCCTGGAAATATAATAGAGGTATTTCTACTGATAAAAGTATAAATTTTAGAATTTCAGAGATTACAAGAGAAAAAGTCTTCCAACTCTTAAATAAAGAAATTCCATATTCAATAAAAATTAATTCAAAAATTTATCATAGCAAGGAGATAATAAAAATTTATCAGGAAATACTTGTCACTAAGGATTCCCAGAAATCAATAATTATTGGAAAAAATGCTGATAAGATTAAAATGATTGGCACAAGGTCTCGTGAAGATATGGAGAAAATTTTAAAGAAAAAAGTTTTCTTAGATCTAATTGTTAAGAAAAAAAGAAATTGAATTTATGAAAATAATTGACGAGGGTTTTTTCTTATATTCCAAAAATTTTGGGGAAAACTCAAAGATTTTATATATTCTATCTAAGAATAACGGTTTAGTAAAAGGACTTACTAAGTATACTAAAAAAAATAATAATAATTTAGTTAATTTTGATAAAATTAAATTCACTTGGAGCTCTAGAGATCAAAATGCACTTGGTTTTATTAATTTTGAACAACAAGTTTTAAATTCATTTAATGGGTATATTTTTTCTATTATTAAGGCCTCAGCCTCAGAACTTTGTATCAAATTCTTGCCACTATGGGAGAAAAATTCTTATATATATAATGATATCTTAGATCTTTCAGTGATGCAAAAAAAAAGTGACTCATATATGATAGGAAAATATGTAAATTGGGAACTTAATTTTCTTAAAAATCTTGGATACGGTTTAAACATAAAACTGTGTGCAGTCTCAGGAGAAACTGAGGATATTTATTATATATCACCAAGAACAGGTAATGCTGTAAGTTTTAGTGTTGGAAAAAAATTTGCTAAGAAGCTTTTTAAAATTCCTAATTGTATGAAAGATAATTTTCAAAAAGATCATTATGATGATTACATAGAGGCATTAAAAATAACAGAATACTTTTTTTTTAAAATTATGGATAATTATAATTTTAAGTTCATCTTTAGAAAGCAGATAATAAGTCAGATTGAAAATTTATAAACTTTTCCCCCAATTGCCATTAATATAATATTCAATATTGCTGAATGATGATTTATAACTCATATTATTAGATTCTTTAATCCAATAACCTAAATATAAGAAGCTATTAGATTTATTCTTTAATTTCTGAATTATTTTTAAAATAATGTTTTTTCCTAACCCTCTTTTTCTTAATGTTGGATCAAAAAAACTATAAACAGCAGAGTAACCATCATCAAGGACATCCAATAGAATTGACCCAAATAACTTTTTATTTGTATCAACTAGATCTAGAATTTTAGTTTTATTTTTAGATCTATGAAAGAAGTTAACAAACTCAATTTGTGTCATATATTTCATTTGTCCTTTCGTATGTCTTAATTCACAGTATTTTTTAAATAGTTCAAACCTTCCTTCATTATAAGATTTATTATCTACAAGAAATAGATCATTATTAATCTTTAGATTTCTTTTATTACTCTTTGATAATGTGAAATCTTTGATATTAATCCGAGAGGAAATACAAGAATTACAACTCTTACACGATGGAATATACATATGGTTATAGTTTCTCCTAAATCCTTTTTGTGTTAATCCTGAAACAACTTTTTCTCTGATCTTTGGATTATGTGGTATATTGATAAAAATTCTTCTTTCAGTTCTACCCTCAATGTATGAACATGGAAATTCATTAGAGCTCTTAATTATAATCTCTTTATTTTTAAGCGTACCCATCTAATTAATCATTATAAGCTGCAAATCAGCAACATTAGTGTTTGTTCCATCAATTATTACAAGTGAATTAATTTTTTTCAATACCTCATATGAGTTATTATTATTTAGTTCTCTATCAAGATCAATTTTTTTATCATTTATTAAACTTAATGTATTATCACTGACAATCGCCCCTGCTGCATCAGTTGGTCCATCTCTTCCGTCTGTTCCGGCAGATAACATTGTAAACTTTAGGTCTGGAACAAATTTCTTTACATTTTTTAAGAAGTGTAAGGCAAATTCTTGGTTTCGTCCCCCTTTTCCTTTTCCTTTTATTTTTACTGTACTCTCCCCACCTGATATAAGAATCAATGACTTTGAGTTTTGATAAGTTTTAATATCTTGTGAAAAACTTTTTGCCAGAATTTCAACGTCTCCTTCTAAATTATTTTTCCAAATTTTTGATTTGATTTTCTTTGATTTACAAAGTTCGTGGATGCTTTTTAAACACAAATTATTACTTCCAATTAGAGTATTCTTTGAACTTGAAAAAATTTTATCTTCATTGTTTGGTGTCTCTAATTTTGGATTAATAAGTCCAAGTTCAATGTGAGATCTTATTGAATTAGGGGCTTTATCCCATAATTTATATTTTTTTAGTATTTTGACAACATCTTTAAATGTGCTTTGGTCTGGAGCTGTTGGTCCACTTGAAATTGAACTTAGATCATCTCCTATCACATCAGATAATATAAAACTATGAACTTTAGCTGGAAAGGTCATCTTTAGAAGATTTCCTCCCTTTATTTTTGAAATATGTTTTCTTACAGTATTGATTTCTTTAATGCTAGCTCCAGAGTTTAACAGTGAATGATTAAGGCTTATTTTTTCACTTAGTTTAATATTCGATATTGGGTATGGCAATAATGATGAACCTCCACCTGATAAGAAAAATAAAACTAAATCTTTTTCATCAAGAGCTTTTAATCTTTCTTCGACAAACTTTGCAGCTATCAAACCATTCTCATCTGGAATTGGATGCCCGGAATAGAAACATTTAAAACCCTCTACTTCCCTAAAATTTTCTTTATTAACGACAATTATTCCCTCAGAAATTTCTTTTCTCAAATCTCTCAAAATTGATAAGGCTGAATCACCCATGTCAACTGATGCTTTTCCAATACATACAGGAAAGACACTTTTAAAATGTTTATATATTTTTTTATTTTTACCATTACTAATGATGAGGCTTTCTCTTGATACACTCAAAAATTTGTTGAGTATATTTCGAGGCTTAACATTTGAAATGCCATGGTTGAATAATTCCTTGAGTAAAGAGCTGGAATTAGCCTTACCTATGTCTGAGTACATTCTTAATTATACCACTCTGTCAGAAGGCTCGTTACCGTTGAAAAATTCTGAGATATTTCCCAAAACTCTCATTCCCATGGCTTCTCTTGTTTCTTCTGTTGCACTCCCTAGATGAGGAAGTAGAAAAACGTTTTTAAACTCTAGCAATTTTGGATTCACACTTGGCTCTGCTTCATAAACGTCTAATCCAGCACCTTTTATAATATTATTTTCTAAAGCTGTGACTAAATCTTCCTCAACTACTATATCACCTCTTGCAGTATTAATTAAGTAACTGGATTTATTCATTTTTGACAAAATATCTAAATTAATAAGACCTTTTGTTTCTTTCGTCGATGGACAATGCAAGGATACAAAATCTGAACTTCTAAGAAGTTCTTCTAATGAGTTAAATGGAGTAGCATTAAACCTTTTTCTTATTTCATCATTTTTAAAATAAGGATCGAAATAAGATATTTTCATGTCAAAACCAAAATGTGCTTTATATGCAACTGCTTGAGCTATCCTTCCCATTCCAACTAGTCCAAGTGTTTTTCCAGTAATTTTAGTCCCCATCATATGAGTAGGTCTCCAACCCACCCATTCTTTCTTTCTAACGTGAAATTCACCTTCTGAGGCCCTTCTTGCAACTCCTAAGAGTAATAACATTGCAATGTCTGCTGTACAATCTGTTAAAACTTCAGGAGTATTGGTTACAATAACTCCATTTTTTTTTGCTGAATCAATATCAATATTATTGAATCCTACACCAAAGTTTCCAATAATTTGAACTTTCCTTTCGCTGGAGGAAATGATTTTATCAGAGATCTTATCAGTTACTGTCGGAAGCAATGCGTCAAAATTATTCATTGCATCTTTTAACTGTTCCTCAGTCATAGGGATGTCATTCTTATTAAGAGTTACATCAAAACTTTCCTCAAGTTTTTTTTCAACAGGGTTAGGCCACTTCCTTGTTACTAATACTTTGAACTTTTGAGTCATTTTCTAAAGCCTTTCTCCAATATTCAGAAGCAGCAGCAATACCACTTCCAGCTTTTACATTAATACCTGAATCAATCATAGCCATTTCAGCTCCATTAATGAAGGCTGATGCTTGAAGTTCGTTTAAATCACCTAGATGACCAATTCTAAAAACCTTGCCAGCAACTTCAGTAAGCCCTGCACCTAGTGAAAGATGATATTTATTAAAAGCTGTTGAAAGAACTTTTTTAGCATCTTTGTCTTCGGGAACAACTATTGCTGATACAGTATCAGAATACCAATATGGGTCCTTAGCACATAATCTTAATTCCCATCCTTCTAAAACCGCTCTTCTTACACCTTCGGCGATTCTGTGATGTCTCTTGAAAACATTTTCAAGACCTTCATCAAATATCATATTACAAGACTCTTGCAATGCTCTTAACATAGGTATCTGGGGTGTGTAGGGGAAATAACCATCTTTGTTTGTTGCAATTTGATCTTCCCAAGAATAATAACACCTTTTAAGCTGAGCTTTCTTATGAGCTTCAAGTGCCTTCTCGCTAACACACATAATTGCCATGCCAGAAGGTAACATAAAACCTTTCTGAGAACCTGAGATTGCACAATCAACGCCCCACTCATCCATTCTAAAATCAATAGAGGCTATAGAACTTACACCATCAACAAAAAGAAGTGCAGGATGGTTTGCGGCATCCATTGCCTTTCTTATATCTTCAACATGTGAAGTTACACCTGTAGCAGTTTCATTTTGTGTAACACAAACAACTTTAATCTTATGATCAGTATCATTTTTGAGGGTTTTTTCTACTTCCTCTGGAGGAGTTCCTGTTCCCCATTCTCTCTCTACAACTTGAGTATCTAATCCTAATCTTTTGAACATATCTGCCCAAAGGTGACTAAATTGTCCGTATCTATAAATTAAAACCTTTTCATCGGGAGACATTGTATTGATTATTGCAGATTCCCATGCACCTGTCCCTGAACCAGGAAATAAAAATACGGTACCAGATTCAGATTTAAAAACTTTTTTTACATCTTTATATAAAGGTATAGTTAAATTTGGAATCTCAGGGTTTCTTTGATCTTCCGATGATATATGCATTGCATTTAATATTCTTTCAGGTATGTTGGTTGGACCTGGAATTGCTATATGAAATCTACCTGGGTGAGTTCTTGACATTATAATCTCCTAATTTGTGTAACATATCTTTTTTTAATCTTATAATTTTTAAAAATCAAGTTCATTATGATTTTATTGTTTCAGCCATTCTGCAACTTCTTTAGCAAAATATGAAAAAATTATATCTGCCCCTGATCTCTTAATACAAGTAAGACTTTCTAAAACACAATCCTTAAAATCAATTAAATTTGCGTCTGAAGCACTTTTTATTTGACAGTATTCTCCGCTTACTTGATATGCA
>CACFLM010000022.1 GCA_902567145.1 uncultured Alphaproteobacteria bacterium
TCTGACTAGCGCAACCAGTAACAACAATTTGATGATTAGGAAACTTTTTTGAAGCTTTCCTAACCTCGTTGATAGATTTTTTCACAGCTTGATTGGTAACAGCACAGGTATTTATTACAATTTTGTTTTTTAAATTTCTTTGTTTAATAATATTAGTAATAATCTCTGATTCAAAAAAATTTAAACGGCAACCTAAGTTAATAACCTTAGAATCATTTTTTTTCATTTTGTATATCCATTTAAGTCAATTTTTCCTTCATACACTAACTTTGCTTCTCCGATAGTTAAAATATGTCCATCTCGCGTTATTTCAACATTTAAATCTCCACCACTCATATTTACTTCAACTGTTTTGTCGCAGTGTTGTGACTTATGTGAGGCAAATACAGAAGCTCCTGCCCCGGAGCCACACGCATTAGTGAGTCCAACACCTCTTTCATAAGTTAAAATATTTATTTTATTTCTAGAAATAATTTTAACTGCACTTATGTTGACTCCATCTGGAAAAAATCTTTTTTTTAGAATCTCATTGGAATCATTCTCTAAATCTTTTTTTTTTAAACTTTCTACAAAAAAAATAAGATGAGGGTTGCCAATATTAATTGCAAAACCACCCTTTAGATATTTTAAATTAAAATCAAGATCTGAAGTGTTGATTTCAAAATTTAAAGGGATTTTATCCCACCTTAAATTTGGCTTCCCAAGATCAACCACAATATTTTCATCGGTTTGTTTTTCTATATCAATTAAACCTGAATTTGTCTCAACAGTTAAATTACTTTTATTAAATTTTCTAAAGTAATACTTGCCAATGCACCTTAATGCATTCCCACAAATTTCTGCCTCAGAACCATCCTTATTAAAAAATCTTGAAATTATATCAGAATAATTATTTTCTGCTTCTTCTATAAATACAACTAAATCACATCCTATCCCAATCTTCCTATCACATATAAATTTAACTAATTCATCTGAAATTTTAAGATCGGTATAATCCGTAAAGATAGCAAAATCATTTCCGAGACCGTGTGCTTTTAGAAAATTAAAATGAGTCATTATAAATCTTAATAAATTCCTTTTAGAATTAAATCTTTTTTGTTATAAACACAATCAATAAATATCAGTCAGTCCACGAGTTTCGTGCACTGACTTTTTTTGTTTTAATAAATGGAATTAGAATGTTTGAAAATTTAACCGAAAAAATCTCTAGTATTTTTGAAAAAATCAAAGGGAAAGGTATAATTGATGAGGAAACTCTTAATAATGTAATGAGAGAAATTAGAGTTGCACTTCTTGAGTCTGACGTTTCTCTATCAGTAGCCAAGGAATTTATTGAAAAAGTAAAACTAAGTGCGGTAGGACAGGAAATTGTTAAAAGTATTTCCCCTGATCAGATGATAGTTAAAATTGTAAATGACGAACTCACAAAACTCCTCGGCTCTGAAAATGACGACTTAAATCTTAATACGAAGCCACCTTGCCTTATTTTGATGGTTGGACTTCAAGGCTCGGGAAAAACAACTACCTCGGCAAAGCTTGCAACATGGATTTCTAAACACACCAAAAAAAAAATTATGATGGCTTCTTTAGATATTTATAGACCAGCTGCTCAAGAACAGCTTATAAAGCTTGGAAAAGATAATAATATTGATACCCTTGAGTTACAGAATAATAAATCTCCTCTACAAATAGCCCAGATTGCATTCAATACTGCAAGAGACTCTGATACTGATATTTTAATATTAGATAGTGCGGGTAGAAATCACATAGATAAAAAGATGATGAAAGAGATAAAGGAAATTTCTGAGAAATTTAAATTTTCAGAGATTCTATTAGTTTCTGATTCTATGACTGGGCAAGATGCCGTAAACACTGCAGAAAGTTTTTCAAATCAACTAGATCTTAGCGGAATAATTTTAACAAGAATTGACGGTGATGCTAGAGGTGGGGCTGCACTTTCAATGAGGTATGTAACAAAAAAACCAATTAAATTTTTGGGAGTTGGAGAAAAAATTAATGATTTAGAAATTTTTCATCCTGATAGAATTTCAAATAGGATTTTAGGAATGGGAGATGTAGTATCATTAGTTGAAAAAGCGTCTGAAGAAATAAATGAAGCAGAAGCAAAACAGATGCAAAAAAAATTCCTCAAAGGAAGATTCACTTTATTAGATTATTCAAAACAGTTAGACCAGCTTACTAAAATGGGTGGCATCCAAAGCATTATGAAGTATCTTCCAGGTTTATCTGGATTAAAGGAAAAAATGGAAGAAAAAATGGAGAATAACGATATCTTTAAAAAGCAAAAAGCAATTATAAGCTCCATGACACCCAGAGAAAGAATTCATCCAGAATTAGTTAAAGCTTCAAGAAAAATAAGAATTTCAAAAGGATCTGGTACTCATGTTCAAGATATTAATAAGCTTCTGAAACAATTTAAAAAAATGAGCCAGATGATGAAGAAAATGGGTAAAAATCCAAACTTAGATAACATCATGAATTCAGATCAATTAGGAGATCTTAAAAATTTATTAAATAAAAACAAACCCATACATTAAGAAAGGAAAAGTTATGTCAGTATCATTAAGATTATCTAGAGGAGGTTCTAAGAAAAGACCTTTTTTTAGAATTGTTGCAGCAGATATACGTGCACCCAGAGATGGTAAATATCTAGAAAGATTGGGGACTTATAATCCTATGCGACCCAAAGATGATCCAGAAAGAATTTATTTGAATGTTGAGAGAATCAAATATTGGTTATCTGTAGGTGCGAGACCAACTGATAGAGTTACAAAATTTTTGGCTAAAGAGGGGTTGGCAGAGAAACCTGTAATACCAAAACAAACAAAGCAGGACAAGCCTAAAAAGAAAACCCTTGAAAAAGTTAAGGCAAAAGAAGAAAAACTTAAGTCGAAACAAGAAATGAAAGATGCAGCTTCAGAAGTATCCTCTAATGATGCACCACAAACACCAGCAGCCGAAACTCCTAAATCAGATGAATCCGGGACCAAAGCTGATGTGACCAAAACCGAGGAAAATTTAAAAAATTCAGCATCAGCAGACGATGAAAAAAGTTAAAGTGGTTTGTTATATCAATTAAGGAAAAAGAAAAATTACACTAGAAAATAAAATAGTTGTAGGAAAGTTTGGCAAGACTTACGGAGTTAGTGGATTAATTTCAATACATAGTTTTTGTGCAGAAAAGAAAAATATTTTAAAATTTAAAGATTTCTTTATAGATGAGAAAAGTAAAATTAAAATCAGATTCCATCTTATTTCTAACAAAATTTTATGCAGGATTAATGATATAGGTAATCTAGAAGATATAAAAAAATTTACTGGAAAACTGATATTAATTGATAGACATCAATTACCAAAATTAAATAATAACAACTTCTATTTTAATGATCTTTTAAAAAAAAATGTTTATGTGAATAAAACAAAAATTGGAATAGTAAATAACATTAAAAATCATGGTGCCGGAGATTATTTAGAAATTTTAAATAACAAAAAAGAAACTTTAGTGCCATTTAATAATACTCACATTATAGAAATTAATCTTGAGAAAGGTGTCATTTTTCTCAATCCAATCTATTATGAAATTTAAAATACTTACCTTGTTTCCTGAAATATTTCCTGGACCACTAGCTCACTCTATATCAGGAAAAGCATTATCAAAAAATATCTTTACAATTGAAACATTGAATATAAGAAGTTTTGCTGATAACAAATCACAAACTGTAGATGATAGTTCTTATGGCGGTGGACCTGGAATGATTATTAAACCAGATGTTTTACAAAGAACATTAGATGCAGCTTCAACTAAGAAGAATAATAGAAAAATCATTTTCCTATCCCCAGGGGGAAAGCAACTAAATTCAAGAATTGTAAAAAAATTAATTAAGTTTGAAGAAATTATAATTATTTGCGGCAGATATGAGGGAGTTGATGACAGATTCTTAAAGTATAATAAAATTGAAGAAATTTCTGTAGGTGATTTTGTGTTATCCGGTGGAGAAATAGCATCAATTATTTTAATTGATACTTGCGTAAGACTCATTCCTGAAGTATTAGGTAATAAAAATAGTTTGAAATCTGAAAGCTTTCAAAACCATTTGTTGGAATATCCCCAGTTTACTAAACCAAGTAATTGGATGGGGATGAAGGTTCCCAAAGTTCTACTTAGTGGAAATCATAGTGAGATTTCAGATTGGAGATTAAAAGAGTCGATTAAAAAAACTAAAAGAATGAGACCGGATTTATTTGAAATGTACGTTAGAAAAAATAAGGAGGAAGAATGAATACACTTGAAAAATTTGAAAAAGAACATCTTAAAGAGTTGGAATCAGATAGAAAACTCCCAACATTTAACTCTGGGGATACAATAAAGGTGCACCTTAAAGTTAAAGAAGGAGAAAAAGAAAGAATACAGATTTTTGAAGGTGTTTGTATCGCAAGAAAAAATGCAGGTATTAACTCCTCGTTCACAGTTAGAAAAATTTCATATGGAGAAGGGATTGAAAGGATTCTTCCTCTATTCTCTCCTCAAATTAGTAAAATTGAAATAGTTAAAGCTGGTAGCGTAAGGAGGTCTAAACTCTACTATTTAAGAAAAAGAAGTGGGAAATCTGCTAGAATTGCAGAAAAGAATGTTATTAATCAATCAACTAAGCCATCAACTGATAAAAATATTGTTTCTGAAAAAAAAACCTCTAATCAAGAAACTTCAAAAGAAAACGCTAAAAAATTGGATGATATTCAAAAAGAATCAATCAAGTCTGAAAAGATAGAAGAGATAGTTGATGAAAAAAAATAATATTTTTTAGACTTCTTTTAAGTTATATATTTATTTTATGAAGCCTAGAACTTTATTTGATAAAATTTGGGAGAGTCATTTAGTTGACAAGCAAGAAGACGGAACTTGTTTAATATACATTGACAGACATCTTGTCCATGAAGTGACAAGCCCACAAGCCTTTGAAGGACTTCGAGATAGTGGAAGGATGGTAAGAAGACCTAACCATACTTTTGCGGTCGCTGACCACAACGTTCCAACAAGTGACAGATCAAAAGGAATAAAAAATAAAGAAAGTAGAATCCAAGTAGAAACTCTAGAAAATAATTGTAATGAATTTAATATAAACTTTTTTCCCTTGCTTGACAAAAGACAAGGTATTGTCCACATAGTTGGTCCAGAACAGGGAATAACTCAACCTGGAATGACAATTGTTTGTGGTGATAGCCATACTGCAACTCACGGTGCGTTTGGAGCCCTTGCTTTTGGTATTGGAACAAGTGAAGTTGAACACGTCTTGGCATCACAAACCTTAATTCAAAAACCAGCAAAAAATATGAGAATTAGTGTCACAGGTTCTGTAGGTCCTAGTGTTACCTCCAAAGATATAATATTAAAAATTATTGGAACAATTGGAACTGCGGGAGGAACTGGTTATGTTATTGAATACAGTGGTGAAGCTATTAAAAATCTATCGATTGAAGGTAGGATGACCATTTGTAATATGAGCATCGAAGGTGGTGCCAGAGCAGGATTAATTGCCCCGGATCATAAAACCTTCCAATATATCAAAGGTAGGCCTTATGCCCCCAAAGGAGAAAACTGGGAAAAAGCAGTAAAATATTGGAAGACGCTACTAACCGAGGATGGAGCTTCGTATGATAAAGAAGTAAAAATTCAAGCAAGCAAAATTGAACCACAAGTTACATGGGGCACAAGTCCTCAAGACGTTGTTTCAATTAATGGTAAAATCCCAGATCCAAAAGAAATTAAAGATGTAAATAGAAGAAATGCCACTCTAAGATCACTAGAGTACATGGGGTTAAAACCAAATCAAAAGATTAAAGAAATTGAAATAGATAGAGTTTTTATAGGTTCTTGTACAAATGGAAGAATTGAAGATTTAAGAGAGGTTGCAAAGGTTGTAGAAGGGAAGAAGGTTATTGTTAACTCAATGATTGTTCCCGGTTCAGGTCTGGTTAAACAGCAGGCTGAAAAAGAAGGAATAGATAAGATATTAATTAGTGCTGGTTTTGATTGGAGAGAACCTGGTTGCTCAATGTGTCTGGCGATGAATCCCGATCAACTCAAACCCAAGGAGAGATGTGCTTCAACCTCTAACAGAAATTTTGAAGGCAGACAAGGTCGAGAAGGCAGAACTCATCTTGTTAGTCCCGCCATTGCGGCGGCGACTGCAATCAGGGGGAAATTAAGCCTCGTAGAAGATTTGTAAATGGATAAATTTAAAAAGATTAAAGGTATTGCTGCACCATTACCAATGATTAACATAGATACAGATATGATCATTCCAAAGCAATTTCTTAAGACCATAAAAAGATCGGGACTAGGTAAAAATTTGTTTCACGAATTAAGGTATGACCTAAATGGAAACATTAAAAATGATTTTGTTTTAAATTGGGACTATTATAAAAAATCAACAATCCTCATA
Source organism: uncultured Alphaproteobacteria bacterium (assembly GCA_902567145.1). The sequence goes on from CACFLM010000022.1 coordinate 6,465, forward strand.
ACTGGAGAAAATTTTGGTTGTGGAAGTAGTCGAGAGCATGCACCCTGGTCATTGCTTGATTTTGGATTTAGGTGTATAATTGCCCCAAGCTTTGCGGATATTTTTTTTAATAATTGTTTTAAAAATGGTATTCTCCCCATAAAACTAAGTGGTGATCAAACTAGTTATCTTATACAACTAGCTGAGAAGAAAGAAATAATTACAATTGATCTTGAAAAACAAGAAATATCAAACAAAGATGGAATGATTATAAGCTTTGACGTTGATCCATTTAGAAAAAAATGTCTTTTAGAGGGTTTGGATGATATAGCACTTACATTAAAAAAATCTGAGAAAATTGATTCTTATGAAGAAAAAGTGAATAAATCTAGACCTTGGCTAGATTTATGATCCATATAATTTATTATTTTAATTCACAATGAAAAACACCATTAATATATCCTTAATGCCTGGCGACGGAATTGGAAAAGAAATTTCCAGTCAAGCAATAAAAATACTTGAGTGGATTTCCAAAAAATTTGAATTTAATTTAAATATTTACGAAGAGTTAGTTGGGGGTGACTCAATTGATGAGCTTGGAACCCCTTTGTCAGACGAAACTTTAGAAAGAATTAAAAAGTCTGATGCAATTATTCTTGGAGCAGTTGGTGGTCCAAAGTGGGAAAGTTTAGATTTTGAAAAAAGACCTGAAAGAGGTCTTCTAAAAATAAGAAAAGAACTTGACTTATTTGCAAACTTTAGACCCGCAATTGTGTTTGATCCTCTTATTGACTCTTCAAGTCTAAAACCTGGAGTCATAAAAGGTCTAGACATTTTGATTATAAGAGAATTAACTGGTGGCATATACTTTGGGGAACCTAGAGGAATTAAAAAGATTGGTGAGAAAGATTTTAAAGGATTTAATACACTAGTTTATTCAAGCAATGAAATAAGAAGAATAGCAGAGGTTGCTTTTGAAACTGCAATGACGAGATCTAAAAGATTGTGTTCTGTTGATAAAGCTAATGTTCTAGAATCAACTGAATTGTGGAGAAATATAATGATAGAAACCTCAGCGAAATATCCTGATGTTGAATTATCCCATATGTATGTCGACAATGCTTCGATGCAGTTAGTTAGAGATCCAAAACAATTTGATGTAATAGTAACAACTAACATGTTTGGAGATATTTTATCTGATTGTGCTTCAATGCTTACCGGATCACTAGGAATGTTGCCTTCGGCATCTATTGGTATTTCAGAAAATGGCAGCAGAAAAGCCATGTATGAACCTGTTCATGGTTCTGCGCCCGATATCGCAGGCCAAAACATAGCAAATCCTTTAGCAATGATTTTAAGCATAAGTATGATGTTTAAATATTCATTTGATAATGACGTTATTTCTACACTTATAAATGATGCAGTTAAATCAGTACTTCAAGATGGTTTTAGAACTAAGGATATTTCAAGTAATAGCAAATTTATCCTATCTACAGATGAAATGGGAGAAAAAGTTTTAGAGGAATTAAAAAATGAAAAAATATAAAGTCGCTGTTGTTGGTGCAACCGGGAATGTTGGAAGGGAAATTCTTAATATACTAGATTCAAGAAAATTTCCAATTAGTGATATTTATGCTATTGCATCATCCAAATCAGCAGGCACAAAGATTGTTTACGGAGATGATAAAGAAATTGAAGTTCAATCTTTAGAAAAATTTAGATTCAACAAAATTGATTTTGTTTTATCATCATCAGGTTCAAAAGTATCTGAAAAGTTTGTTCCTAAGGCTGCAAAGGATGGTGCAATAGTTATTGACAATACTTCATACTTTAGAATGAAAAAAGATATTCCACTGATCGTACCAGAAGTAAATCCAGAAGATGCTTTAAATTTAAAAAAAAATATTATAGCAAATCCAAATTGTTCTACAATCCAGATGGTTGTCGCACTTAAACCCATTCATGACTTATTTAATATTAAAAAATTAATTGTTTCAACTTACCAATCAACTTCTGGAGCAGGAAAATCTGCTATGGACGAACTTTTCCATCAAACACTTGATGTTTATAAGAATAAGCCCCTTCGAGCTAAAGTTTTTACTAAAAAGATTGCATTTAATTTGATTCCTCATATTGATAAATTTTTGGATGATGGCTCCACTAAAGAAGAGAAAAAAATGATCGAAGAAACACAAAAAATTTTTAAATCAAAAATTGATATTTTCTCGACCTGTGTTAGGGTTCCAGTTTTTGTTGGACATGGTGAGTCTTTATATGTCGAAACAGAAAAAAAAGTTGATCTAAAAAAACTGATATCTAAAATAAAAAAATCACCTGGATTGTCTATAGTTGATAAAAGAGTAGACGGTGGTTATGTAACTCCGGATGAATCGGCTGGCGAGGATGATGTTTTTATTAGTAGAATGAGATTAGGAAATAAAATAAATTCTTTAGGTCTCTGGGTTGTGGCAGACAATCTAAGAAAAGGTGCTGCCCTAAATACAGTTCAAATTGCTGAATTAATTGTTAAGAAAAAAATAAAATGACCAAAAACTTTAAAAGCAGATACTTCGAAGATTATAAAATTGATGAAGAGATTAATCATAGTGTTCCTAGAACAATTACAGATGGTGATGTTGCAATTTATTTAAGTACTACTGGCAGCAGATTCCCTTTAAATTATTCTGCAGAATTCTCTAAAAAATTGGGGTTTAAAAAAATCCCTATTGACGATATTCTCTTATTTCATCTAGTATTTGGAAGAACTGTTCCAGACTTATCTTTAAATGCAATTGCAAATTTAGGTTATGCTGGTGTTAATTTTCATAAACATGCTTTTGTAGGTGACACCATCACTGCAAGCTCAAAAATTATAGGTTTAAAAGAGAATTCAAATGAAAAAACTGGGACTGTTTATGTAAAGTCTATTGGTAAAAATCAAAATAATGAAGTCATATTAACCTATTACAGATGGTTAATGATGAGGAAGAAAAATAAAGGTATGATTAGTTCTTTCAAGAATATTATCCCTCAATTACCAAAAAAAGTTGAGACTAGTGAGTTCAAACTCCTTTCAAATTTTAATGTTGAAAATTGGTCAACTTCCTTATCTGGAAGTCAATTTTTATTCAATGATTACAAAGAAGATGAAGAAATTGACCACTTAGATGGCCAAACAATTGAAGAAGCCGAACATCAAATTGCAACTCGATTATACCAAAATAACGCAAGAGTTCATTTTAATCAGCACATAGAAAAAGATGGTAGATTCAAAAAAAGAATAATCTATGGTGGATATATTATTTCTTTAGCACGTGCCATCAGTTGCAATGGTCTAGCAAATACTTTTAAATTGGCAGCTATCCATAGTGGTAAGCATTCAGCACCAACATTCTCAGGCGATACAATCTATGCTTGGTCAAAAATTTTAAGTAAAGAGAAAGTTAACGATAAAATAGGAGCAATGATGATTAGAACTCTGGCCTCTAAAAATAATTCTAAGATGCAATTTCCAGATAAAGACAATTTATCGGATAATATCGTTTTGGATTTGGAATATTCAGTTTTAATACCTATTTAACATGAAAAAACAAAACCTACCATTGTCTCCTCACCTTCAAATTTATAAACCTCAGATAACTTCCTTGTTATCTATTTCTCATAGAATTTCTGGATTCGCACTTAACTTCTCATTGATTGTTTTAGTATTTGGGTTATTATGTATAGCTTTAGGGGAAAAATATTATAACTTTTTTATTTTTATAATTAACTCTTTTCCTCTGAAAATTGTAATTTTTCTTACAATTTTGGGTTTCTCATATCATCTACTCAATGGAATACGTCATATGGTTTGGGATTTAGGATTGTTTCTTGAGAATAAATCTTCAGCTATCTTGGGATATCTAGTAATTTGCTTTGCACTAGCCTTAAGTCTCTTAATTTCAGTATATATAGGTTTATTTAAATGAAAATAAATTACACATCTAAATGGGTGCTTCAAAAAGTTTTAGCTATATTGTTTTTAATTGTATCTACTTACACTTTTTTCTCTATAAAAAGTTTAGAATTAAATAATTACGAAGTCATTTCTTCTTGGTTTAAAGATTATTTAAATTCTTTTTCTGTCTTGATCCTTTTTACATCAATCTTTCTTCATTCAAATATAGGTTTGACTTCTATAATAGATGATTATGTGCATAATGAATTGTTCAAAAGTAAAATATTGTTAGTTAAGAACTTTTTCTTTGTAGTTCTATTTTTAATAACAATATTTAGTTTATTAAGGTTAATTTATAATGATTGAGTTTGAAACATTAAATTATGACGTCGTTGTTGTGGGTGCCGGGGGTTCAGGTCTTAGAGCAGTTATGGGATGTGCATCATCAGGTCTCAAAACAGCTTGTTTATCAAAAGTTTTTCCAACAAGAAGTCATACAGTTGCAGCTCAAGGGGGTATAAGTGCAGCCTTAGGTAATATGGGTGAGGATGATTGGAAATGGCATATGTATGATACTGTAAAAGGTTCAGATTGGCTTGGTGATCAAGACGCTATAGCTTTTATGTGCAAAGAGGCACCTAGTGCTGTAATTGAGTTAGAACATTTTGGTGTTCCATTTTCAAGAACTGAAAAAGGAAAAATTTATCAGAGACCTTTTGGAGGTATGACAACTCACTTTGGAGAAGGAATTGCCCAAAGAACATGCGCAGCTGCCGATAGAACTGGTCACGCAATGCTTCACACCTTATATCAACAATCTCTTTCAAAAAAAGCAGAATTTTTTATTGAATATTTTGCAATTGATCTTGTCATGAATGAAAAAAATAAATGCTGCGGGGTTCTCACATTCAATTTACATGATGGTAAGTTCTATTTCTTTTCTGCAAAAATGGTAATTTTAGCTACAGGCGGATATGGAAGAGCTTATTTTTCATGCACTTCTGCTCACACATGTACTGGTGACGGCGGAGGAATGGTCTTAAGGGCTGGATTGCCACTTCAAGATATGGAGTTTACTCAGTTTCATCCAACAGGTATATATGGAGTTGGAGTTTTAATTACTGAGGGGGCTAGAGGAGAAGGTGGCTATCTAACTAATTCTGAAGGTGAGAGATTTATGGAAAGATACGCTCCTAATGCTAAGGATCTTGCAAGTAGAGACGTTGTATCCCGATCAATGACTACAGAAATAATGGAGGGAAGAGGTTGCGGTCCTAGAAAAGATCATATACATTTAAACCTTCACCACCTCGATCCAAAAATTCTGGAAGAAAAGCTGCCAGGAATAACAGAATCCGCAAAAATATTTGCTGGAGTTGATGTAAGGAAAAAACCAATTCCTGTTCAACCCACAGTTCATTACAATATGGGAGGAATTCCAACCAATATATTTGGTGAGGTTTTAAATCTTAATTATGAAGGTAAAGAAGTTATAGTTAAAGGATTAATGTCAATTGGAGAGGCTGCATGTGTTTCAGTTCATGGTGCCAATCGCTTAGGGTCGAATTCACTCCTTGATCTAGTTGTTTTTGGAAAGTCTGCCGCCAGTAGATGTTCAAAGATTCTTGATAAGAATAAACAGAATAACAAGGTTGACAAAAAGATTATTAAGACTTTAATCCAAAACTTTCAGAAAATAAAAAATTCAAATGGTTCAAAAAGGGTATCTTCAATTAGACTCGAAATGCAGCATACTATGCAAAACTACTGTCCAGTATACAGATCTGAGAAAAAAATGCTTGAGGGCAAAGAAAAACTTTTATCACTTTTAGAGGATTTTAATAACATAAAAATCGCAGATAAAAGCCTTGTTTGGAATACAGAAGTAGTAGAAGCCCTTGAATTAAAAAACTTAATATCTCAATCAATCGTTAGCATTGAAAGTGCATTAATTAGAAAGGAAAGTAGAGGGGCACATTCAAGGGTTGACTTTAAAAAAAGGAACGATGAAAAATGGCTCAAACATGCATTAATTTGGGTTGATGATAAAGGCAAAACTAAAACAAGGTTTAGAAAGGTTCACCTCAAGACAAATTCAAAAGAAATAAAAACTATTGAACCTAAAGCTAGAGTTTACTAACTTAGTCATATGGTTAATTTAACTTTACCTAAAGGCTCAAACGTCTCTAATGGAAAAACTTTTGGAAGTGACGGTAGAAACAAAGTTGTATTTAACATTTATAGATGGAATAGAGAATCTGGTGAAAACCCAAGATTAGACAAATTTTTTATCGATAAGTCAAAGTTAGGACCCATGGTTCTAGATGCCTTAATGTTTATTAAAAATGAAGTTGATTCCACACTCACATTTAGAAGATCCTGTAGGGAAGGAATCTGTGGTTCTTGCTCAATGAATGTAAATGGAACAAACACCCTAGCTTGCTTAAAACCTATTTTAGGAAAGGAAATTAATATTTATCCTCTTCCGCATATGCGTGTTTTAAAAGATCTAATTCCTGATATGAGCGATTTCTACAAACAGTATGAATCCATTCAACCATGGTTAAAAAATAATACAGCCTCGAAAAAAGAAAATTTACAATCACCGGAAGATAGAAAAAAACTTGATGGCCTCTATGAATGTGTGCTCTGTGCTTG
>CACFLM010000023.1 GCA_902567145.1 uncultured Alphaproteobacteria bacterium
GACGAAGAGTCTGAAGAAGAAGGCGAAGAAGCTTCAGAAGAGGTGTCTTCAGAAGAAGGGGAAGGTTCTGAAGAAGAAGATGTAGAAGCACTAGCAGAAGAAGAATTAGCAGAGACTGATGAGGGTTTAACTGAGGAGGAAGAAGGAGTACCTGAAGGAGAAGAGGATTTGCTTGAAGTAGAAGAAGGTCCACCAGAAGGAGAAGAGGGTGCTCGTCCGGAAGGAGAACAAATAGTAGCTGAAGAGGGAGCTCCACCACCACCTGAAGAAGGGCCACCTGAAGGAGACCAACAAGCAGCGCGAGAAGCTTTTGATACAGCTCTTGCAGCGGGCGCATCTCCTGAACAAGCAATGGCGGAAGCTGCTGCAGCTGGTGGTTTTGAAGAACCCGGACCAGGAGGTCCAGCATTGGATACTGGACCATTAGGAGAACCTGGTGTTTCACCTTTAAGTGGTGGTGGTCCATTGGGAGTACCAATACCTGGTGGACCCATAGATTCATTGGGAGGAGGACCTTTTGCGCAGACATTGGTTCCTGGAGCTGGAGGCCCAGTAATAGGCTCACCATTTGGAGGACCTATGAATGCTGGACAGGGTCCTGTAATGGGACCAGTATTTGGAATGGGTCCTGCATTCGGGCCAGGGATGATGGATACTATGGGACCAATGGGTGGTCTTGATCCATTCATGCAGGGTGCTGCAGGGTTGGGAGACCCTAACTTAGGTTCTTTAGGATCAGATCCGTATGGTCCATCAGAAATTGAACCTACTGAAGCTTATTTTTTTGACGACCCTGCGCTTTATGATAATTATAATGTTACAGAGCCGGAGATTTCACCAACACAAACTCTTACAGGAATCATTGGAACTTCATCTGATGATACTTTAAATGGAACAGCTAATAATGATACAATTCACGGATTGCAAGGAAATGACACTATTGATGGAGGTTTAGGAATAGATACAATGAATGGTGGTCCAGGAAATGATACATATGTAACTGATAATGTTAATGATGTTGTAAATGAAAATACAGGTGAGGGAACTGATACAGTACAATCATCTGTTACATACACACTTTCAAGCAATATTGAAAATTTAACGCTTACAGGATCATCAAATATAAATGCTTCAGGTAATGAGCTCAACAATGTAATTATTGGAAACAGTGGTACAAACGAATTATCTGGTGGATTAGGAAATGATATATTTTATTTCAATGGAAGCAGTTCTTTTGGAGATACAATCAAAGATTTTTCTGTAAATGATGAATTAAGATTTAATTTAACTTTTGACACTCCTACAAACCAGTATTCAGTTACTAGATCGCATTTTTATGAACACAGTGGTTCATCGAGGTTAACTTATAATTCTTCATCCAATAGTAATGAATTACCATATATTTTTAATTTTACAAAAGACACTAGCTCTTATTTAACAAAAAGTTTTAAATCTGATGTTGTATCAAGTATTCGATATACAAAGGCAACATCAGGAAATGGAACTGAGCAGATCTTTATTGTGGGCAATGGAACAGATTCTGCAATATGGTTATGGGATGATACTTCTCAGGGATATGGTGTTGGAAATAGTGAGTTAACTTTTATTGCAGAACTCGAAAACTTTGATAATGACACCCTATCATCTTCAAATATAGTTCTTAATACTATTTAAATAATATTAATCATTTAAGTCGCATAATATATATTATGTTAAATAGTATTTAAATCTAAAGAGGGCCTTACAGGTAATGAATATATATTCTCCCATAATTTATTTGTAAGATCTAAGTCTTCTGATTTAAATTTATAGAAATCATATCTCAAATGTAAAGGAGTATATCCATTTTCAACTTCAAAGCCTTTTAATAAAAAGTGCTTTTTTTCATTTTTTTCGCTACATACATAAAATTTATTATAGATTGTATTCGAAGCACTTATTATTCTAACATTATCGTTATTTTGTAGTTTTTCCGTCCATTTTAACCCAATTTCTTTTCTTTTAACTATTTTTTTATCAATATCTTTTAATTGATCTAAAATTAAGTAGGCATTAAAATTATTTAATTTCCTTATAAATTTATTCTTTTCTTTTATCGATGATTTTAATTTCAAAGAATCTAATAATGAGTTTATTTTATCAGTAACTCTATTAATGAACATCTGAAATGGCTTATCGGAATACTTTTTTGCAAATTTTTTATAATTCTTATATTCATCACAAATACTTAACTGAATCATATTTCTTGGATGTTTAAACTTTTTAAAAAAACCTTTTTTTGTTAAAACCCAGCCACCTGATGGTGTGAAAATAGGTTTACCAATTCCAGAACTAAAAAAAGAAATATCAGCAAACGTACCTATTTTCTTATTATTAACTTTTAATCCAAATGATTGACAACAATCCTCAATAACTAAAATATTATTTTTCTTACACACATTAATTATTTTCAATGTATCTTCTGCAAAAGTTCCTCCAAGATGCGGTATTACAACAGCTGCAGTATCATCATTAATTGCTTTTTGGAAACTTTTTAAAGATGGATTAAGAGATCTATCTATATCAATAAAATGAGGTTTTAGATTAAGCTGTAAAATTGGCTGGATTAATCCTAGACAAGAATATGACGGAATTATTATTTCTCTTTTTTTTAAATTTAAGTTATATAACAAACAATATAATGCATCTCTTCCTGAATTAGTGAGATAAACATCTCTATTAAAATTGTAATATTTATGCAAGAAATTATATAATTCTTCATAATAGTTATTTGTATCTAAACCATCTCTCATTTTATTAAATAAACTAGTTATATCGGAATCATTTAATTCATTTTTCAGAAATGGTTTAAGTTTTCCATTAAGCATATTAATTGAGTAATTAACTATATCTTTAAATGTGATTCTATTTTCCATATACTATGTTATTGTAATATTATATTTTTCACAATCAGATGAAATTTAATATACAAAAAAACTTTTTCAAATTTATTTTAAAAATATTTAGGAATTATTATATTACAAAACATAAAAGTTGGGGTAATAAGAAATTAAATAACTCCCTATTCTTTTTAAGTTTTGATTTTGAAACCCAAAGAGATATTAATCACATTGAATTGCTTACAACCAAACTATTAAAGTCAAATATTAAACCTTATTATGCTATACCTGGAGAATTAATCAAAAATAATCATAAAATATTTAGAAAAGTTTGTAATAAGGTTACCTTTATCAATCATGGGTACAAAGTTCATACCAAATATTGTGATATTAAAAAAAGAAATTATTCATTATTCTCTTATTCAAAATTAAATAAACAAGAGATCCAAATAGATATTCGGAAGGGTCATGAAATGATTAATAATTTCTGCAATCAAACCTCAACGATATTCAGAACACCTCATTTTGGAGAATATGCCGAAACTGGAAATATGAAATACATATATGAAATTATAAAGGAACTTGGTTATAAATTTTCTAGTTCAACACCTCCAATCTATTCAATGATAGAAGCTCCAATATTTAGTAAAAACAATATTTATGAATTGACGTCTTCATCATACGTCGAAAACCCACTACAAATTATAGATAGTTGGAGTATTTTTGATTCTAAATTAAATTTTAATGACTTAAATAATGAGTTAAAGAAGTTTAAAATTCTACTAGATAGTTCTAATCTTTTTTTAAATATCTATTTTGATCCATCTGATATTATTGATAAAAAAATACTTTTTGATAGATTCTCAGATCTGGCAAAATATCAAAAAAGAATTGAAAAATTAGAATTAAGATAATGAAAAAAAAGTTAAATGGATTAATTATAACATATTGCTATCCGCCCTACGAATCGCCTGAGTCTTTTGTAACCTATAAGTTTGTGAATGCACTTTCTCATCATTGTAATCTAACAATCTTAAAGCCTAGAATTGATGATACAAAAACTATAAATAAGAACATTTTAAAAACAAACATTAAAGAAATAGAAGTAATAATTCCAAATTATATTAAAAAAATTTTGAATATAAAAAGATTGCCAATTAGACCTGATAGATTCCTCTTTTATTATCCATTTTTTAAAAGAATGCTCCTAAAAATCAATATCAAAAGTTTTGATTTTTTAATGACTAGATCTCAGTTTCATTCAAGTCATTTATTGGGATTATTTATAAGAAATCGTTCAGATATTCCATGGTTTGCACATTTCTCAGATCCTTGGCACAACAATCCTGTACAAAAGCAAATATTTATTTTAGAAAAGATAAGTCTCTTTATACAACAATTAATTTTATCTAAAACTGATGTGAATATGTTTCCTTTAAAAGAATTAAAAGATTATTTTAATAAGCAATCTAAAACAGATATTAATAAAAATAGTATTATAGTCCCCCACTCTATTACAAAATTAATTAAAAATAATAAAAAGCATACAAAAAAAGTCACAATTAGATTCTTTGGAAAAGTATACGCAGGTAGAAAAGTAAAAAACTCATTAATAGCACTTTCAAACCTAATGGAAAACAATAGAAATATTAGTGGAGAATTTTTTGTTGATGATGATTTTTTTATAAACTACAAATATATGATAAGAAAATATTCAAAAATTAAGTTCTTAAGTTATTTAAATTATTCTAGTTATTTAAAAAAATTAAATGAAACCTCAATTCTTATTTTAATAGATATTGATCAAGATTTTGGTAATTTATTTTTTCAAAGTAAGTTAGTTGATTATTTACAATCATATCGCCCTATACTTCATATAGGGAAATCTTTAACATTTAATAAAAAAATCGTTTTAAGAAATAATGGGTTAAGTTGTCAGAACGATCCTGTTCAGATTTATAAAAGCTTATCTAAGTTGATAAAAAAATTACCAACATTTAAACCAAATCATAATCTTATAGATAGTTTTTCATCCGAAAAAATTGCTTTAAAAGTTTTAAAGAAAATTGAAAATACAGTAAAAGATGATTGCAAAAAACTATAATTCTTTTTATGAACGATATTTATCGATTTTTCCTGTATTACTTTATTTAATCTTTTTGCGAATTTATTTTGATGGAAATGCTTTAAAACTATCTAATATTACGGTCGTCTTTAGTTTGTTTGTTCTTTGTTTGCCGTTAATTAATAAACGATTATTAGTTTTAAATAATTGTCTAATACCATTTTATCTTTTCATAATGATAAGTCTTTTTTCAATAATAACTGTCGAATTAAAGGATCTACAATTTACTTCAATTAAAAGATTTTTAATAATTTTCTTTCCATCGTTAGTTATAGTTCATGCATATGCCAACTGTAATAATATTGATGCTATTTTTAATAAACTAAAATCTTTATTTATTTGGTTTGTATTTGTCTTATGTACTTATTCACTAATAGTTTTTATTTTTGATTTTAATTTCTTAGTTCTTTACAGAGATTGCTATTACGTTCAAGAAAACCCATTTATTTCAGATTTGCAGGTATGTTCAAAAGATTTAGAATCTTTAAAATCTCATACAGTTTCAAATAATTTTTCTAAGCTTGGACAAATTTACTATACTAGGCAAGATTTCTTTGGTAGTAATAATTTTTTTTACAGACCATCAAGTTTGTTATCTAATACTATCGGATTTTCGCAATTAATTCTTTTTGCAATTATTTTCATGCTTCAGATTGAAAAGTTAAAGTACAATTTAAATTCAAGAATTATTTTATTTTTTTTTCTAATCTCAATCTTTTGGACATTTTCAAGAATAAATATTATTATTTTATTTTTTCTTATTCCCTTTATTTACTTAGCAATTAATAAAAAATTTCTTTTAAGCTCAATTATTATATTATCAACGCTATCTTTTTTTTTAGTTTTAAATCTCGATTACTTTAAGTTTATTATTGATTCAGGTTCATTAAGTTTTATTGGAAATTTATTTGATAGATTCGAACTCTACGAAATAGCGCATAAAGAATTTAAGGAATCTTTAAGTGGACTAGGCTTTGGAATATCAAGTGAATCCCTAATTTATTCAATACAAAATCAACTTACAGAGCATAAAAATGCTAAAGATTTGAGTTTATCCTCGGTTCCACTGACTGTCTTTATTGAAACAGGAATCTTTGGACTTTTGAGTTATACAATGATTATCTCTTACCCTATTCTTAAAACAAATAAAATATTTTTTCACGATTTAAATAATAAGCATGCTCTAATATTGTTAATTTCAATTTATTTTACTCAATTCTTTGACGCTAGTTTGTTTAGATTTCATCCAACAACTTTTCTTTTTTTTGTTATTCTTGGTATTTTTATTAATAAAATAAATAAATTAAATGAAAAATAATTATTTTGAAATATTAGAATTTTCTAATTGTAAAAAAGAAATATGGAACGATTTCTGTTTGAAATCAGATAGTGCATGGCTTTGGCACACCTACGATAGTATAATTTCTAAATCATTCTGGTTTAATCATTTAAACCTAAGTTTTAGTGTAATTGATACTTCAAATTCTAATAAGATTGTTGCAATCTTTCCGGTTTTTTTGGTTAAAAAAAAAAAAATAATTGATTATTCCACTCTTGAGTCTCTAGGCGGAATTGCTTTTGACAATAATATTAACAAAATTAAATACAAAAAACTCCTAAAAGTTATTAAAGAACATGTATCAAATCTACAAAATAATTATAAAGTTTACAAATGTGAAATTTTACTCTCAACTTTATCACAATCTATAGTAGAAGCAAAAAAAGTAATACCAAATCCTCTAGGTGAATTTATAAATATTGATAAATCTTCATTTACTTGGATTAAAAATTTAAAAAATCAGAATTCTAGAAAATTATTTAAAGAGTTTGATAATAAGACAAGACAGTCAATAAATAAAAATATAAATAACTTCTCGTTTAATGAATTAAATCCATCAGATTCTAAAGTTCTATTAAAGAAATATTTTTCTTTTCATTTAAAAACTTCTAAGAGAAAGAAAATAAATTATCATCCAAAGAGCTATTTTGAATATATTTTCACAAGATTCCCAGAAAAGAATAAAAAGATATTTTATGTAAAAGAAAATGATAATATTCTAAGTTTTGCAATTTTTGGAGTATATAAAAACAGTGTAATATATTGGAGCAGCGCCTCTAGTGAAGATGGGATAGTTAAATCTTCTAATTACTATTGTATGTGGAATGCCATTAAATTTTTCAACAAAAATAATATTGATTATATAGAATTTGGAGAAGGGTTTTTTAATGATGACAACAGAAAGAATCTTAATCTTAATCATTTTAAGAAAAGCTTTGGAGGACAAATGTATCCTTTGTTTAGAGGAGAAATAGTTCAGAGGAAATTTAAAAATTCTTTCCTGAACATCTTAAGAGATTTTAATATTTTTAAGAGATGAGTTTTATTTCAAACTTAAATAATAAATTAAGACTAAGATTTGTGTCTGAGTTTTCAATAAAATTATCTAATTTCTTAATTATTCCAATTATTACTTACAAGATTGGAATAGATCAATATAGCATTTTTATAGTTTTAACATCTTTAATTAACGGATTTTTACCATTATTTTTATTGGGATTAAATTTTACTATTGTAAAAAGGTTAGCAACAATAAAAAGTTTAGAAGTAAATACCAAAGGTTTAGTGAATTCTTTTATTCTAATTACTTCAAGTTTCCTTCTTTTCATTATTTTATTGCCATTTATTATAAATCAATTTTTTATAGAATTATCAAATTTCACATACAGCATTACAATAATTACCTATGTTACAACATTACAACTTGTGTTATTTGAGTTTTTAAGAAGCAAATTAAAGTCAAATATTTTCTGTTATTTTCAAATATTTGATTCAGTCTTCTTAATTTTAATAATTTCTTTATTTGGAGAAATAACAAAATTAAGTTTACAAAGTATTTTGTTATTCATCTTTTTAAATAAAACGTTAAGTGTTATTGGAATAATTATATATCTTGTAAAATTAAGGTTTATTAGATTCAAAAATATAAAATTTGATAAAAATATTGTCAAAAAATATGTTCTTCCTGGAGTGGTATTTATTGCACTTGGAGTTTCTGAGTGGTTTATAAATTTCAGTGATAAAATTATTTTAAGTTATTTTTTACCACCAGTATATTTAAGTGTTTATTTTACTTCAGCAATGTTTGCATCTATCCTGAATTCTATAGGTTCAGTTTTTTGGTGGGATCTTCTTCCACAATTAACTAAATTAAAAAAAGAAAAAAAAGAAAAAAAAATTTATGATTTAATTAGAAATAAAAATATTTACTTTACTGAATATTCTATTTACTTAAGCTTCTTTGTAATAATCTTTACTCCTACAATACAGTTGCTTATTTTAAATTCTAATTTTGAAATAAGCTATTTTATTTATTTTGTTTTATTATTATGTGTTTACTTTCATCAAATTTCTACGGGTTGGGAGTTTTATTGTTATGTAAATGAAAAAAGTAAATTTATTTTCTTTAATTCAATATTTATTGGTATTTTAAGTTTCGTTTTATATATATTTTTAATACCGTATCTTCAGATTTTTGGAGCCCTTATTTCATTATTTTTAACTAAAACTTTGCATATGGTCTCTTTAATGATTTACGCTAGAAGAATAGGTTATCAGGGTGAATTATTAGATAAACAATCTTACTATAGATTAATAATATTTATGATATGCTTAATTCTTTTCTTTATTTTCTCAGATTTTAATACATCAATAATTAATGTTCATTTAAATTCTTTAATTAAATTTGTTATTACAATATTAATTTATTTTTCTTTAATTAACTTAGTAAAGAATTTTAGTAAGTAGTTTATCTATTTTCAATGATGAAATACCCCTTCCTTGAAGATCTTTCCATATATCAGTTTTTTTTGGATCTATTCTTCGATTTTTATAATATTTTATCGATTTTAATAGTTTACTTCCATCAGCATTAATCAATGTAGCTAATTTAAGTTTAATTATATCTTCCCTTTCAGTTACATCTCTGGCGATGAGAAGTTTTTTTCCAAGATATGCAGCTTCTTCCTGGACACCTCCAGAGTCAGTTATAATATACTCTGATTTTTCTAGGTATTTAATAAACTCAATATAGTTTAATGGTTTAAGAAAGTTAATTTGTAAAACTTTGTCATCTGCAGATTTAAATGATTCTTTAATTTGATTTAAGATCTTAGGATTTGAATGAATTGGCCAATTGACTTCATATTCGGAATTATTTCTTAAGAAATCTTTTAAATTTTGAATAAATTTTTGCAAACTTCCATCTATTGCTTCTCTTCGATGCATAGTTACAAGAATGCTATTTCTTTGTATTTCTTCTGTTGATTTTGCCATTGAAGAAAAATCATGAAGATAATCGATACCAGGGTTTCCAACTACAAATATTTTTTTTACGTCAACACCCTCTTTAATAAGATTTTTTTTTGATGAATTTGTTTGTGCTAGGTTAATGCTGGCTATTTTGCTAATTGTTTGTCTATAAAACTCTTCTGGAAAAGGTCTGTAAACATCATTAGTTCTAAGACCAGCTTCAAGATGAATAACAGGTATTTTATTTAAAAAACCATAAAGACTTGCAGCATAAACTGTAGAGGTATCTCCTTGAACGAATAAATAATCAATTTTTTTTTTTTTTAAAGTAGATTCAAAACTAATTAAGAAATTAGAAATAAATGTCTGAATATTTTTAAATTTTTTAATTTTTAAAATTACATTACTTACCTTTGAATTCTTAAATTCTTTTAATAAATCTATATGTTGACCAGAACATATGATTGTAATAGAGAATTTATTGTTATTTCTTAGTTGCTCAATAACCTTGAAAAGCTTTATAAATTCTGGTCTGGTTCCAAAAACAAATATAATATTAATCATAATTACTATTCAAAAGCTTTTTAATTTGGATTTCATTATTTTTTTTCATTAACTTTAAATCATACTTGCCATTTCTAAAATCAATAATCTTTTGCGTGTATGATTCACTATTATCTTCGGTCCATATAATATTAAATTTTTTAAATTCATAAACTTCTTTAGAAGGTTTTGAATTTAATATAATAGGGATTCCGGTACTTAAAGCTTCGATAATAGTTTTAGGAAACTCATAAAATTTATGATACGCAATGAAGGCATCATATCTTTTTATTTTATTGATAATTATTTCATTTTTCTCAAAACCTTTTAAAAAAACCTTATTATTCAATTTATATTGATCAATTAATCTTTCGATATTTTTTCGCTCAGGGCCATCTCCATAAACTGTAAGAGAAATATCTTTTAGATTAACTAGTGATTTTATAACATTTATTAATGATTTTCCTTTGATTAACCTACCAACAAAAACTAAACTTAATCTTTGACTATTTTTATATATAAGTTTCTTATTATGTTTTTTTATATCAATTTGATTGTATTTTAACTTAATTTTACTTCTAAACTCTTTACCAATGCCTTCTTCGATTTTTTTATATACAATATTAATATTATGAGCAAATTGATGGGATTTCTTTTTAAATCTTAGATTTAATAAATAAATAACCTTTTCTTTAAATGAAAGAAGATTAAAAAAAATCATAATATTTGTAAAAGAGTGAATACTTAAAATTAATTTACATTTAAAAATACAAGAAAGAACTCCTGATATATATCCACTATATCCATCACCAAAAGACATTATTTCTTTTGGTTGTGGAATACTTAGATTTTTTAACTCTTTAGATAGTAAAAATTTATAAAAACTAAATGGAAGTAAATACTTTATAAAATTATTTCTTAAAAATTCATTTTTAAATTGTAGAAATTTAAAGCGTTTGGTCCCACATAACTTACTTAAAATTTCATTAGGGGGCTTTCTACTTTTAACTAGCGTTAAGACAGTAATTTCTTTAAATAAGTTATCCCTATTAAAATAATTTTTTTGAACCTCTCCTTTTGTTACCCAGTCTTCTAATTTTTGATCAAGAATCACTAATTTATTCATAATTTAGAAATTACTTTATTTCCAGAAACAACAAGATCAACAATATTTTTTTCTAATGCATTTATTCCTTGACTTAGATTCATAATTATTGGCTCTTCATGGACGTTAAAACTAGTGTTAATTAAACAAGGTATTTTTGTAAGCTTTGAAAACTCAGATAAAATACCATAACATAATCTATTATTTGATTTATTAATTATTTGGACTCGCATAGTATTATCAAAGTGGATAATATTTTTTAATTTACTTTTAAAGTCTCTATTAACAAAGTAGGTTACTGTCATGAATTTCGATGAAAAATCTGATTTTTCATAGTTAATTAAAATTTTTTTTGCATCCTTATCTAACATCATTGGTGCAAACGGCATAAAATCGTTTCTTTTTAACCTATTATTTAAAATATTTGTAATGTTATTTTTTGCAGGATTAGCTAATATTGATCTATTTCCAAGTGCTCTTGGACCAAATTCCATTTTACCATTTACAATTCCAACTACTTGATTTTCAATTAAGGATTTTGATATATATTTGTAAAGATCTTTGTTAGTAAGGCTAATAGTTTTAAATTTAGTTAAATTAATTTGATTCAAATCATTAGTTGTATCATTTCCATAAAAAACATTGTTAGCGATCTTACTGAAAAATTTAGTTTTATATTTTTTAGAAGAGTTTAAATAAATACCTCCTAAAACAAGCCCTCCATCGCCCATATTTGGAGTAACATAAATATTATTAATATCTTTTCGTTCTTTAATCATTTGATTAACCAAAACATTTGAGAAAAAACCGCCGGAAACAATTAAATTCTCTTTTTTGAAATGATATTTAACAGATAAATAGTTTATGAATTCGTTTATAATTTTTACGCACCAATATTGAAGAGAAGCAGAAACATCCTCCTTTTTAAATTTTCTTTTTAAATATTTTTTCATATAATTTATTTGCAGTAAATCATATGACTTTCCAGATAATAGAAAATTTATTAAATTATTAATATTTTGTAAGTAACTTCTTTTTTGAGAACCAAATTTTGATATAAATCTTCCATTCTCAAATGTTAATATAGATTTAAATAATTTATTGTAAATGTCTCTTCCTTGTGCTGATAGTCCCATAACTTTACCCTCATCTTTAAGTCTTTGAAAACCAAGAAATTTTGTAGTGTTTGAATATACATCAGCAGGACTATCATGAACTATAGATGGTTGTTTATCATAAAAGGTTTTACTGCTTTCAAGAAATTGAAGTTTTTTATTTTTATAGGAGTAAAAACTCCAATTGATTCCATCCCCTCCTCCATCAAGTGATAAAAGATAAGAGTTGTTTATAGGATATGTAGCTAGAGAAGATGCAATATGACATAAGTGATGATCATAATAAATTATTTCACCATTAAAATTATTTTTATATAGATATTCTTTTAAATAATTATGAAAAGTTTTTCTTTTTATAAATAGAAATATTATTCTTACATAAAAAGGAACTTCATTTGAAAAATCAAATGATTTAAAATTAAAAAAAAAAAAGTTTTTATAACTTTTGGAATACTTAATTGATTTACTTGTAATGATAACTTTATCAATTTCCTTCCAACTGATCCCCTTTTCTTTAAAGATAAAATCTATAGCTGTCTTTGGAAAACCGTTAAAATTCTTAATTCTTGAAACCCTTTCCTCAGAAAGTCCCATGAAGGAGTTATTATCTATATACATGACACTTGCATCATGTCCAACATGTAATGAGAGGATTTTTTCCATAAACAAATGAATTAACTAATAATAAATTTATAATTTGATTTAAATAATTAACAATAATAAAACTTATTATTTTTAATAACAATAGCTCTTATCAAAGTAAATATTAGTAAGTTAAAAAATGTTTTTCGCGAGTTTAATTTTAATATTATTAATATTGTAAATGATATAATATACATTATCAAAAGAATTACTTATAAATGTTCCTTGATATTAAAAAAAAAAAAATTTTTGTTGCAGGACACAATGGTTTAGCTGGTTCAGCAATTGTTAGAAGGTTAAAAAAAGAAGAATGTAAGAT
>CACFLM010000024.1 GCA_902567145.1 uncultured Alphaproteobacteria bacterium
AAATTTAAGAATAATAGTATCTCAGATGTTTTAAACATGACAGTTGAAGAGGGTCTAGAGTTCTTTAAAGCTATTCCATCGATATCAAAAAAATTAGAAACGCTTAAAAAAGTAGGTTTAGAGTATATAAAGATTGGTCAATCAGCTACAACTCTCTCTGGAGGTGAAGCTCAGCGAATAAAATTAGCAAAAGAACTTTCTAAAAGATCCACTGGTAGAACCATGTATATTCTAGATGAGCCAACAACTGGTCTTCATACACACGATGTTAGGAAACTGTTAGAAATTTTGCATAAATTTGTGTCAGATGGAAATACTGTTGTGGTAATTGAACATAACTTAGATGTTATTAAAACATCAGATTGGATTATAGATCTTGGACCAGAGGGAGGTGATAAAGGAGGATACATACTTTTTGAAGGAACAGTAAAGCAACTCTTATCTCAAAGAAATAATGATACTGCAAAATGTTTAACAGAGTTTTTAAATAAGTAATTATTTCTCAAGTCTTTGTCTTGCAGATTTGATTATTGGATGGTCTTCGGCTGACACTTCATCAGAGTCTAGATGGTTTGCTTTAGGACTATGCGTGTTAAAATTTATTAATTTTAAAAGTTTGCTAAAAGCAAGACTAAAAATAATAAAAAATAAACTTAAAAGTATATAAAAAAAAATTTGATGAATATTAATTGCTAGATATAAAAATGCATTTATTATAAGAATGCATAAAATGTTTATTGAATAATTTCTCATCTTTTTCTAATTAATTTAATTAAAAGTTTAAACAAGTACAAAGTTTTTGAAATTTTATTTTTATTTTTTAAAAATGATTCAATAAAAACAGCTTCAAATATATCTATTAGTTTATTGTTTAGATTAATTTTACCTTTAAAAAAAATGTTGATATCTGCCTTTTTAATATAAGCGAGTAAAGCCATCTGAAAGTATAGGTGTGTTTTAAAATCACTCTTTTTATCTGTGGAAAGCAAATTATTAAATTGTTGGTTAAATTTTTTAAAAAAATAAAAAAAATCTTTTGTTTCATTAAAGTTTGGTATTTCACTGAAAGTTTCTAATAGTTTAAGGATTTTATTTCTTATACCTTTATTTTCAAAAACCTCAAATTTTTTTGATATTTCATTTGAATAGTCACCATTCTTAATACAATCATAAATCCACTTCTGTTTGAATAATGAAGTTGGCACTTCTTGATTTAATTGAAAATTGTCAAAAAGATACTTTTCCAAATCAAATATAGCTCCAATTAATTCACAATTTCTAAAGTAAAATTTTTTTTGAAGATATCTGGTATAAAATAATGTATTTTCTTTATTCATTTGAGATTGTATTGTTTAAAAAAAAAATAATATATATCTATATAAATATTATTATAATTTAATTAATTAAAACTCGAATATATTTAACATCAAAGGACTCAATATGATATATAACATACTTACTTTTTTAGACAAAATAAGCCACTTTAATAAGGCTTCCGGACATTGCGACATTCCATGTAAAATTTACGACCCTATTACTTCTCAAATTGCAGTTTTAACCATGATTAGGCTTGTTGATCTTATTGAGGAAATTAAAAATAAGGATTCTGTGAATGTTGATGATCATGCTCAGATGTCAAGATTGATTGCTCAAAAAGAAGAACATGGCCACATAGTTAAAGATGAAATTAGAGTGATTTGGGGAGATTATATCAAACAACCTCAACTAGAAAAATACCCTGAACTTCATGATCTAGCTCATTCAATCATGTTAGCTGCTTCAAAAGCTAAACAAAACATTGACAAAGAAGCAACCTTAGATTTATTGAATAAAGTAAACAGATTTGCTGAAATTTTTTGGGATTCAAAAAATGTTAAGACTTTTAAAGCAGTGTGTCCATATCCTCCTGAACAAGAAGTAGTTTACCCTGATTTGAAAAAATAAATGTTAAAATTTAAAATCTATAGAATACAGGGAGACAGCATGTCTCCCTCTATAGAGGATAACTCCTTTTTGCTAATAAAATCACCAATAAAAAAGAAAAAAATTAATAAACTATTCATTTTTAATCACAAACTATATGGGAAACTTATAAAAAGATTAGTTGAAGTCGACTCTTCAAATTCATTTTGGTTTATGGGAGAAAATTCTCACAGCATAAAAAAAGATCAAATTGGACCAATAAAGGAGAATCAGATATTAGGACAAATTGTTCTATCCATCTCGAAATCATCTTTCAAACTTCATTTATGATTTAGCTCGAACTTGCTTAAAGCCAAATATTAGAATCAATGGAGAGGCAATAAATATTGAAGAATATGTACCTATTAATACACCCCAAATCATTGCAGAAACAAATCCTTTTACAACTTCACCGCCAAATATAAATAGAGCTACAAGAGCTAGAAGTGTTGTAACCGATGTCATCAGTGTTCTAGATAAAGTTTGATTAATAGATAAGTTTAATAACTCTTCTAATTCTTTTTCAGACTTTATTAAATTTTCTCTAATTCTATCAAATACAACAACTGTATCATTAATTGAATAACCAGCAATTGTTAATATAGCAGCTATCGACGCTAAATTAAATTCTATTTGAGTTAATGAAAAAAAGCCGATAGTAGATAGAACATCATGAAATAGAGCAATTAAAGCTCCCAAACCAAACTGCCAACCAGAAAATCTAAACCATATGTATATAAACATTGCAATAAGCGAAAATAAAACAGCTTTTATGGCAACTAACTTCAACTCTTTTCCAACTTTAGGTCCAACAAACTCAACTCTTCTATAATCTGTATCCTCATTTAGTTCGCTTTTTAATTTTTGAATAATTTCTTCCTGGGTGATTTGATCATTATCAACTTTTTCCAACCTAAATAAAATTGTATTGGGATCACCAAATTCTTGGATTTCTGAATTACCTATTTGTAAATTATCAATTTTATTTCTTAATACTGAAAGATCTGGAACATCGGAAAATTTTGCTTCAACCATTATCCCGCCTTTAAAATCAATTCCAAGGTTTAAGCTTTTATTTAAGAATAAAAAAACTGAAAAGCAAATTAAAACTAATGAGAAAACAAAAGCTGTTAATCTATATTTAAAAAAGTTTATGTTAAAGTTCATGATTTCAGATAAATAGTCTATTTGGTTTAAATTTTAGAACCCAAAAAGTAATGATTAGTTTTGTAAATATTAATGCAGTAAACATTGATGTAAGGATTCCTATGCTTAAAGTTACAGCAAAACCTTTTATTGGTCCCGAACCATAATTATAAAGTAAAAGTGCTGCAATAAGAGTTGTGAAATTTGCATCTAAGATTGTTTTAATTGCAAATTTATAACCTAAATCAATGGAATTAAAAATCGATCTACCTGATCTTATTTCTTCTTTAATTCTCTCAAAAACCAAAACATTAGCGTCAACTGCCATTCCAACAGTTAAAACAATTCCCGCAATGCCTGGCATCGTTAATGTAGCTTCAATTGCACTTAACATTGCAACAAGTAAAATTACATTAAATATTATTGCAAGGTCTGCAACAAAACCAAATGCTTTATATCTTAAAATCATAAAAATAATTACCAAAATAAAACCAATTATTAATGCCTTCTTTCCGGCCTTAATAGAATCAATCCCTAGACTTGGCCCTACAGTTCTTTCTTCTAAGACTTTTATTGGAGCAGGCAATGAACCTGCTCTTAAAAGAACAGCAAGATCATTGGCAGTCTCTGGTGAAAAATTTCCACTTATATTTCCTTGACCGCCGGTAATTGGTTCTCTTATTTGCGGTGCACTTATAACCTTATTATCTAAAAGAATAGCTAATCTTTGATAAGTATTGTCAGTGGTGATTTTTGAAAATTTCTTAGCTCCTTTATTATCAAATTCAAAAGCAACAACATATCTACCTGTCTGAGCATCAACAGTTGCAGCTGCATTCTTAAGTCTTTCTCCTGTAAGTAAAACTCTTTTTTTAACTACAAACTGTTTTTCATAAGCTGTTGGGTCTGCATTTAAAGCTTTAAAAGTTCCAAGAGGAAGTTTCCCTCTTTGCTCTGCAAGTTCAACAGTAGTTGGATCAAGCATGTGAAAATTCAATTTTGCTGTTCTCCCTATTAAAGCTTTAACTCTTTCAGGATTTTTAATTCCAGGAAGCTGAACTACTATTCTTTCATCTCCTTGTCTTTGAATCGAAGGCTCCTTTGTTCCGGACTCGTCAACACGCTTTCGAACAACTTCAATTGATTGTTCTACAGTTCTTACTCTACTATCGATGATATACTGCTCAGTAAAAAACAAATTGAATTTATTACTTGAAACTTCTATCGAGATACCTTTTTCAATATTATCTTGAATATTTGTCTTTGCTTGACTTATCTTTTCAGAGTTTGTTATTGTTACCACAGCACCAGTAACTTTTGAACCGAGATTTGAGTATTTTATTTTTGAATCTCTTAATGCCTTTCTAATATCTTCTACCAAGTCATCTGACTTTTCTTTTAAGACAGATTTTGTATCGACCTCCAATAACAAGTGTGACCCGCCCTGTAGATCAAGTCCTAAATTGACTTGTTTTTGCGAGAAGAATTTGGGTAAAGCGGTCACCTCACTTTTTCCATAAAGATTAGGCAAAATATAATAAATTGCTGTTAGACAGACAGTTAAAACAAATAAAACATTCCATTTACTAATTTTAAGCATTTCTTTTTGCTATTTTTTTTTTACAACGTCAGCGACTTGAGATCGAATTATTGTAACAATTACACCTTTTGATATTTCAACAGAGAGTTTATCATTTTCAACCTTAGTAACCTTTCCTATTATTCCTCCACCTGACATAATTTCATCACCTCTTTTAATTGCAGCTAAGAGAGCATTATGTTCTTTTTGTCTTTTTTGTTGTGGTCTAATTAATAAGAAGTAAAAGATTATAAAGATCAAGATCAATGGAATTAATTGCTTCCACATTGAAGGCGGTTGAGCCGCAGCTTGAGCATAAGCATAGTTAATCATAATAATCCTCAAAAAAAGTGTTTACATTTATATACAATGAAATCAATATATAAAATCTTTATAAATACAAGTATAAAATAAGAATTTGGTTAAAACTATCAATAAATTATGAGTATAGCAAAAGATAAAAAGCAATTTAAAAGTAATAATTATTTCATTTTCATTCCCAAAACCAACAAAATAGAACCACTAAAACTTGATTTGAATATTAAGTTCGACGAATTATTAGAAATAAGTTCTCAAAAAGAAATAGTTCTGAAAAATACACAAAACTTTTTAAAAGACAAACCTTCTAATAATATTCTATTATGGGGCTCTAAAGGTATGGGCAAATCTACTCTTGTAAAATGTGTAATTGACTATGTTAATAAGAAATCAAGTAACAAAATCAAACTCATAGAAGTTTTAAATAATAATATTGATAACTTAATAGATATTATTTATCAACTTAGTAGAGTTAAATATAAGTTTATTATTTATATTGATGATATTTCATTCAAAAAAGATGACAGTGATTTTAGATTATTTAAAACATTAGTTGAAGGTAGTTTGCTCAGTCATATTAAAAACATTAAATATTATATAACCTCTAATCTAAGACACTTGTCTCATAAAGAGGAGTCAAGTAATATGAACGACCTAGAATCTAAAGAAGCAAATCAAAATCTCATTTCCTTGTCAGATAGATTTGGTTGTTGGGTGGGTTTTTATGACTCAAATCAAGAACAATTTTTAAATATAGTAAAACATTATTTAAAAAAATCCTCTATCAAATATTCTAGAAATATTGAGAAAATGGCATTAAGTTGGACCCTTGAAAAAGGTTCTTTTTCTGGAAGAACAGCAGAACAATTTGTAAAAAATATTATAATTGATAATAATTTAAAGAAACTCTAATGGATTTACTGATTCTTTTCCTTTTCTTATTTCAAAATGAAGTTGAGGCGATCTGACATTTCCTGTACTTCCAACAGAACCGATCCTCTCACCCCTTTTTACCAGCCTACCTTTTTCTATAAAAACTTCACTAAGATGTGCGTAAGCAGTTATCCAATTTTTTGAATGTTTTATTAATATTAGATTACCATATCCTGGAATCTCATTACCACTATATATTACTTTCCCATCTTGTGATGAAATTACTATAGCACCTTTTTGAGAATCAATATTTATACCATCATTATAAAAACCTTCTTTAGATTTTCCATATTTAGATATTAATTTACCTTTCACAGGCCAAATAAACTTATTAGTTGATTTATTTTTAATTTTTGTATTCTTTGAAATCTTTTTTTTCTTATTAACAAACTCTATATTCCACTGTTTTTTTTGTTTTAGAACAGTTTTTGGTTTATTATTTTCTGGAATTTTTAAATCTTTACCAATAGTAATATTGTTAACATTTAAGATATTATTGAGTTTAGCTAACGAAAATACATTGGTTCCGTAACTTCTTGAAATTGAATACAGTGTATCTCCCTTTTTCACCTTGTATGTTTTAAGAAATGGTAAAAAAATATTCTGTTTTGGATAAATCTTATAAGGTTCTTTGATTTGATTTACTCTAATAATTTCTTGAATAGGAATTTTAAATTTCTTTGATATAGAGTAAAGGTTATCCCCCTTTTTAACTACATAACTATTTTTATTGAAAATAGTTCTTTTAGTTTTTGTATCTCTACCTCCTAAATCAATAATTTTGTAGTCATCATATAAATAGCTTTCACAACCAACTAAGAAAAATAAAAATAATACTAAATATCTCATTAATTCTCTTTTCCCTCTACAAGAGGAACAAATCTAACGTTTACTAGATCATTAACTATTAATTTTCCATTATTTTTAGATATTTTTTTAAGAATTTGATCATTATGTTCATCACCTATAGGAACAATCATCTTGCCGTTGTCAGATAACTGTTCTAATAATCTACGAGGAATATCTTGAGCGCATGCAGTGACAATTATCCTATCAAAAGGTGCTTGATCTTTCCAACCAAGACCACCGTCACCATGTTTGCAAAAGACATTTGATACACTAAGGTTCTTAAAAAGATTATAAGCTTTCATTGATAAAAACTTGTGTCTTTCTACTGTATATATAAATCGTGCTAATTTTGAAAGAATAAGAGTCTGATAACCACTCCCAGTTCCTATTTCTAGTATTCTCATTTCCCTATTAATATCCAAGTACTGAGTCATAAGAGCCACAACTAATGGTTGAGATATGGTTTGCCCACAATCAATTGGAAGAGCTATATTTTCATAGGACTTGGGTTTAAGACTCTCTTCAACAAAAATTTGTCTATCAACTTCTTCCATTGCTTTTAAAATTTCCGATTTTTCAATTCCATTTTTTTTAAGCTCCAGAATCAGTTTTATTTTTTTCTTAATTTCAGATCTTTTTATCATTATTAGAAATAATATTTAGTCCATTTGTATATTTCTGCAAAACTAAGGGTATTTCAATTGTTCCATCTTCATTTTGATAATTTTCAATGATAGAAATTAATAATCTTCCAACAGCTAGTGAGGATCCATTTAATGTATGTGGAAAATATATTTCACCATTATCAAAGTTTTTAATTCGCATTTTCATTCTTCTAGATTGAAACTCTTTACAGTTAGAACAACTAGAAACTTCTCTATAAGTATTCTGTCCGGGCATCCAAATTTCAAAATCTATTGTATAAGAAGAGGAAAAACCAATATCTCCTGAACATAGCTCAACCATTCTATAGGGCAATGATAATTCTTTAAGAATCTTTTCTATACAATCTGTCATATTGTTGAGTTCACCTTCAGATTCATTGGGTTCAGCTATTGTAACTAGTTCGACTTTCCCAAATTGATGTTCTCTCATTAAACCTTTGGTATCTTTTCCAGATGCTCCGGCCTCAGCTCTAAAACAGTTTGTAAAAGTTGTGTATTTAATAGGTAAGTCTTTTTTATTAATAATAGAATCTCTGTGAAGATTTGTTAATGGAACTTCAGCAGTCGGGATCAAATACAGATCATTAAAATTTGTTTTAAATAAATCTTCTTCAAATTTGGGTAGTTGACCAGTACCCTCCAATGATTTGTATTTAACCAACTCAGGTACTACGCATTCTTTATAACCAAACTCAAGTGAATTATGATCAAGTAGAAAATTGACTAAAGCTCGATGTAATTTTGCCAAATCATTTTTCATAATTGAAAAACGGCTTCCAGATATTTTTATTGCTTGACTATAATCTAGCAAGTTCAAATTTTCAGCTAATTCTAAATGATTTTTGGGCTTAAAATTATATCTTGTTTTCTCCCCTACTTCTTTGATTATATTATTATCTTCCTCAGAATCTCCATCAGGAACATTCTCAGAGATTAGGTTAGGTATCTCCAACATTATTTTATTAAATTCTTTCAATTTTTCTTCAGATAATTTATTCAATTCATCAGTTTTTATCTTTATATTATGCACCTGTTCCTTTATCTTATTAATATCTTCTGTTTGGTTGGCAAAAGATTTAGATAAAGAATTTTTTTTTTCCAAGTAACTCTGCTTCTTATTAAGGAAATCTAAATATTCATTATGAATGTCAATAATTATTTTACTACAAGGATTTAAATTTCTTTTTTTTAAGGATAAATCAAACATAGAAGGGTTTTTTTTGATAAATTTTATGTCATGCACGATTTTACTTTTTAATAAAAAAATTAATAAATATTATTGAAACTTCATAAAAGATTATCAAAGGAATAGCAATGCCTAACTGTGAAATAATATCAGGAGGTGTGAATAAAGCAGAAAAAATCAGAATACCTATAAAAAAATACTTTCTATTACTCTTTAATAATTTGATATTAAGGACATTTAGTTTAGTTAAAATGATCAATAAAATTGGAAATTCAAAAGACAAACCACTTGCTAATAACAAAAACATTATTAATTTCATATACTCTGAATATCTGGACTCTAATTCTAAATTGAACCCAGAAGAAAAAAAACTTTCAAATGAAATAAAGAAACTCCAAATTATTGGTATTAAAAGAAAGTAAGCAAAAAAAACACCAAGAAAAAATAATATAGGGATTAGAAAGAAAATCGGGTAAAAAAAATTTTTCTCTTTCTTATACATTGCAGGTGAGATGAATAAAACCATTTGTATAATTAAAAAAGGGAGTGAAATTATAAATGATGCAAAAAGAGATATTTTTAAGTTTGATAGAAATACTTCTGGTAAACCCGTAAATATCATTCTTTTATTTGCAGATTCACTTAGTAGATCAAACAAAGGTTTAGATAATACTTCTCCTAAATATGACGCGTTATAAAAAAAAAAAATAAAGCTCACTATTAAAAATAAAAAACTGAATAATAGCCTATTTCTTAGTTCTTTTAAGTGACTTAGATACTTCATTATGATTTTTTTTTGTTTCTGAATCTACTTTTAAAAAGTCTTTATTTATTTCATCAAGTTCATATTTAATATTATAAAAATATCTACTTATTTTTCTATAAAACAATCCAAAATTCTTTGAAACTTTCGGAATGTCTTCTGGCTTGACAAGCAAGATTAAGAAGAAGAGGATTACTAAAAATTCTATCAAACCAATATTAAGCATATTAAAAAATTATTTGTCTTTTTTATCGTCCTTAAGCCCCTGCTTGAATGATTTTATACCTTTAGCAATCTCTCCAGCGACCTTTGGTAATTTACCAGCTCCAAAAAAGATCAGAACTATTAATAGGATCAAAATAATTTCCCAATGACCTAAACCGAACATAAATTTTTCTCCTTTTTCAAATAATATACTACAAGATAACAGATTCTAATTCATCAACTTTTGGTAAATCTTTGATAGATTTTAAACCAAAATGTTTCAAGAATTCAAAATCTGTTATCCAAGTAACCGGTCTACCAGGTGTTTCTCTTCTTCCTGATGGTTTAATCCATTTTAATTCCAACAATGTATCTAAAGTACCCCTAAAAACTGGTTTACCTCTAATTTTTTCTATTTCTGCTCTAGTTACTGGTTGATGATATGAAATAATGGCTAGGGTTTCCATTGCTGCATTTGATAAATTTCTAGTTTTCTTTGTTTCAATAAATAAGTAATTGTTTAAAGCTTTTGAAGTTCTAAAAAAAAACCTTTTTTCCAACTCTACTAGTTCAATACCTCTGTTTTGATAGTCACTCTTCAACTCTTCTAAAATCTTATTTAAATCAAATTCACCATATTCACTAAGTATCTTCTTCATACTTTCTTTCTTAAGCGGCTCTTGTGCTGAAAAAATCAAAGATTCAATAAAACATTTAGCTTCGTTTGTATTCATCATTTAACTCTAACCATGATTTTTTTAAAATGATCTTTTTGATTAATTAAGATCTTACCCTGATTAACACTATCTAGTGAAGCTAAAAGTAAAGAAACAACAGCAGATTTTCTTCTTCTTATATTAATTATACCATCTGGCAGAAGATTAAAAAGAGATAACCAACTCTTACTTTCTAACTTTATAATCTTATTCAACCAATTAAGACCATCTTCTAACTTATATAAGTTATCATCTTCTGCTAAAAGCTTTATAGAATTTTTTTTCTTAAAAATTTCAGAGTATTTTAAAATAAGATCTTGAAGAGAGATTTTCGGAACTATAGCATTGCTTATGACAAATTCATTTCTAACATGAGAATGATGAAAATCTTTGCCTTCTTGAGGCAAACCAAATATTTCATTTGATAATTTTTTTATAGCATTATAGTGGATGATTCTCTGCGTTAGATCCTCTTGGATCTCTTCAATCTCCTCTTTCTCATCAGGCAATAGTAATTTAGATTTCAAAAAAGCTAATAAAGATGCCATTACTAGATAATCAGCAGATAACTTTAAATTTTCAAGATTATTTTCTACAAATTTTAAATATTGGTTAGCTAACTCAAGTATTGAAATTTTCTTTATATCTACCTTTTGTTTTTTCGACAGATCAAGTAAAACATCAAGAGGGCCTTCATATCCACTTATATTAAGATTAAGATGAGTCATTAATTAATCCATATTCTATCAGTTCATATTTGAATTTGTTAATATTTTTTCTCTGAAGGGCTATCTTTTTTTTTTCTTCGGAAAAATATAACATTTGCTCCTCTTTAATCTTTTTTACAAAGGGATAAAAACTCTTAATTTCTTTTAATTCACCTTTACAATATAAAACTACATCACAACCAGCCTTGTAGCACTTTTCAACTCTTATTGGAAGGTCTTCGTTAATGGCCTTCATTGAAATATCATCTGAAATTATAAGACCCTTAAATTTAAAATTCTTTCTTAGAATATTATCTATAATTTCTCTTGAATAAGTTGCAACATTTGCGTCAATTGAAGAATAGATTATATGAGCTAACATAACCATTAACGATTTTTCAAGAACTTTAAACGGAAACATATCTGTTTTTTTTAATTCATTGTAACTTGTTTTTACGATTGAGCTGTTCAAATGAGTATCATACATTGACCTACCATGACCTGGAAAATGTTTAGGAACAGCAATAATTCCTGCATCTGTAAAACCTCTGCAAAAAGTTTTTGACAATTCAAAAACAAGTTTAGGGTTTTTACCAAATGATCTGTCCCCGATTACTTGATGTGCCCCACTAAATAGAAGGTCACATACCGGTGAAAAATTTACATCAACACCAACTTGGTTCAACTGAAAACCCATTAAATATGAAGATTTATACGCAAGATCTAATCCAGTTATTTTTTTTGATTTGTAGAGTTTTCCAAATACACTTTGTGAAGGGAATACTATAAATTGATTATTGTCAAACCTTTGAACTCTTCCACCTTCTTGATCAACAAAAATTAAAAGATCCTTATTCAAAGTAACATCTTTTAAACTTTTAATGAGTTTTTTTAGTTGTAATTTATTTTTGAAATTTCTTTTAAAAAGGACAAATCCTAATGGATTAATACTTTTGAAGAAATCAATCTCATTCTTTTCTAATTCATAACTAGAACAGGACAATATAATACCATCTTTAATATCCATTTTTAACTCTTAATTATAATACATTGAATTTTCTCTTTTTTAAGTTTTTTACATTGGTTGCTAGCATTGAAAAAAGAATATTTATCTTTGGTCACAATTCTAAAAAAGATTTGACTATCATTGATTTTTACTTCTTTAATTATTAGATTCATGTTTAAAGACATTTTTGACAATTTTGTTTTAAGTTCATTTGATATCTTTAGACTCTTTTGTTTTTCTCTAAATGATGCAAACTGTATGCGGAAGTTGTTATCTTTATTAATAGGTTTTTTACTCTCATCTATTTCATTTTTTCTCTTTATAATTTTTTCACCTTTATCTTCAGATATTGGACGATTACTCTTGTCTTCTAAAATTTCATAGGCAGAGTTCTTATTTCTAGAAAAGTTGTTGTCAATTTTCTTAACTAAAATATCTTGAGGTTCTAAAATAGGAAGTTCGGCATCTGGAACAACTGCATTTATTGATAATATGATGATACCTATAAATAGGGTATAAGAGAAAAGAATGCTAAGAAATTTTAATTTATTTTTTAACATTTCACATGTTTTTAGGACAGTCTATTTTTAAAATATTTAATCCTTTTTTTATTATCATGCTAATAACAATGACCAAAGAGATTCTAGAAAAAGAAATATCATAATTATTATCAAATATTATTTTTTTTGATGGATCTAACTTCCCCAAACCCCAATAAGCATGGAAATCTTTGGCAAGATCATAAAGATAGTTTGCAATTTTATGAGGTTCATAAGATTTAGCAGATGTAAATATTATATTAAAAAAATTTGAAAGCTTAATTATTAGTATTTTATCTTCTTCAAACTT
>CACFLM010000025.1 GCA_902567145.1 uncultured Alphaproteobacteria bacterium
TGCAAATAATTCAACAGCAGTTTCTTCTTCATGCACGTCAATTTCAAAAGAATTCATCATTGCATCTTTTTTATAAATCTGAACAAAATCAAGTGCTTCTCGAAAATATGTAGCTTTTAAGGCTCTGAAGATTGACATAGAAAAGGTTTCACCTTGTGATGCAAGTTTTCTTATTAGGACTTTAATGATATCAATTGACATTTTTGATAAGCCAGTACTTTTGTCATCTATAGAAATATCTTGATGTTTATGATCATAGTTATCAGCAATATCAACTTGGCATAATCTATTTCCAGCATAATTTCTAAACATTTCTGATAAGACTCCTATTTCCAGTCCCCAATCATAGGGAATTCTTATATCCTTTAAAACTCTTCTTCTAAAAGAAAATTCGCCTGCTAAAGGATAACGGAACGAATCAATAAATGAGATAAATTCATGTGGTCCAATAGTTTTTTCTAAGGCTCTTAATAATGGACTAACTAGTAGTCTTGAAACTCTACCCTTAACTCTTTTATTGGATATACGAGGGTAATATCCTTTACAAAAATCAAAATTAAACTTTGGATTTGCCACTGGATAAACTAATCTGGACAATAAATCTTTTTTATATGTAATTATATCACAATCATGAAGAGCGACTGCTTCAGTATTGCCTAGTGATAATATATATCCCATACAATACCAAACGTTTCTTCCTTTACCCATTTCCTGTGGAGCCAAATTGCTATCACAAAGTTTCTTATCTAATTTTTTTAAATTTGGTCCATCATTCCACAATATTTCATGTTTTTGTGGAAGTGATGCGAAGAACTTTTTGGCATCTGAGAATTCATCTTTTGAAGCTTTATCAAGTCCAATGACAATATTTTGCAAGTATTTAATTTTACTAATTTCGGATATAATATTTGGAAGTGCATTTCCCTTTAATTCTGAGTATAGAGATGGAAGGATTAACGTAATAGGTCTAAATTTTGAAAACTCTAAAATCTCATTTTCGATATCTTCACTGGTTCGTTTTGAAAAGTTGTGAAGAGTTGCAACTATTCCATTTTGATAAAAGTCAGAAATTTTTTATCTCCCTTTCCAGAATATGTTCCATAGATTCTTTCCAACCATCTGGAGCCATTAAATTACTCTTAAAAATATTTTTATTTTTTAAAACAAAATTTTTATTTGCTTTTGATTTTATGATACATCCGAAATTTGTAAGTTCAAGCATCGGAATATCATTTTCACTATCACCCAAGGATATTGTGATATAGGATGAAATGTTGTGATTTATGATTTCTAAAAACTTTTTCAAAGCAATTCCTTTATTATAGTCATCTAAAATATGGAGAAACCGACCTCCATCAACAACAGTTAAATTTTGGTTAACAGAATTAATATCATTTCTAAAATCTCGTATTTTATTTTTTTCATCCTCCCAGTAAATGGGATTTGTAAATTTTCTAAGTTTACTCAGTTTTGCATAACTAGAATTTAGATTTGTAATTTTCACAAGTTTTTTATCAGATAAGTCATTATAAAAGCTGAATTTATATTTATTCCTAAAATTTTTTACTAATTCAGTTAAATGTTCAGGATCTAGGTTGGAAAGTTTAAAACCTAAATGATTTTTATATTTAATAAATTTATATTTTTTAAGTCTATGCCGACGGTAGTCTAATGGGAAAAAGATACATGCCCCATTCTCTACTATAAAAGGAGTGTTAATATTTAATTCAGTTTGAATTTTAATAACTTCTTCGTAAGTCTTACTTGAAGTAAATATCAGTTCTGAGTAAAATTGTATTTTTTTTATATAGCCTTTTAGCCTTCCAAAAGAATATGTCTTATGATGTAAAAATGTTCCATCAAGATCTGAAAAAATTAAAAATTTCATTTTTATGATTTAAGAATATATTTTATTAATAGAAAATTCAATTTATTGAAATATAAGTTTGTAATAGTTTATAAAAATTAAGAATAAATGAAAAATGTTTAAAAAGATTGAAATCTGGATTTTATACCTTGTAATTCTTCTTTTAATTTTGTTTGCAATCTTTTTTGGAGTTCTTGTCAGACAAGAATTGGTTGGAACTATTAAAATGGGAAAAATCTCAAAGACTGCATTATTTTTGTCAGAAATACCTATGAATATAAAAAAAATTTTTCATATCACAAAAGACCCTGGCTTTGATTTAGGAGTAGGCAAAAGGTTTAAAGATAAATCTGGCTTTGTTGGATCTTTTAATCAAAAGAATTATTTTTTGTTACTTTCGAGATATGATGGAGATATTAGTGAAAGTGTTGTTGAATTAGTCAGTCTTGAAGATCAAAAGATAATTCAAAAATGGAATCCCGATATTAGATATATAAACAGTTTGATTGATCAAGAAAGAGATGAGTATTTACTTTTAAACAGAGATTTTAATGAAAATAGATATAAAATATATTCACCATTAATAACAAGAGATGGTGGATTGATTTTTCATGCTAATGGATCCGCTTTAATAAAGATTGATGCGTGTAATAAATTAGTGTGGATAAATGATATCGATCACTTTCATCACTCCAGTGAAGTAGATTTAAATGAAAACTATTGGATTCCTTCGAGAATATATCCTTACTCCGTAGATGCAAAAAAAGTTGGAGAAGATTATGGTGATTTTTTTGATGATGCTATAACAAAAGTTTCTAAAGATGGAAAAATATTATTTCAAAAATCTGTTACACAAATTCTCTTGGATAATAATTTAGATCATCTAGTTTTCTCTAATTATGTATTTCACGGCGATCCAATACATCTTAATGATATTCAACCAGTTGAGAAAGATGGTCCATATTGGAAAAAAGGTGATTTGTTTTTAAGCCTAAGATCTCAAAATATGATTATTTTATACAGACCCTCAACTAATAAGATCATTAGCTCTATCACTGGCCCGTTCTCCAATCAACACGACGTTGATATTATTTCAGATAATGAAATTTCAATTTTCAATAATAATGTTTATTTTTACAAGGGAAAAAAAATTGACAGCGCAAGAATTCATTTTCTAGGTATGGCAGAAAATGGAAATATCGAAATTATTATTTATAATTTTGAAACAAAAGAGTTTAAGAAGAAGTTTTCAAAGGGTATAAATAATAATAATGTTAGAACAAGTGTTGCAGGATTATCCGAAATTTTAGATGATGGAAGTTTATTTATTGAAGAAACACAATCAGGTAGAATACTTTTTTTCGACAAAAAAGGTAAACTTATACTTGAATATGTTAATAAGGCAAAAAACGGAACAAATTATGGTCTAGGTTTTTCAAGAGTAATAAAAATGAATGAAAAATTGAGAAACCAAATAAAATTAATAAAGTCCAAAAGATGTATAAATTAGTTTTCTTATTAAATATTTTAATACCATTTTATACGATGGCTTATATAGGCCCGGGAATGGCGGGAGGAATAATTGCTTCTATAATTGGAATAATTCTAGCTTTTTTTATTGCATTAATAGGGATATTGTATTTTCCAATAAAAAGATTTATTAAAAAAAAAAAATAACTCTTATGTTTTCACAATTCGCTTAAAATTGAGATGATTGATTACATAATCTATATAATTCTTGTAACAATAATTATATTAATTGTAAAAATATCAAAATTAATAAAATCACTAAGAGACAATCTGGGTATAATATTATCATTAAAAGATATCATTCTAAAAAAGAATGTTAATGATGCAACAAAAGAAAGGATTATATTAGACTTATGCAGTGAACTACTAAAAAAATCAATATTCCAAATTCTTATTTTCCTAACGTTAGTCATAATTTACTCAATACTAATTTATTTTAGACCAGAAATAGAAATAATTTTCTTTTCGTTTAGAGGGTTTATAATTGGAATAATAGTATCGCTGATCTTTTTTAAATTTTTAAAAAATGAAAAATTATAAATTTCTAGAAAAAAAATTACATGGTTTTATTCTGTCAAATAATTTCATAAAGCGTTGTTCCTTCTCAATTGAGAAGGAATTATTTCAGAATGCATCAAAAAAATATTGTGACAGCAAAAATCATGTTTTCATAACTGGATTACCAAGATCCGGCACTACAATTATCTTAAATTATTTATATAATACTTCTCAATTTGCCTCATTGACTTATAATGACATGCCATTTGTTTTAAGCCCAAATATTTGGTCAGTATGTTCTTCAAAAATAAGAAAAGAAAGAATTTCATTAGAAAGAGCTCATAATGATGGCATTAAATACAATTTTTTTTCACCTGAAGCTTTCGAAGAAGTATTTTGGAACACATTTCCTCGAGATCAATATATCAAACAATTTGAAAAATATGTTCAACTTATATTACATAAAAATAAGAAAAAAAGATACTTAAGTAAAAATAATTATAATTTCAGTAGAATAAAAAAAATTCATAATATTTTCCCTAAAGCTTCTTTCTTATTTATTTTTCGTGATCCTCTTCAAACATCTTTTTCACTTTTAAAACTCCATAAAAGATTTATCAAAATCCAAAAAAATGATATTTTTACAAGAAATTATATGAATTGGCTAGGACATTATGAATTCGGATTAGATCACAAACCGTGGTCAAGTCCCAAGAGTTACAAAAAATTTGATTCAATTAATTATTGGTTAGAACAGTGGTATTTTTTTTATAGTAAAGCATTGGAGGAATATGGGAAAAAAAAGCACGTTATTTTTGTTAATTATGAAAATTTAAATTCTACAATCATATGGAAAAGAATTTTTAAACAACTGAATCTACAGTATCATAATAAAAAAGGATTTTTTAAAATTGCAGATAAGGTAGATATAAATAAATATGATAGACAACTATTCAAAGAAAGCAAAGATATTTATCATAAGCTATTGAATTTATAATCTTTAGTTGAGATAAGTTATTAAAATACAATCTGAATACCATGACTAGTACATTCAAAAAATTTAATCATAATAAACTTAATAAAAATCTTGATTTAAAAAAATATTAGTTATAACCTAATTCAAACGTTCAACCTTAATGGTCGGAAGTAGGTTTGACACCGAAGGAACGCATCCATCTGTCTTTCTACTTCGATAATGTATAAAAGACGATGTATAATGAGATTTACAAAAATTCAAAGATAAGAAAATTCTACGACAAAATATATGACTGGGCAAAGTCTTTACCTCAGAACATTATAGTAAAAAAAAAAAGTGAAGCTGAAAATCTTTTCAAAAAAATTGGTATTACATTTTCTGTATATAATAATTTTGATTCTACAGAACGATTAATTCCCTTTGATATGTTTCCAAGGATAATTTCTGCTAAAGAGTGGAAGAAAATTAAAAAGGGAGTAATTCAAAGAGGGTTGGCTATTAATGCATTTCTAAATGATATTTATAACACCGGTGAAATTGTAAAAGCTAAACTAATACCAGAAAACTTAATTTATAAAAACCCAGCATATGAAATTAAAATGGTTGGTTTTAATGTCCCTAAGAAAATCTATAGTCCAATTATCGGGTCAGATATAATAAGGATTGATGAAAATATCTTTAAAGTTTTAGAAGACAATTGTCGCACACCATCGGGAGTTTCATATATGATTGAGAACAGAGAAATAATGATGAGAATGTTTCCAGAATTATTTGAAAAATTAAAAATTGAGACGGTTGAAAACTATCCTCATTACTTATTAGATATTCTTAAAAGTTTAGCTCCAAAAAAATGTAACAAGGATCCAAAGGTTGTAATACTTACTCCGGGGTCATTTAATAGCGCATATTATGAACACAGTTTCCTTGCAGATTTGATGGGAGTTGAGCTGGTTCAAGGATCAGATCTTTTTGTAGATGAATCAATAACATATATGAAAACAACAAAGGGATCAGAAAAAGTAGATATTATTTATAGAAGAATTGACGATAGATTTATTGATCCTATTTCTTTTGATAACTCTTCGTTGATTGGAATCCCAGGTCTATTTGATTCATATAAATCTGGTAATGTTAATATTTGTTCTGCACCTGGATCAGGCATCGCTGATGATAAAGCAATTTACTCTTATTTACCTGAAATAATAAAGTTTTATCTAGGTGAAGAACCCATACTTGAAAATGTAAAAACTTATAGATGTTATAAAGAAGATGAAAAAAAATATGTTCTAAATAATTTGAATAAATTAGTTGTAAAGGAAGTGCATGGATCGGGTGGTTATGGTTTGATGATAGGAAGCAAATCTTCTAAAAAAGAGATTGAAACTTTTAGAAAAAAAATCATCTTAAATCCAGAAAATTATATTGCTCAACCTATACTTGAATTATCTTCAGTTCCAATCTTTGAAAAGAATAAATTATCCCCAAGACATGTTGATCTTAGACCTTTTTGTTTGGTAGGAGCTAATAAAACGAAGTTAGTTAATGGAGGGCTAACAAGAGTAGCTCTAAAACAAGGATCATTAATAGTAAACTCCTCTCAAGGTGGGGGAGTTAAAGATACATGGGTATTAAATGAATGATTAATTATGCTAAGTAGAACTGCAGAAAATTTATTTTGGTCAGCTAGATATATTGAACGAGCTGATTCATTAGCAAGACTTTTGGAAGTAGGTTATAGAATTTCTTTGATACCTAATACTGAAAAGGGTTATGCAAATGAATGGCAATCAATTTTAGAAACCTCTGGAATTAAAAGTGAGTATTTAAAAAAATACAAAATAATATCTAAAGAACAAATCATTTACTATCTACTTTTTGACCCAGAAAACTCTTCTTCAGTAAAGAACTGCATAACATCTGCAAGAGAAAATATAAGAATGGTTAGAACTGCTGTCACACTTGAAGTTTGGAATGCAATCAATTCATCATTTCATGAATTAGATAAAAATATGAAAAATACTAAAGATATCTTAAAAGAATTACCTGAAATTATTGAATGGATTAAAAAACAAGTAAATTTAATACGTGGCACAATACTCAATACTCAACTCATTAATGATGGCTACGATTTTCTAATTTTAGGTACTTACTTTGAGAGAGCAGATTTCACAGCAAGAATTATTAATGTTAAATATTTTATTTTACTCCCAAGCATCAATTATGTTGGAGGAGAAATTGATAATTTTCAATGGAGTTTGATGCTCAGATCAATTTCATCATTCAGAGCATTTAAATGGGCATATGGAGGACAGGAAATCACATACACTAAAATTATAGACTTTTTAATTCTTAATATGACTTGTCCTAGATCTTTAATTTTTTCAGTAGAAAAGATATATCATCATTTAGAGAGATTGACTAAATTTTATAAACAAACATCAACTTCAAAAAGAAAAATAGGAGCTATATATAAAAATTTGAAAAATTTAAATGCGAATAAGATTTCTGATATTGGTTTACATGAATTTTTAAAGTCCTTTATAGAGGAAATAAATTTTGTATATAAAAAATTTGAACAAAAATACTTCTTTGGTGTAGAAACATGAAAATTAAAATCACTCATTCAACAACTTACAGATATAGTTCAACGGTACCAAAACTGATACAGTGTTTAAAACTTTTTCCTTCACTTTGTGATAATCAAGAAATTTTAGAGTGGAGTATTTCTGCAAATTATGGAAAGATAATCGAATCCCATATTGATGCATTAGGACACAGGGTGCAAAATATTTACATCAATAATTTTAATGGACAACTTAAAATTACTTCTAAAGGTATTTTGAAAACAAAGGATTTATCAGGAGTAATTAAAGGTTTGAAAGAAAAAGTTAATCCGCTTTGTTTCTTAAGAGAAACCAATCTAACAAAACCATGCAAAATGATTGAGAAAATTTCAAAAGAAGCAAGCAAAAATTATAAAAATCTAATTGGATTTGTTCATAAACTAAATTTAATTGTTTCAAATTCAATTGACTATGCAAGTGGATCAACAACAATTTCTACAAGTTCAAAAGATGCTCTAAAACAGAAAAAGGGAGTTTGCCAAGATTTTGCCCATATACTGATTAGCGCCGCAAGATATAACAATCTGCCTGCTAGGTATGTTAACGGCTTTTTATTAGAAGAAACAAATTCAGGAGAAAACACAACTCATGCATGGGTTGAAATTTTCATTAAAGATTTAGGTTGGATAGCATTTGATCCTTCTCATAAAAAATGTATTGACGAAAATTATATTAGAATAAGTAGTGGTTTTGACTTTGTTGATGCATCAACTATTAAAGGTGTAAAAACTAATTATGATGGAGATGAACTTCTAGATACAAAAGTTGATATAGAAAATTGTCAGTAAAATCTTGACTTAAAGAAATCTATTGAATTATTTTATTAATTATGACAAAGTTTTAATATGAGAATTATAAATTTAATTTTTTTAAACCTCCTTTTGATAATCTTATTGTCAGTTTCATCTGAATCAGTTGCAGACTCACTCAAATCTGATCAAGAGTTAAAAGAGTCACCTAATATTAAGAGTAAAGCTGTTGGAAATGTTTCAAAAGGAGAAGTCGAAGTTATTGATAAAAAAGGCTTTTGGATTAAAATTAAAAAAGATTCTGTTGAAGGTTGGACTAAACTTAATAACGTAGAAATAGACAAGGATTCAAATTTTAGTTTGTCATCCTTAGATACGGGAAGAGAAGGTTCTGGTAATATTGTCTCAACTTCTGGAGTAAGGGGTCTAGATGGTGAAGATATTACTAATGCCCAACCAGATATTAATGAATTTGAGAAATTAAAAAAATTAAAAGTAAATAAATCAGTTGGAGAAAATTTCTCAAATAAAAGCAACTTAATTACAAAAAAAATTGATTTTATTATTGTAAAAACTCAAAATTCTAATAATAGCCCTTCAACACCTTATGGAAGATAAATGACTTTTAAATTATTATTAATATTTTTCCTTGCTTTACCTTTAAATTATTCTAAGGCAATTGGTGGTTTTGATGTTCCTGATATAGGCGTGGGTGATTTGCTTGGAGGTTCAGACAAAAAAGAGACAGGAGGTTCAAAGAAATCTTCTCCATTAGGAAGTGGTATAGGTTTAATTAAAACTTTAACTGATGAAGAAACAGTTGAGGAAGAGTTAGAAGCAGGAAAAATTTATGCTAGTCAATTACTAGGGGCTGTTAAAATTTATGATAATAAAGAATTAAATGATTATGTTAATAAAATTGGTAGACATATAGCCAACCATACAGGTAGATCAGACCTTCCTTGGACTTTTGCTGTGATCGATACAGATGGTATAAATGCTTTTGCAGCGCCTGGTGGCTACATATTTTTAACTAGGGGACTTATTTCAATACTATCAAGCGAGGACGAACTCGCAGCGGTAATTGGACACGAAATTGCTCATGTAATAAAAAAACATCATTTTAATGTTATAAAAAAACAAAAACTTATTGAATTTGGAACAGAAGCTATTTCATCGGCTGCTGATAGTTCAATTGCCAGTAAATTGTCTAATATGATGGGGCAAATAATGGCAAGAGGTTTAGACAAAGAATCAGAATATGAAGCAGATATTGATGGGATGGTTATTTCTGCTAGGTCAGGTTATGACGCTTCTTCTTTAATGAGTGTGCTGGAAAAACTTCAAGTATTGAAGGAGAGAAAGGATGAAGGGTTGTCCTTCATGACAGCAACACACCCAACTCCTCTTGATAGACAAAATTATCTTGCTGAACATATAACCGATGAACTTATGGATCTATCAGTTCCGTCCAATCAAAGTCAAAGAATCAAGAAAATACAACAAGTTATAAAAAAATAATTAAATGAATTTTTTTTTATTCAGATTTAGCGAATATCTAGAAGTTATATTTTCAAAAATATCTGATAAAGCTCTTACATTTTCAAAAAAAATTTACATCGCCTTTATACTTATTTTTAGTCTTGCGATAATAGCCGACTATTTCTTAAACTATATTTTTGGTGGAGGACCAGAAAGTGAAGGTTACGATTTAGCAATTAATTATAGACTTACATCACCAAGCCCTTCAAATGATATAGTTATTTTAGATATCGACGAACGCTCTTTATCGCTTATGTCTAATGATTACGGGAGATGGCCATGGCCAAGGGAGGTTTATGCTGAAACTCTGGCCTCTATAGAATCAGAAAACCCTAAGTCGGTAATATTTAATATATTGATAACTGATCCAGATAAAAAAAACCTCGAAGGAGATAAGATTCTAGATGAAATTACAACATACACTGAAAAAACAGTTTATCCAATTACAAGATTATCACCAGAAAATGACAATAAAAGTCAACTATACGTAAGCAAAATTCCTGGTGCCAAAGTTAATGAAAATTTTGAGGACAAAACTATAGCGGTTTTATTACCTTTTTTACCTGGTATGCAAAAAAATATGGGCATCTCAAATTTATCATCTGATGAGGGTTCAATTATAAGAAGCTATGCTTTAAAATATAATGAGGATGAATGGAATATGAAAAGTTTAGTTGGTAAGGCTGTTGAATTTTTCAATCAGAATAAAGATACTAAGGAAACTATATATTTAAATTGGAGAAACAAAAGTGGAGATTATAAAAGAATTTCTATTGGCGATTACTTCTTATATTTGCAAGGAATGAATGATGATTTTAAGTTTAGTTTTGAAAATAAACACGTAATAATAGGTGCTACTGCACCCGGAATTTCCTCTCCAAAAGGAACACCAATCTCAAATTATACCGATGATAATTTAATTTTAGCCACCGCATTAGATGATGTTATTAATGATACAGACATAAAACTTTTACCAGATTGGATTAGCGTTCTAATAACTTTATTAGTAATTTTTACTACTGGCTACCTGTTCATTGTAGAATCTGAGTTAGATGTCGACAAGATTTTCTTAATTATGGAAATTTCTGCCGTTATACTAATGTTTAGTGTTATAAATTTTAGTCACTACTTCATTGACCTATCTCCTGTCCTTGCATTTGGTATAGCTTTTTATGCAGTAGTTAAAGTAGTTGATATCACAGGAAGAAGTTCTCTCTATGGATCTGGAAAAAATCTATCCTCTGCCATTAAATCAAAGAATCAGTGTTATTGTATAATTCCTTTTGCTAGCACTGACCTAGAAAAAAAAAAAATTAAAAATTATATTTCAAATCTACAACGTAGATTTCATGTCTCTAATGTTTTCTATTGCAATGAGCAA
Source organism: uncultured Alphaproteobacteria bacterium (assembly GCA_902567145.1). The sequence goes on from CACFLM010000025.1 coordinate 11,168, forward strand.
TTTGAGTCGGATAAGGTAAGTGAAAATCTTAATATATATTCTAGTTTTATAATCTTTTCTGACAAAAAGAAAGAAGGGCTTGTTGAAGATGTCAAGAAATTCTTTGTAAATGACAATCTTAAAGTTTTCACTGCATTTGATATAAATAAATCTAACCAGATTGATGATATCAAAAAAGAAATTGCTCAAAATAATTTAAATCAAATTATTAAACTATTCTAATTCTTAAATTGACCTCATATTTTTATAGAAAAATAATAGTTAGCATAATATTTATAATCTTTTTTTATCCATGTTTTTTAAATTCACAAAGTTGTCTTAAAGAGATTAATTATTTTCAGAATAAATTAAATATTCCTAATGATTTTTTATATGCTATTGCGCTAACAGAATCAGGAAGATTTTATAAAAATGAATTTATTCCATGGGCATGGTCAGTAAATGTGAAAGGTAATGGAAAATTTTTTTCAAATAAGTCTGATTTAGATAAATTTATAAACAAACAAAAGAATAATACCAGTAATATAGATATAGGATGCATGCAAATAAATTATTTTTATCATGGAAAAGATTTCCAGAATACAAAAACAATGAGTATTCCTGAAAAAAATGTAGAATGGGCAGCTAAACACATTGTGAGCCTATTTAAAAAAAATAAGAATTGGGAAGAAGCTATTGGAAAATATCATTCATTCAGAAAAAAAAAAATGAAAATATATCTAAAGAAAGTTGAAACCAATATTTTATTAATCCAAAAGAAATTAGAATCTCCAATACTTTCCAGTAAAAGCGTTAAAGAAACTCAAAATGACAATGATGAAAAGTTTTCAGAATCACAAAAATCAATGATTATTTCTAAGACAAAAAGAATTCAAAAAGATCAAGACAAACTTAAATATCAAATATCTATCTTGCAAGCTCAAAAGCTAGCTATACTGAAAACTTTAAGTAAATTAAATAAAATCAATGAAACTCTTCCTGCAATAAAATAGCTTGATTAAAGAGGTGACAAATCCATCTTACCTAACAACACCCAGTTTCCATCAGCGTCTCTACATGCAACATTTTTACCTGAAGACTTTTGACCTTTATGTATGTAAGCATATTCAAATTCTCTGCAATCATCATTTCCATCATTCTTAAAGGTTTTAGTAGGAGTGATTGTTGCTTCTAAATTTTTATCAGGATTACTCCATGAAGTTGATTGATTAGTTTTATTATTTTCCAAAACTGAACTAGCGACCTTGGAGTCTAGGTTTTCTCCAATCTCACTACCTATCAATCCACCAATTAATGATCCGGCGATAACAAAAGGAATAATATATTTATTGTTAGCTCCACCTAGGTCTTTTGCAATCAAGTAACTTGCATATCCACCTCCACCTGTACCAATAATCGTTGAAATTGATTTAGTCTTATTTTCACATCCAAATAAAAAAATAATTATTAATAAATATTTCATAATTATATAATAATAAAAAATTAAGGAAAAAAAAATATTTTTAATTAATTTTTAAAAGAAAATCTTTATATTCTTTTATATTGGTATCATAAATTTCAAGTAGATTTTTTTTTGTATTAGAATCTACAAAAAGACAATCAAAATTTTTCATATTTTTAAAAATGCTAAAAATTTTTAATTTTGTCTTATCTATTGATTCATGCCATGGAAACCACTC
>CACFLM010000026.1 GCA_902567145.1 uncultured Alphaproteobacteria bacterium
ATTCACTTGCTATTTTAGGACTAATAGAAATACATTTTTTATATTTTAGTTTGATTATATTAACTGTATTCTTTTCTTTCTATTCTGTGAACAAGCCACCTGCTAAGATCTTCTTAGGTGATGTTGGCTCGGTGCCAATTGGTTTTTTAGTAGGATTTATAATAATTTATAATATGATCAAGTCAGATTTAATAATTCCCTTTTTAATAATAATCATGTACTACCTTCTTGATTCTATAATTACTATTTTCATAAGATTTGCGAAAAGAGAAAATATATTTAAAGCTCACAGCAGTCATTTTTATCAAAGGACTATCAGAAAGGGTTATAACCACGAGTATGTTTTAAAAAGAATAATATACCTAAATGTGATACTTTTATTACTAGCTATACTATCAATTTATTTGCCTCTACTCTCATTACTATTGGCATTCTTATCAACCTTTTTTTTATTGCTTTTTTTTAATTCAAGGAAATTAAAATGAATATTAGAATACTTTTCACAATTCTTCATGATCTTTTTTTCTTCGGAATCTCTTTTTTTCTCGCACTGTGGATAAGATTAGATTTTATTAGCGCATTAAATCTAGCGAATGAATTATGGGCGTTCATAATTTTGTTCTCATTGACTAATATTGTGCTCTTAAAATACTTGGGTTTATATCTTGGTATATGGAGGTATGCATCATTACATGAAATTATATCAATTATAAAAAGTGTATCTATTTCAATTCTTTTATTACTATGTGTTCTTTTCCTTATCTTTAGATTAGAAAATATTCCTAGATCATTTCCAATAATTCTATTTATAATTTCGATTATCAGCGTAACAAGCCCACGAATTTTTTATCGAATCCTCAAAGACAACTTAAATAAAAATAATCTAAAAAGAATACCTATATTAGTAGTCGGTGATAGCACAACTACTGAGAATTTTATTAGATTTTCGAAACAAGACAATAATTCTCTATATGAAGTTATTGGGATTGTAAGCTTTAAGGATTCTTCAATTGGAAGGCGAATACATAATATTCCAATAATTTGCTCAGCTAATAAAATTGATTTGTTAACGGAAAAAATCAAGAAAATGAAAAAATTACCACAGAGAATAATTATATCAGACCCAAAGATTAAACCAGATACTTTAGAGACATTTTATATTTTTTCAAAACAAAACGGACTAGCCATTGGAATGCTCCCAAGTATTTCTGAAATATCAAATCAAAATATTAATCAATTTGAACCAAAACCTATAATTATAGAGGATATACTTGGAAGAAAACAAAAAGTTAATAATCCAAGAATACTGGAGAAAATCTCTGGAAAAACTGTCTTAGTTACAGGCGCAGGAGGAAGTATTGGTAGTGAATTATGCAAACAAATTCATAGATTAAATCCAAGATTACTTATTTTGGTTGAACAAAATGAATATAATCTTTTCAAAATTTCTTCAACTTTGAAAGTTAAAACTATACATAGCCTTACTGACATCAGAGACTTCAAGAAGATGGAAAAAATTCTTACAAAATATAAACCTGATTATGTTTTCCATACAGCAGCACTAAAACATATAACTTTTGTTGAGAGCGATCCTATAGAAGCTTTGCAAACGAACTTTCTGGCTACAGTCAAGCTATGTCAACTTTGCAAAATTCTAAAAATCAAGAAAATGATCTTTGTATCAACTGATAAAGCTGTAAACCCATCAAATGTAATGGGTGCTTCTAAAAGACTATGTGAAAAATATATTCAGAAAATTTCCATTGAATCTAAAGAAACTATTTTCACTATTGTTAGATTTGGAAATGTTTTAGGTTCTACTGGATCAGTTGTTCCTCTTTTTGAAAAACAAATTAGCAATGGAGGTCCTGTTACAATCACTCATCCTAAAATAAAAAGATTCTTTATGACAATACGAGAAGCAGTAGAATTGGTACTAATTTCCTCACAACTAGATGTAAAGGAAAACGGTGAAATCTTTATACTTGAAATGGGTGATTCTATTTACATAAAAGATATGGCTAAAAAGATGATACTATTATCTGGGGCTAATGAGGAAAATATCGAAATTAAAATTACCGGACTAAGGAAAGGAGAAAAACTTAACGAAGAACTTTTTTTTAAAAATGAGGTTGTTGAAAAAACTAAAATAAAGGGTATTTTATCCACAAACAGTAGACTATTCACCTCCAAGACAAATGATTTTAATAAATTGATTTCTGAAGTTAGTAGTCAGAATAAACTAAATTCAATAAGATATTTTGAGAAACTTTTACCAGAGTATAAGAAAAATTGAAAGAAATAAAAATTAAGAGAGCAATAGTATCAGTATTTGATAAAACCAATCTAAATCTATTAGCCGATTACTTCATTAAAAATAACGTTCAAGTTTTGAGTACAGGTGGAACAGCTTTGTTTTTAAAGAAATACAGTAAAAAAATAAAACTCATTGAGATATCTAAATTTACTAAATTTAATGAAATTCTGGGGGGGAGAGTTAAATCCTTACACCCATATATACATTCTGCCATTCTAGCAAAAAAAGATGATCCAACTCACAAGAAAGAATTAGAAAAGATTAACGTACCTTTTATTGATTTAGTAGTCGTTAATTTATATCCATTTGAAGAAGTTATAGATCAAACTAATTCTACAAAACAAAAGTGTATAGAAAATATTGATATCGGGGGACCCACTCTAATCAGAGCTGCAGCTAAAAATTATGAAAGTGTAACCGTTCTATCAGAACCTAGTCATTATGAACTATTTTTAAAAGAAACTAAAAAAAATAATTGTACATCAAAAACTTTCAGAGAAAGTTGTGCAAAAATCGCATTTGAAAATACTGCCTATTATGAGGCTCTAATTTCAAATTGGTTTAATAAAGATGAAAGTAATTTTTGTGAAGAAAAAATTGCAATACCACTAAAAAAATTGTCTCATTTAAGATACGGAGAGAATCCTCATCAGAATGCTGCTTTGTTTAAATTTGGGGGAAATAAATTTCATAAAATATCGGGTAAAGATCTTTCATATAATAATATTTACGATTCAGAGATTGCTGTAGAACTCGCTGAACAATTCTCAAGAGCATCCTGCGTTGTTCTAAAACATGGTAATCCATGTGGGGTTGCTCTTGACTCAAAGCAAGAAAAAGCATATATGAAAGCAATTGAATGCGATAGAATTAGTGCATTTGGTGGAATCGTTGCATTTAATAGAAAACTATCTATTGAAACAGCAAAGAAAATTAATGATTTATTTACTGAAGTTGTAATTGCACCTAGTTATTCTCCTGAATCTAAAAAGCTTCTCTCGCAAAAAAAGAATCTCATCTTGATAGAATACGTTTCTTCCAAAAAAATAACTAAGTTACACTTAAAAACTACAAGAAACTTTTTACTGTTACAAAATAAAGATAATAAAACTATAACAAAGAAAAATGTGATGGTTAAAACTATCAAAAAACCAAGTGTTAAAATTGTTAAGGATTTGGTTTTTGCTTATATCGTCTCAAAATATATTAATTCAAATGCAATAGTATTAGTTGAAGATCTTGCCACAAAAGGAATAGGTGTTGGTCAGACTAGTAGACTGGATTCCGCACAACAAGCAATTAATAAAATGAAATCTAATTTTGAAAACTCCAATGCTGTTTTAGCATCAGACGGTTTCTTTCCTTTTCCTGATATAGTCAAGTTGTGCTCCAAAAATAATATAAATGCAATAATCCAACCTGGTGGATCAAAAAATGATGAAAGTGTTATTGATGAAGCAAATAAGCATCGTATATCCTTAGTATTTACAGGTATAAGGCACTTCAAACATTAGACTTAAAAAATGGAACTAGGGATAGAAAAAAGAAGATTGGGATTATCAGAACACCTAATCTTATTGAATTACTTAAATCTATTGTAAGACCTACTAAAAAAGGTCCAAGTATTGAACATAGATTACCAAACATTGAATAAAGGGTAAAAGCCGACATTTGATTTGTAGATCTAATCTTTTTTACTAAAAAACTTCTACTAGATGCTTGAATTGGACCAATAAAAAAGCCAATTGCTAAAGCTATTATCCAAAAACCAAAATGATCTTCTATAATAAAAAGACTTAAAGTTAAAATTAGGAGGCTAAGAATACAAATTTTTAATGTTGTTAATGATCCAATCTTATCCTCAAACTTTCCAAAAGACAAACAACCAAAAATACCAAAAAGATTTATAAAAACTCCAAGGAACAAAATTTCAGATTCTGACAACCCAAATAAGAAAGCTGAAATCATGCTCGCAAATGCAAAAATTGAGATAACTGCGTTGTTAAAGAAAAAATAACTTATTAAGAACCTTGACAAACCTTCTGATTTTAAATTTTTTACGAGCTTAAAAATATCAGGAGTTGTGAAGTATGTCTTTTCAAGATCTTTAAATAAAGACAGTCCAAAAAAAGCTACCCAGACTGCAACGAACGGTCCAATAAAAATAAAAACCGACACATTAAATATTCTGTAATCTTGATTAACAGTATAGTTAAGCAACAAGTAAACCAAAAATAATGAAATTAATCCTCCCAAGTATCCTGATGCCCAACCCAAATTAGATAAAGCTCCCACATTATTTTTACTTCTAATTTTAAAAAGTGAGATATTATAAAAAAGGGTTACAATCTCAAATGAAATATATGAAATTACTATAAATATTAAAGGAACAATATGATTAGAACCCTCTTCAAATAAAACCAAACAAAATGTAAATAAAATCATCACATAAAAGAAAAATTTGAAAAATCCAATATTTATTTTTTTAAACAAATACTTTCCTCGAATTAGTATGAATGATAAAAGCAAAAAACATAAAACACTTGCAGATGAGAGTGCGAAGCCCCAGAGACTTGTACCTAAGGTAGGGTTCTTTGCAATTTTCTTTGCATAAAATGCACCATAAAAAAAAGTTAAAATTAGAGTTGGATAACTTGAAATCCCAAAATCAAATAAACACCAAGATCTGACTTTTTTGGAACTTTTTAGTGACAAAAACATAAAATTATAATTTTTTAGTTACAAAGGCCATTTTGTAAAATACATGGTGCAACTTCTACTGATTGATCTGGAGTAGAGATACTAATTTTTTCTGCTACAGCAGGGACATTTCTATGAGATGTTCTAGTTGGAAGAAGAATTAAATTTTTTCCTGAACGTCCCTTCTTCAAAATATTCCTAATCCTAGCGGCAAAAGATAGTTTATGTTTTAAAACAATTAAAAATGTCCCACCTGAAAATGTATAATTAGATGCTAATCCAGTCCCGTCTGAAAAAAATAATGTACCCAATGAAATAGGTTCAATTGTGCCTGGACGATTTTTTGAAATATTTCCTGACCCAGATAAGGTTAGAGTTTCATTGTTAATCGTCAAAACCGATAACTCATTGGCCAATACAACCAAAGAAGGGTTGTCCTCTGGCACTCTTGTTGCTAAGAGGCTAAGAGGTCTTTTAGTTACATTCATTGATGCTCCAGTTAACGTGTAATTTGAATGTGCGGAAGCTAAAGATCCAATATTTACTGATTTAGATCCAACACTAGCTGAATTAATTGTACCTGAACCTGATAAAGTTACGGTGTCTGAGCCAACTGTATTAGTAAATGAATTAAATATATTTCCATTAACTGATGTTGTTGCATCGTAAAATCTACTTCCTGAAGCCACAGTTGACCTTGGCGTAACATCTACCGTGTGCGATCCCCCTAATAATGTATAATTTGAAGCAACTCCTGAACCGTTCCCGAGTACAAGAGAATTATTGTCTACTATGGTTTTTGCTATGCCAGTATTTTTATTCTGCATTAAGCCTATCCCGCTTAATGTTAAGGTTTGAGTTCCAACTGTATTGGATATTCCATTTGCTTTTAGACCAGAGGAAGGGGCATTTAATGTTCCATCGTAAACTTTCTCTATTGCAACATTTACTGGTCGTTGAGTTATATTAAGTGTTATTGTACCCATACTATAGTTTGATGCGTTTCCAGTGGCGCTTACAAGACTTAATGTATTTTGTGTTACTGATTTATTGTTAGATGCGCTAGCATTTGATACGCTTCCTTGTCCTGTTAAAGTAATTAATTCAGAACCTACTCCAGTATTTACAACCAAATCTGAACCGTTTACAACTGTAGTATTATCGTAGACTCTTGACCCTGATACATTTAACTGACGAGAATCTACAGTAAACGTTCCACTTACCAATGAGTAATTTGATGCTAATCCACTTCCGTCAACCAATTGAAGCGTACCCAAGGAAATCGATTTTCCTGAGCCTGCAATGGCAGTTACTATTGACCCTGACCCTGAAATTGATAACGTTTCGCTTCCAGATCTATTATTAAACGCTGATATATCCGAGCTGCTAATATTTGTTGTTCCATCATAAAATCTGGATCCGCTTATTGTAACGGGTCTCTTTGTAACACTCATTGTTTGCGTTGCTCCAGACAAGGTATAATTAGAAGCTAAACCACCATTTGATCCATCTCCAAGCGATAATCCACTTATATTTGTTATCGGTTTTGATTCTCCTACATTTGAATTTCCCATAACACCATTCCCCGAAAGTGAAATTGTTTCTGACCCAACCAAGTTTATAAATGTTGTTAAGTCAGATGCAGAAGCTGTTGAAGAGGAGTCATAAACACGTGAGCCCTCTATTCCCAAGGGTCTTTTACTGATATTTAAGGTCGCTGTCGTTAAGTTATAATTACTTGCAGCAGCATTCCCATCTGCAAGGGCAATGCTCCCGAGTGTGATTGATTGTCCTGATGCAACATTTTTAGAACCAACCGTTCCACTTCCTGTTAAGTTTAAATTTTCTCCACTTACTAGATTACTAAAAGTTGTTGTAAAATTCGAAGAATTAGCATCTGTTGTTCCTTCATAAACTCGGCTACCTACAAAAGTTACATCTCTTTTTGTAACGTCAAATGTCCCAGATATTAAATCATAATTAGAGGCAGAGCCTGAATTATCTGCTAAGTCTAATGTTCCTAATGAAATTGTTTTAGCTGATCCCACTCCAGCTGAACTAATTGTCCCTGACCCTGTTAAAGACAAAGTTTCACTCCCAGCTCGATTGTTAATTGATGTAATCGCAGAGTTAGAAACAGTTGTCAGTCCATCATATATTCTGGTTCCAACTATTGTGATCGGTCTTTTAGTCACACTGAGTGAATGAGTTCCACCAGATAACGTGTAATTAGCTGCTAACCCTCCATTTGAACCATCTCCAAGCGTCAATCCGCTAACATCTGATAACGATTTAGAATCTCCTACATTTTTACTCCCTACAGCACCGTTTCCAGATAAAACTAGTGTTTCAGAACCTATTAAATTACTTATTGTTGATAAATCAGATGCCGAAGCTACCGTAGTTGAATCATAAACTCTTGTACCATTAAGATTGACCGGCCTTCCTGAAATACTTAGTGTTGTTGAGGTTAAATTATAGTTGTCAGCTGAACCAGACCCATCAACCAAAGCTAAATTAACAACTGTAACTGTTTTACCAGCACCTACATTAGCACTTGAAACTGTTCCTGTTCCAGTCTGTGACAAAATCTCTGAACCAACAACATTACTATATGTAAATGTAGTAGAGATGTCTGTACCATCAAGAACGTTAGTACCATTGTAAACTCTACTTGCAGAGAGTGTTATCGGTCTTTTTGTCACATTGAGAGTATGAGTCCCTCCGTCAAGAGTGTAATTACTTGCTTGACCTGAATTATTTGACAATGAAAGAGTATTTTTACTTACTGTTTTACCATTTTGTACTGCAGCAGATAATATAGTGCCTGAACCTGAGAGATTTAAAGTTTCAGAGCCAACTAGGTTTGATAACGATAAATCTGAAGCATTTGCACTTGTTGAACCATCATAGACTCTTGTGCCAGCAGAATTAAGTATTCTTGGAGTAATTTCAAATGTAGTTGTGTAATTGCTTAATGTATAATTTCCAGCACCTGCACCTGTCAGTGCAAGTGATCCTGCAGTAACAGTCTTGTTAGCACCTACGTTTTCATCTGCGACGGTACCAGCTCCAGTCAAACTTACTATTTCTCCACTTACCAAATTGGTTAAATTTAAGTCCGAGCTGTTTACCGTCTTCGTTCCATCATATTGTCGGTTCCCTGTAATATTTACTGATAACTGAGAAATATCTAATGTATGGGATCCCCCTGTTAATGTATAATTTGAGGCATCTCCACCTGAACCATCAGTAATAGATAAACTTCCGAGCGTTATTGCTTTATTCATTTCTGCTGCTGAACTAGAGACTGTTCCAGTTCCTGAAAGAGTTAAATTTTGTCCACTCACTAGATTTCCAAGGTTTAAATCTGAATTTGCAACACTAGCAGTCCCATCGAATGCTCTTACACCATTTAAATTAATTTTTCTCTTAACAATACTTACAGTTCCACTCGAAAGTGTATAATTTGATCCAACACCTGAGCTGTTATCGATAGTAAATCCAGAAATATTGACTGTTTTAGCCGCTCCTACATCGGCTGACGTAACGCTTCCAGAACCTGTTAACGATAGTGTGTCAGATCCAGCTAAATTACTAAAAGTTGTTATATCTGCTGGATTAATTGAAGTTGTTCCATCATAAGTTTTAGTTCCTGAAACGCTTGTCGATCGCGGTATAATTGTCATATTTAAGGTGCCACCTGTCAATGTATAATTGCTAGCCGAACCTGATCCATCGACTATTGCTAAAGTATTTGTATTTACTATTGTTTGTGTTCCAGCAGCAGGTGAATTCAAAACACCATTTCCAGTTAATCCAAGAGTTTGCCCTGTTACTAAATTTGTAAAACTCAAATCAGACCCAGAAGCTGTTCGGGTTGAATCGTAGGCTCTTGAGCCTGTGATATTTACTGGTCTTTGGGTTATATTTGCCGTTGCAGAACTAATTGAATAATTAGATGCCAATCCACTATTATCTACTAATGAAAACCCTCCAATCGCCAATGCCTTTGATGAACCTACGTTTTCAGATGAAACTGTTCCTGACCCCGATACTGAAAGTGTTTCAGATCCCACAATATTGGTAAATGTGGTAATCTCATTTCCTTGAATAGTTGTATTACCATCATAAATTTTTGATCCAATAAGTGTAAGTGCTCTTTTAGTTATATCAAGATTTGCATTGGAAAGGCTATAATTGCTGGCACTACCTGATCCATTAGCTAAACTTAATGTGCCAAGCGTAATTGATTTCCCTGTTCCTACGTTTCCAGAACTTACAGTTCCACTTCCCGTAACCGCTAGTGTTTCTGAACCAACTAAATTTGAAAAAGTTGTTAAACTTGATCCACCAACTGATGTACTTCCATCGTAAACTCTACTTCCAGAGGCAACTATAGGTCTTTTAGTGATATCAACCTGAAGCAAACCATTCAGAATATAGTTACTTGCGGAACCTCCGTTGTCAGAGATACTAAAGTTTACATCGGTGACTGTTTTATTATCACCTACTGAACTATTAACAACACTCCCTGCACCAGACAAATTCAGGGTTTCAGAGCCAATTAATCCATTTAAGGAGAGGTCAGAAGACGAAACTGTAGTATTTCCATCATAAACCTTCGATCCGTCTAACCCGATTGACTTTTTATCAATTGATACACTGTGGGACCCACCAGACAATGTATAATTAGCGGTTAATCCTCCGTTACTTCCATCAGACAAACTCAATGAGGAAGTATTAATTGACCCGGATGAGTATGTTGAGGCATTTGAAGATGTTATAGCGACAGAACCAGATTTATTAAGTGTTTCCGATCCAATTAATCCAGAAAGCGTTATACTTCCTGATGAAACCGTTGTTGTTCCATCATATTGTCTTGTTCCTGAAAGGTTAACTGCCTTTTGAGTGATTGCGAAAGTCCCTGAACTTAAACTGTAATTAGAGGCATTAGAGGTATCATTGGCCAGACTCAAGCCAGTCGTGTTGATTGTTTTTCCGGAGCCAACATTTTTATCACTTACCGAGCCTGTTCCTGTAATTGTAATTGATTCTCCTGATACTTCTCCAATTAGAGTTATATCACTACTCACAACATTTGTTGTTCCATCATACTGCCTTGAACCACCTAATGTTATGGGTTTTGCTGTTATATCAAAGGAACCTGAATTAAGTGCATAATTAGAAGAAAGACCAATTGACCCGGATGTACCGTTACTTATTGAAAGTGTGCCTAAGGTAATAGATTTGTTCGTTCCAACCGAAGGCAACGCAACACTTCCTTGTCCACTAATATTTAGTGTTTCACCTCCTGCTGTGTTTATAGTATCTATCTGATTGGAAGAAACAGTTCCATTACCGTCGTATACTTTTTCGCCACTAATTGATACATTTCTTGTTGTTACAGCAAAACTTGTTGTTCCGATAGTATAATTTGAAGCTGAGTGAGTTCCATCAGCTAATGATAAGCCTGTTGTATTTATAGTCTTTCCAGAGCCTACATTTTTATCACCAATAGACCCTGCTCCCGTAATTGATATAGATTCTCCGGAAACCTCTCCTGTAACACCTAAATCTGAGCTATTTACAGTGTTTGTAGCATCATATACTCTTTGACCACTCACATTTACCCATTTTTGACTAATATTAAACGTTCCTGTAGTTAAGTTATAATTACTGGCTAACCCCCCTCCGGATCCATCGTTTATTGCTATAGAACCCTTCGTTACCGCCTGATTGTTTTGAACATTCGCAGAGGAAACGGTACCATTTCCGCTGAAAGTCAAAGTTTCTCCACTAGTTGTTTCAGTTGTAATCAAATCTGATGAACTGACAGTTGTTGTTCCATCATACACACGGGAACCCGAAAACGTTATATTCTTTTTGGTTACGTTGAATGTGTGAGTTCCACCAGCTAATTTGTAGTTTGATGATAATCCTGGAGTGCCTCCAGATCCATCTCCTAACGTCAGACCCGATACATCAAGTGTTTTTCCATTAGCTACATTTTTATCACTTATTGATCCAACTCCACTTAATGTTAAATTTTCTCCACCTTGAAGATTATTTAATGACAAAGCTGTTGAAAGAGCGTTAGTAGAGCCATCATATGAACGGGTACCAGTAATCGAAATAGTGCTCTTATTTATAGTTAAAATGTGTGTTCCTCCAGCCAATGTGTAATTTGAGGCTACTCCTCCGTTAGCCCCATCAGCCGGACTTAGTGTATCTACACCTATTGTTTTATTGCTACCAACATTCTCATCTGATACCGATCCATTGCCAGAAAGTCCTAAAGTCTCACTCCCAACTAAATTGGATAGGGTTATTATTGCGGATGAAACTGTTTTTAAACTATTATAATCCCTACTTGCAGACATATTTAATGCTCTTTCTGTAATATTGAAAGTTTGCGCTCCCCCACTAAATGTGTAATTTGATGCTAAACCTGGTGTTCCACTTTGACCGTTACCTAAAGTGAGACCTGATGTGGTAACTGATTTTCCATTCCCAACATTTTTACTAGCAACACTTCCTGTTCCCGAAACTGTTAGATCCTCTCCACCCTGTTGCCCAGTAAGTGAGACCTCAGAGTTCCTAACATTTACAGTCCCATCATACTGACGTGAACCTGTCAGAGAAATTCGGGCTTGATTTACCGTTAATTGGTGCGTCCCGCCAGTCAGTGTGTAGTTTGCCGCTAAGCCACCATTCGATCCATCAGCTAACGCTAACGTTCCAATCGATACGGTCTTATTGGAACCAACATTCTTACTCGCAATCGTTCCCGTGCCCGATAAGCTTAAGGTTTGCGAACCCACTAAGTTAGCATGCGTTGCTAAGTCTGACGCTACCGCATTCGTGGTCGCATCATATAAACGTGTGCCACTTACTCCAACCACTCGTCGGTTCACTGTAAAGTTATGTGTACCACCTGTTAACGTATAGTTAGAAGCCAATCCGCCATTGGTACCGTCGGCGATGCTTACACCAGTTAGGTTGCTAATTGTATAACTGCCAACATTAGCAGAGCTAATCGTAGCTGTTCCACTGTCAACAAGCGTCTCTGTGCTCGCTAAGTTCGATAATGTTATGGCACTAGCCAGAGCGTTTGTATTAGCATCATATGTCTTAGAGCCAGAGGAGGTTAATACACGCTTACTTATATTAATAACGGTTGAGTTCAGACTGTAGTTGGACGCTAAGCCCGTTCCATCTACTAATGCTAAGGTACCGTTACTGGACATTGCAATGCCATTCGCAACATTCTTAGACGCAGACGCTCCCGATCCCGACATCGTCAGGGTCTCACCGCCTTGTAAAGCATCAAAGCTGCTCAATGTTGAACCCGCAGACGTAGTTGTTGCATCATATTGTCTGGCCAACGTTGCGTTCAATGGTCGTTGATTCACCGTAAAGCTATGCGTGCCTCCAGTTAAGGTGTAGTTGGACGCTAACCCTCCGTTTGTACCATCAGCTATACTGACTCCAGTTAAATTACTGATCGTATAACTGCCAACATTAGCAGAGCTAATCGTAGCTGTTCCGCTATCAACAAGCGTCTCCGTGCTCGCAAAATTCGATAATGTTATGGCACTAGCCAGAGCGTTTGTATTAGCATCGTATAATTTAGATCCCGAAGAGTTCAGAACACGTTTACTTATATTAATAACAGTTGAGTTCAGACTGTAGTTTGATGCTAGCCCTGCTGTTCCACCCGTTCCATTCGCTAAAGCTAAGT
>CACFLM010000027.1 GCA_902567145.1 uncultured Alphaproteobacteria bacterium
AGAGAGCCAGCTCCAGAACCCCTTCCAGGACCAACTGGTATTTTATTGTTCTTAGCCCAATTAATAAAATCTGAAACAATTAAAAAATAACTCGAATAGCCCATTTTAATTATTGTATTCAATTCATATTCAAGCCGTTTAAAATATTTTTTTTTAGTTTTAGAACATTCTTGATTAACTAATCTTTTTCTCAGCCCATCTTCTGAAAAATTTTTAAGTAAAGTATTTTCATCTTCTCCATTTGATTTAATCTTTGGCAAAACGGCTGTTTTTTCTTTCAAATAAAATGAACATTTTTTTGCTAAAATAACTGTATTTTCTATAGCTTGAGGTATGTCATTAAAGATCTCTTTCATTTCATTAACAGTTTTAAGATAAAATTCATCATTGCTTTTTAATCTATCCTCACTATCAATATATTTTTGCTGAGCAATACTTAGTAAAGCATCATGAGTTTTATAGAAGTTTTTATTTAAAAAAAAGTTCTCGTTAGTAGCTACTAATGGAATATCCAACTTAATAGATTTATTAATTAAATAACTCTCTAAATCTAGAAAGGGAGAATTTTTAAACCGTTGAACTTCAATAAAGAAATCATCTTTAAAATTATCTAAAAAAAAATTAATTAAGCCATCTGATAATTTCTGACTTTCATGGAAGTTCTTGGTTAATATTCCAAAAAAACCTCCAGCAAGACAAATCAAACCGTGCTTAAACTTTTGTAGATCATCAAAACTTATATAAGGGTTATTAATTTCTGAATTAGATAAGTAGGCTTTAGATATTAACTTAACAAGATTTTTATACCCATATTCATTTTTACAGATCAATAAGACATTACCATCTTGATAAACATCATCTCTAATTAATACATTGACACCAATTATTGGCTGAATCCCAGATTTCGAACATTCTATACAGAACTCAAGACATCCAAATAAATTATTATAATCGCCTATAGCTGCTGCCGGAATTGATTCATCTTTACAGAAGTCAACAAGCTCATTTATTCTTAAAGCTCCTCTAGATAAAGAGTATTGAGAGTAATTTCTCAAGTGAACAAACTTAGCTTTTTTTGTAGTCAATTAAACTTCCACCTTTCATCAGAAAATTCTTATCTAATTTTTTAATTAAATTAAGGTTATGAGTAGCAAATATTGTAATTATCTTTTTTTCTCTTGCCAATTTATTTATGAAACTAAAAACTATTTCGGTATTCTTATCATCAAGACTACCTGTAGGTTCATCTGCTAACAAAATCGAAGGATCTTTAATTAAAGCTCTCGCAATTGCAACTCTTTGTTGCTCACCCCCAGACAATAAACCTGGTTTGAATTTTTTTCTATCAATAATTCCTAATAATTTTAAATAATCATTAGCCTTAGAAATTGATTTACTAAAGGAATATCCTTCCATAATCAATGGTAAAGCAATATTCTCTTCAACTGAAAAATCTTCTAAAAGTTGATTGTTTTGGAAAATAAATCCTATATTTTTTTTTCTAAAATTCACTTTCTCTTCAGCTTTTAAGTAGTTACAGTCAATTCCTGATATTTCAACATTCCCAGAAGTTGGATTCTCCAACAGTGCTATAATATTTAGAAGAGTGCTTTTTCCCGAACCAGATGGACCAATTATCCCAATTGTTTCTCTGTTATTAGTTACTAGTCTTAAATTATTCAAAACGGTTACAACCACTTGTCCTTGGTTATATTTTTTTACTATATTTTCAAGTTTTATCAATTTAATCCCATTTAATTAAATTTATAGGCTCAACTCTTGTTGACTTTATAGACGGATAAATAGTTGCAAGAAAAGATAAAAATAATGAAATCATTGAAATTTTCAAAATTTGTGAGCTATTTATTATTATTGGTAAATTTGAGAAAAAATAGATTTCCTCTGAAAATAAATCTGAACCAGATAACAATTCTAGAAAGTTTTTTATTTCATTTATGTTCATACAAAACAATAGTCCCAAAACAACACCAATTACAGTTCCTAAAAAACCAATCAAGAAACCATTTATCATGAAGATCTTTAGCAATTGAAAATTCGAAACACCTAAAACGCGTAATACACCAATGTCCTTCTTTTTAGTTGAAACCAAGATCATTAATGATGAGATAAGATTAAATGCTGCAACTATAATTATTAACAATAGAATTAAAAACATAACATTTCTTTCAATTTCAATTGCGTTAAATAGTGAGGGATTTAATTCCCTCCAATCAATCACCCTTAAATATTTTGGAATAATTTGTTTAATTTGTAATTTTACTGAATTAAGATTATCAAAATCATTAACAATAATTTCATAATGATTAATTTTACTATTATTATTAAGAAATTTTTGAAGTGTTGTTATTGGCATAAATATTAGAGAGGTATCATATTCGTACATTCCAATATCAAAGAAACCTATAACTTTGAAATTAGCTGATCTAGGCAAATTACCAAAAAATGTTTCATAACTTTTAGAAGATAAAATATTTAAATAATCACCTTCAGTTAATCCTAATTTTCTTTTCAGCTTTTCACCAACAAGAATTCCTTCATTGTTTCTAAACTTATTAATAGTTTTCTCGGACAAGTTCTCAGTAAAAATATCTCTTTCTTCAAAAAATTTTGCAGGAACACCCTTTAGTAAAACTCCTTTTGAATATTTTTTAAAATTCATTAGACCTTGACTAAGAACAACTTCATGAATAATCAGATCTTTATTTTTTTTAATTAGAGTTTTAGAAAGTTCTTCATTTTTTTTTAAGTCATTATTAAAATTTGATTGTATTTTTAGATGACCGTTTATACCCAAGATTTTTGAAGTCAATTCTTCTCGAAAACCATTCATTACAGACATGACAATAATTAATGTTGCCACACCTAATGAGATACCCAAAAAAGAGAAAAGAGTTATAAGCGAAAAAAACTTTTCTTTAGTTTTAGGAAAAAGATATTTTAATGAAACCCAAATTTCAAAGAAAGAAATCATTTATTCTTTACCTATTTCTTTAATTAAAAAACTTAATATATTTTCACTTTCGATATTAATTTCTTTTTTTTTAACTCTATGTACAAAACTTACTTTACGATTTTTTTTAAATGTATTACCACAAACTATTTGGATTGGAACCCCAATTAAGTCTGCATCAGAAAACTTTTTACCAGCTCTTTCAGATCGGTCGTCAAAAATAACATCAATTCTATTTTTGGTTAATTGATCATATAACTTTTCGCAAAATTCTAAGCACTCTATATCGTCATAAAGAAGATTTATAAGGTGAATAGAGAAAGGAGAAAGATTTTGTGGCCATATTATTCCTTTACTATCATTTGAATATTCTATTACAGCAGCAGGGATTCTTGATACACCTATTCCATATGAACCCATATATGGTTTAAATTTCCCTTTTTCTGAATCAACTTCAAACCCAAAAGAATCTGAATACTTTCTTCCAAAAAGGAAGATATGACCTAATTCAATACTTCTAAAGGAATTAAAGTCTTTTTTTTCATTTATTTGTTTAAAATAATCATCCGTGTATGATTCTAAATTAAGCAACTCATTTAGTGATAATTTTTCATATTTTCTTTTCAAAATATCATTTCTTATAAAAATTTCTGATTCTCCCGAATCTACAATCAAATGAAACTCATGTGATAGATTCCCTCCTATCTCTCCAGTTGGAGCTCTTACAGGTACAACTGGGATATTGAGATCTTTAAATATTCTTAAATATAGGTTAAAAAATTCATGATATGTATTTTCTCCGCTGCTTTCATCTATATCAAAACTATATGCATCTTTCATTATGAATTCTCTTGCTCTCATAACACCAAATCTTGGTCTAATTTCATCTCTAAACTTTGATTGTATATGATAAAATTTTCTTGGAAGATTTTTATAACTTTTAATATATTGTTTACCAATCGCTGTAATCATTTCTTCATTAGTTGGACCATAAAGTAGGTCCTTATTATTACGGTCAGTAATTCTAAGCATTTCTTTTCCGTAAGAATCATATCTTTCGCTAGTTTTCCAAATTTCTGAACTTTGTATTGTAGGCATCAAAATTTGATTAACTTGATTATTATCGTGGAATAGCTCAATTTTATTAATAATTTTCTTTAAAACTCTAAAACCTAAGGGCAACCAACTATAAATTCCTGAGGTTTCTTGTCTTATCATACCTGACCTAATCATTAAATCATGTGAACGCATTTTAACGTCGCTAGGCGATTCTTTAAGTGTTGGAATAAAAAAATTAGAAAATTTCATTTTTAATCATAGAAAATAGTATGGATAAGAAGAATGAGATTATTGTGGTTAAATAGATTTTTTTTTTTAACATAGGGTCTTTCGGTGCACCAGGGTCATTTCCCTTGATTGCATTATCATCTCTTTGCACACCAAATGGGAGAACAATAAATAAAACTAGCCACCAAACAATAACAAATATTACAATTATCTCTAGACCGAACAAATCTACTCCTGTTCAAGTTCTATTAATGTACCATAGAAATCTTTTGGATGTAGAAAGATTACTGGTTTATCATGAGCACCTTTTTTAGGCTTATCATCACCTAATATTCTAATCCCATTTAACTTCATTTTCTTACATGCTGCATCTAAATCTTTTACTTCAATACATATATGATGTATAGCTCCATTATTATTCTTCTCTAAAAAATTTTTGATAGGCGAATTTTTTCCATAAGGGTGCATTAATTCAATCTTAGTATTCTCTAATTCAACAAACACAACACTTACACCATGTTCTTGGTAGTCAGATATCTCAGAGACATTTGCTCCAAGAACATCTCTATATCTTTTTGATGCTTCATCTAGATTAGGCACTACAATTGCCACATGATTAAATTTAGTTATCATTTTATCATTATAATCTAAATCCTAACAATCTCAACAATGGTTAATGGTTTTAGTCCTATTGTTATTTTTAAATAACTTCTAATTTTAATTTTAAGTTCATTAGATAAAACTTCATCATCAATACTTTTTGCTGATAACTCTTTGATTGTATTTGACAAAACTTTTTTTAATTCAAGCTTATTTGATTCATCTAGTAGAATAGATTTACTAAAAACAACTGGTTCGGCTAACAATTCGTTATCTAGATTCATTATTATATTTATAAATAATTCTCCCTCACTTGAAATAATATTCAGATCCTTTAAGAGTTTATCATCAATAGAAATTATCTTATTTCCTTTTAATACAGTTTTTCCAGAGTGAACTTTAGTTATAATTTCTTGTTTTAAATTTTTATTTAACTTAACCACATCACCATTTTCTGCAAGAATTTGATTTTTAACACCGCATTCTTTAGAGAATCTAATATGTTCTTTCAAGTGCCTATATTCTCCATGTACTGGAATCAACAACTCGGGAGAAACCCACTCGTACATTTTCTTTAATTCTTTTTTTGATGGGTGACCAGAAACATGTACTTTTGCATTGGAATCGTCTAATAGAGTACACCCAATCTTTGAGACTATTGACTTAATTAAATTTATTTTTTTCTCATTCCCAGGAATTTCTCTTGATGAAAAAATTACTGTATCATTTTGGTGTAATTTTATAGATCTGTGTCTGCCACTGACCAATCTATTTAAAGCAGCTCTCTTTTCACCTTGACTCCCAGTACATATAATAACTAAATCATTATCAGAAATTATCTCGGCCTCTTTTTCTGTTATTATATTATTAAATTCTAATAAAAAATTATTTTCTTTAGCAGACTCATAAATTTTCTGCAATGACCTACCTAAAAGCAAACAGCACTTATTTGATTCTTCTGAAACTTTTAAAATTGTCTCAACTCTTGCTACATTAGATGCAAAGCAAGTGATTATAATTTTTCCATTTTTTTTATTGGAAAAAATTTTTTTAAGATTTGATCTAACCTCATTTTCACTTCCTGAAGGATCTGAATCAAAAACATTTGTTGAGTCGCAAATCATCACATCAACACCTTCACTGACAAAATTCTTTAACTTTATCGGACTTACTGCTTCACCAATTAATGGATGTGGATCAAGTTTCCAGTCACCAGAATGAAAGATATTTCCATTAGAGGTTTTTATCATCAATGCATTTGATTCAGGTATAGAGTGAGTCATTGAAAAAATCTGAATTTTAAAATGTTCTATATTAAGTTCCTTACCATACTCCATCAAGTTGATCTGGCAGTCATTTATTCCAACAGATTCAAGTTTCCTCTTTAAAACTGAAGCAGTAAAGGATGTGGTATATATTGGAACATTTCTAAGTTTTTCAAATAAATATGGAACAGCTCCAATATGATCCTCATGTGCATGTGTTAATATCAGCGCAGAAAAATTGTCAATTTTCTCTAATATAAACTCTATATTAGGCATTATCAATTCATATGCATTAGAGTCATTATCATTAAATGTAACCCCTAAATCCACCATTATCCATTTACTTCTAAAATGGTATAAAGTGCAGTTCATTCCAATCTCTCCTGAACCACCTAGAGGTAAATATAATAAATCATCTTGGGAATAAATCATGATAATAATTTTAAATAGTGATTAATTAGATAATTTAAACCTCTCGAATTAAAAAACTCATCTAATTTAATTACATTTGAAAAATGTCCTTTAAAATATTTTGCATTACCGCCAGTTAAAATTATTTCAAATTTACATTTTTTTTCTATCTCAATTCTTTCAACCAAACCTTTAATCATAGATATATAGCCCCAAAAAAAACCTGATTGAATTGCTTCTTTTGTACTCCTCCCAACTATTGATTTAGTTTTTTTAAAATTAACTAATGGCAGTTTTGCAGTACCCTCTTGAAGGGACTTAAGGGATAAATCTATTCCTGGAGTTATCACACCTCCGTCATAAATTCCATTTTTATCTAGCACATCAATTGTCGTAGCAGTGCCAAAATCAATTATCATTTTAGAATTACCATATAAATACTTTGCATAAATTATATTAATCAATCTATCATCACCAATTGTCTTTCTATTTCTAAGGTTCATTTCTAACTTAACTATTTTTAACAAACCTCTGGCCAAAAAATAATTTATGTTTAGTGATTTAAATATATCAATAAAAAAATTTGTTATGTTAGGCACAACAGATGAAATTATAACACTTATTTTTTTTTCTTTTAAAAATAGTTTTTTAATTAAAGTAATATTTTTTTTGTTTTTTAAATTAGAAACATTAATATTTAATTTTTTAATAATTATATTTTTCTTAAACAGACAAATCATTACATTTGTATTACCAATATCGATAGTTAAATTCATTAAATAATTTCTCCGTAACTGATTTTAAAATAACCAGTCTCATTCTTTAAAAAAAGCTCCCCAAAAGAGTTTATTTTTTTAAAGATTCCTATATTTATTTTATTTCCTACACGCACTTTTATTGATGAATTTTTGTCAAAGAAATATCTAGATAGTTTTGTGCCTAAAAGGTTAAACTGAATACTTGAAAAATTATCAACGTAAAAATATAAATTATTGATTATCAAAAAAAAAATATTTAAAGGATCAATCTTTATTCCTAATTCATTAAAGGAAGTTGATGAAAAATTTTTATTTTTAAACTTAGTATTAATATTTATTCCTATACCAATTGTAAATTGATTAATTGTATTCTTAGAAATATTTGTTTCAAGAAGAATGCCTGAAATTTTCTTAGTATTAATTAAAATATCATTAGGCCATTTAAATTTGACTTGAGTGAATCCTAAATTTTTAAATATATCTATGAGAATCGAAACTACAATCAAATTTATTCTTCCAAGGTGATTTATATTTATTTTTTTTTTTATTAAAAATGAGCATGTTAAATCTCCTTTTTTACTCTCCCAAATTTTACCTTTTCTTCCTCTACCATTCTCTTGGTTTTCGCAATAAACTGCTAAGTAAGGATTATTATTATTATTAGATTTTTCTATCTCTTTAATTTTATCATTTGTATTTTTAAGAGTTCTAAAGAAGTAAAAATCAAAAAACTTCTCCTTCATTTTACTTTACCGCAAATAAAGACAATGTTACTGATGCACATAAGTTTAAAAAAAATTGAGGATAAAAAACTACTGTTAAATTAAATAAGGCAAAGCCACAAAGCATATACTTTGAATGATCGTTATTTATATTATCTAATTCTTCTACTGGCTCATCAAAGAAAATAGATTTTATTAACCTTATATAATAAAAAGCTGCAACTACCGAAGTCAATACTGCAATTATCGCCAAAAAAAATAGATTATTATCAATAATTATATTTAAAATAATTAATTTTCCAATAAATCCTGCCATTGGAGGGATTCCCGCCATAGAAAACAAAATTATTGCAATACATCCTGCAATCAAAGGTTGAGAACGATATAATCCATTTAGATCTTTAATTGACGTGACACTAATTTGGTCTCTTTGCATATTTAATATAAACAAAAAAATTCCAAGGTTCATTGTTATATAAAAAATCAAATAAATACATATTGAAGTTATACCATCCTCAGAACCGGGAATTAAGGCCATAAGAATAAAACCAATATGATTTATTGTACTGTAAGCCATTAACCTTTTAAGATCTGTTTGCTTTAATGCACCTAAAGAGCCTATTATCATAGACGATATAGAGAGAATAGTTAAAATTTTACCCCAATCGACTATTATTTCTCCAAATGGATAAACAAGTAATCTTATTAACACTCCAAATGCCGCGACCTTTGGCAGAGTTGACAATAATGCAGTAACTATCGATGGGGCACCTTGATAAACATCTGGAGTCCACATGTGAAAAGGTGCAGCTGAAATTTTTAGAGACAGAGAAACTAAAATAAAAATCAGGCCTACAATAAGCATTGTTGGTGTAGAATATAGATCAGACATGAATATGCTAATTTCATTAAAACTCGTTGAACCAACGAGTCCATAAACTAAACTAGTACCAAAAAGAAAAATACAAGTGGATAAACTCCCAATAATAAAGTATTTAACTCCAGCCTCTGATGAAATAAAATCATCTCTACTAAATGAAACTAATATATATAAAGAAAGACTTTGAAGTTCCATAGACATAAAAAGTGACAAAAGATCATTAGATGAAATCATCAATAACATTCCTACAACTGAAATTAAAAAAATTATTGAAAACTCAGGCCTCTTTAATGACTTAGGGTTATGAACGGTAAGGTAAAAATATATTATTAATCCAGAACCAATAAGAATCAGTGACTTTAAAAAAGATCCAAATGAATCCAATATAAAAAAACCATTAAAGATCAGCTGGGAATAGAAAATGTCTTTAAGAATTAAAAATTGAGAAAAGAAAATAACTATTAAGCTCAAATATCCAATTTTTATATAACTCTCTTTTTCCATAAAGGGTATTATGAATAGGATTGACAAAGCACAAATAGCTAAAAAGATTTCTGGAATAATTAACAAGTTTTCTCTCTAAAAAATTGAAATTGGATACAATTGTATAATTCTTTCTAATGAAGATGTAGTAAAGCTTAAAATTATTCCCGGTTTAATTCCTATAATAAATATAAGCATCACTAAAACTATATATAAACTTACTTCGTAAATATTAACATCGTCATTTTTTTTATCCATATTCTCACTCAAGCGTCCTAGAAAAACTTTTTTGTATAGCATTAGCATATATGAAGCTGAAAGTATTACACCAAATGTTGAAATAAATGCAATAACTGTATTTTTACTATATACAGCTAATAATGTTAAATATTCACCTACAAACCCCGAAGTTCCTGGCAGTCCAATCGAACCTAGAGTAAAAATTAAAAAAATTACTGAAAACTTTGGTAATTTGATATTCAAACCTCCAAAGAAACTTATCTGCTTGGTCTTAAATCTGTTATAAATACTTCCGATTGAGAAAAATAAAGCGGCTGAAATTATGCCATGAGAGATCATTTGTATAATTGCTCCATGAAGACCTTGGATATTAGCTGAAAAAATTCCTAAAGTTACAAATCCCATATGAGCAACTGAAGAATAAGCAATAAGTTTTTTCATATCCTCCTGAACGAGGGCAATAAAAGAGGTATATATAATAGCAACTACTGAAAGAAAATAAATAAATGGTGTGAAGAAAATTGATGCATCTGGAAGAATTGATAGATTAAACCTTATGAAACCATAGCCACCAAGCTTTAAAAGAATTCCTGCTAGAATAACAGAACCTTCTGTAGGCGCTTCAACATGTGCATCTGGAAGCCAAGTATGAAAGGGCCACATAGGGATCTTTACTGCAAAAGAGGCGAAAAAAGCGATCCATAACCATACTTGGATATAAAAAGGCAAAGTAAAATCTAATAGTTTAGGAATGCTGATAGTACCAAATTCTTGGTAGAGAAAAATTATAGCAATTAGCATAAGGACAGATCCTAGTAAAGTATAAAGAAAAAATTTATAAGCAGAATAAATTCTTCTCTCTCCACCCCAAAAACCAATAATCAAGTACATAGGAATCAAAATAGATTCAAAGAAAATGTAAAAGGAAAATAGATCAATGGCACTAAATGCTCCAATTAAGAATGACTCCAATAGCAAAAATGAAGCAAGATACATCTTCATATTTTTTTTTGATTGAGGGAAAATAAAAATTATGCACGCCAAAATTAAAAATGTAGAAAGCATGATAAAAGGCATTGATAACCCATCAACCCCAAGAGAAAATCTTAGACTATCACTATTAAACCATGAAAATGAATTTACAAATTGAAAGTGAGGGATGCTTTTATCAAAGTTGATAGGGAGATACAATGACAGAAAAAAGTTACTAGCACTAGTCCAAAGTGCAGATTTTTTTGATTGATCAGCGTTTTCATCTTTTTCTGAGGATAAAAAAATAAAAATTAAACCAATTAGAGGAAGTACAATTAAAATAGGAAGAATAGGGAGACTGATCATCAGAAAATATAAATATAAATACTAATAAATAAAGTCAAACCAATAACAACAGACAACACATAATGATAGAGATAACCTGACTGCAGCCTAGAAACCATTGCACCAAAAGAGTTAACTAAACGTGAAATCCCATTTGGACCAAGGTTATCAATTAAATCTGTATCGATAGATCTCCAAAAACCCTTACCCAAATAAATACTTGGTTTAATAATTAACAATTGATACAGTTCATCTATAAAGCACTTATTGTAAAAGAAGGTTATTATTAAATAAAACTTTTGTTTAATGATTATCATCCTTTTTGCAAACTTAAAGTAAATTAAGAAACTAAAAATTATTCCAGTTATAATCATAATTAGAGGTAACTTTTTTATAATGTTTGGAATATCACTAAGAGAATATATTTTATTTATCTCAGAATCTACATACATGAATTTTGACCATATTTCTTCGAGAGATAGCCCTGCAAATGAGCTGGAGAATACCATGCCAAAAAAAATAGAAAAGAAGGCTAATGTAACTAATGGTAAAACCATTATTAATGGTGATTCGTGAATATGTGCAAAAACTTTTTCATCAGAAAGGTTTTTCCTATGAAAAACGTAAATTAAAAGTCTTGACGAATAAACTGTTGTCAAAAAAACACCAAAAATACCTATTGAAAATGCAAACAACTTAAAACTCGATTCAGATAGAAATATAAATTCTAAAATTAAATCTTTAGAATAATAACCACTTAAAAAAGGTAATCCGATCAATGCAAATGACCCAATTAACATTGAGACATAGGTTAATGGGATTCTATTATAAATACCGCCCATTTTTTTAATATTTTGTTCATCTGACATAGAATGGATTACTGAACCTGCACCTAAAAATAAAAGGGCTTTGAAAAAGGCATGAGAAAGAAGATGAAAGTATGCAACGGAATATGCAGAAACACCAATTGCCATAAACATATAACCTAATTGACTACAAGTCGAATAGGCAATTATTCTCTTTATATCATTCTGAAAGATAGCAACGCATGAGGCAAATAAGCACGTGATTGAGCCAATTATAAGAATTAAGTTTTTACCGAATTCGGACGCTTCAATTAATGGGGACATTAGTATAAGAAGAAAAACACCAGCTGTTACCATAGTAGCAGCGTGTATGAGAGCAGAAACCGGTGTTGGCCCTTCCATTGCATCTGGCAACCAAACATGAAGCCCAAATTGAGCTGATTTACCCATACAACCAATAAACATAGTTATAACAATTAAGGAAACTGAATGAACTTGAAACCCTAAAAAGTTGAAATATGATTGGCTATGAGAGTTCACTAATAATAATATTTCATTTATATTGATTGTTCCAAAAACAATAAAGATCGTAAATAAAGAAATTAGCAGTCCAAAGTCCCCAACCCTATTCGCAACAAATGCTTTTAGAGATGCCTTATTGGCTTCGTCCTTATAACTCCAAAAACCAATAAGTAAATAAGATGTCAAACCAACTCCTTCCCACCCAACAAAAAGCTGAATTAAATTAGAAGATGAAACTAGAAA
>CACFLM010000028.1 GCA_902567145.1 uncultured Alphaproteobacteria bacterium
CAAAGTTTTTAAGCCTCTTCTTAGGTGCTAAGGATTCACTTTCAGCTCTCTCGTGTTCAAGAAATCCAGTTACTTTTGCCATAAATTTACAACCTTTAAATCTTTTTCTTTCTCTATTTTCTTTAATAATACATCTTCAAAATCCATTGGCAAAACTTTAACAAAATTATTAAGTTCTTCGTCAAAATTCTCTAAAATCCTTTTAGCAACAAGAGAGCCTGTAGAATTTAGATGTCTTTTTAATAATTCTTTAATTCTCAAGTCATCATTAAACAGAAAATTATATTTATCAAAAAGTTTTTCTGGAAGAATGTGTTTGCTTTTTTTAACCTTTAAAATATTTATCATAGATAGGTTACATCTTCTTTTAAAGTCCTCTTCATTCTGATAAACATAAGATATACCCCCACTCATACCTGCACCAAAATTAACACCGGTTGTACCAAGAACCATAACCACTCCCCCTGTCATATATTCACAACAATGGTCACCGGTTCCTTCAACAACAGCGATTGCTCCAGAATTTCTCACTCCAAACCTTTCACCTGCCACACCTGAGAGAAAACACTGACCCGAGATAGCGCCATATAGAACAGTGTTACCAACTATTATATTTTTATCTGATTCGTATTTTGCATCTCTAAATGGTTTAATAATTATTTTTCCACCTGACAAACCTTTACCAACATAATCATTTGCCTCTCCAGATAAAGATAGAGTTATGCCAGAAGACAAGAAAGTTCCAAAACTTTGTCCTGCTGTTCCTTCAAGATTAATTACAATAGAATCTTCTCTTAACCCTTCATGTCCAAACCTTCTAGCAATATGTCCAGAAACCATTGCACCAAAACTTCTATCTGTGTTTTTTATGGGTTTATATATATCTATTGCTGAAATTTTTCTTTCAAGTACAGGTAAAACTTCCTTTATAATCTCTTTGTCAAGAACATAGTCTAAGGCATGCTCTTGAGATGAAGAGTTGAAAACATCTTTTGTATTTTGATTTTGAGGCTTAAAGAGTATTCTAGATAAATCAATATTTTTGGCTTTCCAGTGAATGATGGCTTTATTTTTCTCTAAAAGTTCAGATCTTCCTATCAAGTCTTGAAATTTTCTTATACCTAATTTAGCCATTATTTCTCTAACCTCTTCAGCGACCATAAAAAAATAGTTTATGACATTCTCTGGTGTTCCCTTAAATTTTTTTCTTAAAGTTTCGTTTTGTGTAGCAATACCAACTGGACAAGTATTAAGGTGACATTTTCTCATCATTATACAACCAACCGATACCAATGGAGCGGTAGAAAATCCAAATTCGTCTGCGCCCAATAATGCTCCAATTATGACGTCCCTTCCTGTTTTTAAACCACCATCTACTTGTAATGATATTCTACTTCTAAGTTTGTTCATAACTAACGTTTGGTGGGTCTCTGCAAGTCCAAGTTCCCATGGAGTACCTGCATTTTTAATTGAAGTCAAAGGTGATGCACCAGTTCCTCCATCATATCCGGCTATTGTTATATGGTCGGCTTTGCATTTAGTTACACCTGCAGCGACAACACCAACACCAAATTCTGAAACTAATTTTACACTTATTCTTGCTTCAGGATTAACATTTTTTAGATCAAATATTAACTGTGCAAGATCTTCAATTGAATAAATATCATGATGAGGAGGAGGAGATATCAACCCAACGCCAGGAGTTGAGTGTCTTACACTTGCAATTTTATCATCCACTTTATGTCCTGGAAGTTGTCCACCCTCTCCAGGTTTAGCTCCTTGACTTATTTTTATTTGAATGTCTTTAGCATTTATTAAATATTCAGTTGTTACACCAAATCTTCCAGACGCAACCTGTTTGATGGCGCTTTTCATAGAATCGCCGTTTTTTAATTTTATAAATCTTTCTGGCTCTTCTCCACCTTCTCCGGTATTAGACTTACCGCCTATCCGATTCATTGCAAGTGCTAGTGTGGTGTGTGCCTCTCTCGATATTGAACCATACGACATAGCTCCAGTTGAAAATCTTTTTACTATTTCCGAAGCAGGTTCAACGTTTTCTAAAGGAATTTTCTTTGTTTTATTGAAATCAAAAAGACTTCTAATTGTAAACATGGATCTATTATGATCATTAATTTTTTCTGAAAACTCTCTGAAATGATCTTTCGAATTGATCCTGACTGCCTTTTGAAGATTAGTAATAGTAGATGGTGACCAGGAATGTTTCTCACCTTTTATTCTAAATGAAAACTCTCCCCCTTCTTCGAGGGACTGCTCATCTTCTTTAGAGACAAAACATTGGGAATATCTTGAAATCGTTTCCTTTTGAATTTGCTTAAGAGTTAGCCCACCAATAAGTGAAGCTGTTCCAGGAAAATATTTATTTATCACATCATCAGATATTCCAATTGCATCAAATATTTGAGCACCACAATACGATTTGAGAGTTGAAATACCCATTTTTGACATTATTTTCTGAATGGCTTTACCCGATACTTTAATAAAATTATTCTTAGAAATTTCATAGTCTTTTTCATGAACTAGACTCGAAATTGTTTCAAAAACCAAATAGGGGTTAATTGCTTCAGCTCCATAACCTGCTAATACAGCAAAATGGTGTAACTCTCTTGCCTCTCCCGTTTCTATTATTAAGCTTGTTTTCATTCTCAACCCTTGCTTAATCAAATAATGGTGGACTGCTGATACCGCTAGTAAGGAAGGTATTGGGGCATTAACCTTTGAAATATTCCTATCTGAAAGTATTAATACGTTAAAACCGTCCGTTATTAGTGATTTTGCTTCAAAACAGATTCTTTCTAACCCGTCTTTTAGTTCATCTGAGTTGTTTGAGTTTTTAAAAAGGATGTCGATTGTTGCAGCTTTAATTTTACCCTTAGTTAATTTCTCTAGTTCTTTGATAGTTTTTGTTTCATCATTTGTAAGAATTGGTTGCTTGATCTCAAGTCTAGAATTCATATTTTCTTCTGGCGTGTCAAAAATATTTGGTTTTTCGCCTAATGTCATATCTAATGACATTACCAGTTCTTCTCTTATTGGATCAATTGGAGGGTTTGTAACCTGAGCAAAGCATTGTTTAAAATAGGAAAATAAAAGTTTTGATTTATCAGACAGAAGGGAAATGGGAGTATCCGTCCCCATCGATCCAATAGGTTCAACACCTAATTTAACTATTGGTTCAATAAAGAAATTTATGTCCTCTTTATTATAACCAAAAGCTACCTGCATTTTAACCAACTCATTTTGATTAATAGTTGGTAAATTATTGGTAATTTTGAATTCACTCAAGAAAATTTGATTTCTATCCAAAGATTTTCTATAGTCAAATTTTTTAGCTAATTTGAGTTTTATTTCGTCATTTTTGATAACCCTTTTTTCCACTAAATCTATCAAAAATATTTTTCCGGGTTCAAGTCTCCATCTTTTTACTACAGTTTTAGGATCTATATCTAATACACCCATCTCAGATGATAAAATTATCATACCATCTTCAGTTTGTATGTACCTTGATGGCCTTAAACCATTCCTATCTAGAATTGCACCAATCTTTTTTCCATTTGAGAAACACATTGCAGCTGGACCGTCCCATGGTTCGATATAATTTGAATAATACTCATAGTAATCCTTCATTATTGGGTTTTGCTCGTTCTTTTCCCAAGCCTCAGGTATTAAAAGCATCATTGCGTGTTCAATATCGTATCCACCCATCATTAAATATTCAAGTGCATTATCAAAGGCAGCAGAGTCTGATAAACCGTCAAAAATTAATGGATTAAGATTCTGGAATTCTTTTAGAAAAATTTCTGAATTTGATACACATGCTCTTGCATTCATCCAATTAGCATTACCTCTTAAAGTATTAATCTCTCCATTATGACATAAGAATCTAAAGGGTTGAGCAAGATCCCAGCTAGGAAATGTATTTGTTGAAAATCTTTGATGCACTATTGCTAAAGACGAAATAAACATTTCATCTTTAAGATCATCATAATAGTCTTTCAGACTATCTGACATAATCATCCCTTTATAAACTATAGTTCTACTAGATAAAGAAGAAATGTAGAAATCAAATGATTTGAGTTCTATCTCAATTCTTCTTCGAGCAATAAAGAGTCTTTGTTCAAACTCATTAATTTTACTTGCTTGAAATCTTTGTTTAATAAAAATTTGTATAATAGACGGTTCATTTCCCTTGATTGACTCCCCCAACACTTTAACATTTCTAGGAACATCTCTAACATAGAGATTTTCAAGTTTTAATTTATTTAAATGCTTATCTATTGTTTTGATACAATGTGCCTTTTCCTCATCATCTCTTGGTAAGAAAAGCATACCTATTGCATAGTCATCTGGTCGCGGAAGGATAATATTGTGCTTGGATAATTCTTTTTGGAAAAATTGATGTGGAATCTGAGTCAACAATCCAACTCCATCACCCGCCTTAGGGTCTGCACTTACAGCTCCCCTATGAGTCAGATTGCCAAGAATCTTCAATCCATTTTCGACTATAATTCTAGACGGTATATCAAATATGTTTGCAACAAACCCTATTCCGCATGAATCTTTCTCATTCTTAGGGTCATAAAGACCAGACTTGGATTTTCTCAACATTCTCATCTCAATTAATCAAATTCTCTTAATTATAATATAGTTAATCAGTTATCTATTAACATATTTTTTTCATAAATTATATTACCCATAGTCTCGGAATCTGATTTTTCCTCTCTTTTATATTTTACCAATCCATAATCCTTTGAAAACCATGAGATTGAAAAAATCTCGATATTAATGTTTCCAAGCGGAGGGCCGGGGTTGTAACTTGTTTTACCATAACCTGAGACTACAATACAATTTGGAATTTTTCTTCCATTTACATTAATAGTTACATCTGTTTCTGTAATCTGGTTTGTTAAGGTGAAAGGTAAATTAGTATTATAAATCCTGTCGTATCCAAGCTTCATTTGCAATGTTGTTTTATCGTTTGTTTCCCATTCTGTATTTTTTGAAATTGGATAAGCTATTAATAACTGACTATTATCTTCTGAATTATTTGCGTTAACAGATGAAAAGAATTCTTCTCTATTTTTTTTATAAATACCTTTGGATCCAAAAACATAAAATGTAATTTCACCATCATTCTTTAAGACCGGAATTGCATTATCAACCCTAGGAAGGAAAAAAAAACTTTGTCTAAAATATTTTCTTTTTTTTTCCTTATCTTGAAAAAAAACATCATAGAATATTTTTCTACCCTCATTGTGAGGAAAGTAATGCTGATCCAACTTACATGAAGTTAAGGAATTAAAAATTAATATAATTAATAAATTTTTAAAATTTTTTTTTATAATCATATTTAATGTTTAAGATTCTTCATCAACTAAAGGTGATAAACCTAATTTAAACTCGAGCGCATTGCATAGCATCTGACCAATAAATATATGAGCTTCTTGGATTCGTGATGTATTCATCGCTGGTATTGATATGATTTCGTTTGTAATTTTTTCAAGATCTTTTGTGTATCTTCCAGTAAACGCGACTGATTTCATTCCATTTTCCTTTGCATACTCTAATCCCTTAATGATATTTAGACTCTTACCAGAAGTTGAAATGCCTATAACAACATCACCCTCTTTACCTAAAGCCTCAAGTTGTCTTGAAAAAATAAATTCAAAACCCAAATCATTTCCAATTGCTGATAATGTAGATGTGTCTGTTACTAAAGATAATGCAGGAATTGACTTTCGATTTTTCGAAAACCTTACCGTTAATTCAGTGGAGAGATGCTGTGCATCAGCTGCACTTCCTCCGTTTCCAAAAAAAATTAACTTATTTCCGTCATTTATTGATTGGTAACACATTTCTAAAATATTAAGAAAATTTTGTTCAACAGTTGTTTTTGTTCTATTAATAACTTGTATGTGTTCTTTAACTTGTGATTGAAAAAATTTTTTTAATTCATCATTCATTTAATTCTCTTGGTGATCTTATTTGGGCTCGAACCAGAAATAAATCCTTAGGAGGGATTTGTTATATCCAATTTAACAATAAGACCTTATTTACTTTCCAATAGGAATTTGATATTTCAAAACTAGAGTCTCTGAACCAGGGTTTTTTTTTCCACTGTCGGCATTTGAAATATGGAAAATACCAACACCTATTCTCGCGTTATTTTTAAACCTGTAAAACATATCTATACCAATATAAAATTCAAGAGGATTTCCTGCTTTTATTTCATTTCCGTCTTTATAATAACCACAAGCTAAACTTGGTGTCATTATAAAGTTTTTCTTTCTTCCATAGTATCCGTCAATACCAAATCCTCCATACGCATAATAAGCATTTTCGTTGGTGCCTAAAAATCCAGCGAAAGGTTTTATTAAATTAAACATTTTTCTTCCACTATGTATTTCAAAATTCATCATCCCTGATTGATCATTGTGAGGAGGAGAACCATCTTCCATATAATTGAAAATTCCAAGACCAACTGAAAATCTTGCAGAATCTTTTGCATTTACATCTAAACAAATTGAATAAATAAAAAAAGTTATAAACAAATAAAAAGTTTTCATACAAAAATATACCTCTTTCTTAGACAAAACTAAAATGGAATCTGATATTTAAAAATAGCCTGTTCAGCCCCTGGATTAGAATCGCCTATACCTGCGTTAGAAATATGATAAAATCCTACACCTATTCTTACATTATTTTTAAACCTATAATATATATCTCCACCACTCCGAAATTCAACTTTATGCCCCAATCTAATTTCATCACCATTAACATACCATCCGGCTGCTAATGTTGGAGTTACTATATAGCATTTACAATCGCCAAAAAAAAGATCTGCACTTAAACCAAAATAACTATAGCTTGCATCATCTGTAGTATGATTATAACCGATGAATGGTTTTATTATTTTAAAAATATTCCTTTTAGCAAAATATTCAAAACTAAATACAGTTGAAACATCCTTGAACGGAACTGGCAAAGCTGCATTTGGGTTTGAGTTTGGATCACATCCGCCAAATGCTGGGTTGACACAGACAGCATAACCATTCTTCATGAAGTTATGGATTCCCCCTCCAAAAGATATTCTTCCAGTTTTTTTGTTAGCTAAAAGTTCTGAACAGAACAATGATAGTATTATAAACAAAATTTTAAACATTCTCAAAAATTATTATAATTGTAAAAGAATTATGATACCACATAAAAATAAATACCTAAAATGCAATATTTAAGACTTATAATTTCTATTTTTCTAATTTCCTTTTTAAGTTTTTCTTGTCAGAAAAATCCTGCTACTGGCTTAAATGAATTTAATCTTCTATCGGAGGAGGAAGAAGATGCAATAGGTCAAAATGAACATGAAAAAATAATTGTTCAGTTTGGGGGAGAGTATTCAAATAAAAAATTAAAAAACTATATAGAAAGTTTAGGAAATTTTTTAGTAAGTACATCAGAATTGTCTGAAAAAAAATTTACATTTACCGTATTAGACACACCAATTATTAATGCTTTTGCATTGCCGGGAGGTTATGTATATTTGACTAGAGGTCTGATCTATTTATGTCAAAATGAAGCTCAACTAGCTGGAGTTATAGCACATGAAATCGGACATATTACTGCTAGACATACAGCTAAAAGATATACTAAAACTTTTGGGACAGGATTGTTTCTTCAGGTTCTTAATATTTTTTCTAAAAATGCTTTTTTAAATAATTTCTTAGGACAGTCAGCCCAACTTTATCTGCTATCGTATTCAAGATCACAGGAATATCAAGCAGATCAATTGGCAGTAAGATACATGACTAGGGCAGGTTTTGATGCAAAAGAAATGGCTAACTTTCTTAGACTAATGGAAGAATTTTCAAATATTCAAAAAAAAATCTATAAAATTGAAAATAAAGTTTCAGAACTCTTACAAACACATCCAAATTCTTCTAAAAGGGTTCAAGAAGTAATTGAAAGTTATAAAGGAAAAGTTCAATTAAACCCTATAATTGGTAAAGATGTTTTTTTAAAAAAAATTGACGGGATAAATTATGGGCATAAAGAAGAAGAGGGGTTCTTCTTGAAGAATAGCTTCATACATAAACCATTGAAAATAAAATTCTCATTTGAGAATGATTTTTATTTTTTAAATACCCCAAGAGCGTTAATTGGAACTACAAAAAATAAAACAAAGGTGATTTTTAACCTCGATCAGTCTTCTAAAGAAAATGATCTTAATTATATCAGTGGCTGGCTTAATATTTCTAAAAAACAAATCTTGGAGGTCAAGAATTTTACTAATAATAATTTTAAAATTTGTATGGGAAAATTTATTAAAAAAAAAAAGAACTTCTTTTTTGCAACACTTAAAGATAATGAACAAATAATCTACAGATTCTTATTAGTCACGTCTAAAGAAGAGATGAGTTCTTTTGAAAAAAAATTTAAGAACATTATTTTGAGTTTTGAAAGGTTATCTGATGAAGAGTTGAATCTTTTTAATCCGCCAGAAATTAGAATTATCTCGACATCTTCAAGTTCAAACTTTCTAGATAACGTTTTAAAGAAATCTAAACTTCAAACAATGTTTTCTGAAGAAATATTTAGGATTCTTAACGATCTTAAAGACAGAAAAGTAAAAATAAATAACAAGGTTAAAACAGTCTACTGATTAAGCAATTCTTCAAGTTTGTTCTTTGCTAACTTCTTCTCTAGATTTTGAACTGCCGCATATTCGTTACTGAGTCTGTTCAAAGCGGTTAGATAAATCTGTCTTTCTGAATAAGATTGTTGCTCTAAAGAATCTTCTTTTTTATGCAAATCCCTAACAACCTCTGCAATTAGAACTGGATCTCCACTGTTAATATTTTTTTCATATTCCTTTGCTCTTTTAATCCACATGTCCTTTTTAATTGCAGGTTTTTCAATTAAAACATCAAGAGCCTTGGAAAGCCTATTTTTATTACTTAATTTTCTTAAACCAGAACTAGAGGCTTTCTCTTTAGGAATTCTAAGTTTCATTTTATCTTGTTTGAAATTAATTAATATAAAGGCTTGCTTTGCACCATCTATATCGTAAGAATCAAAATTTTCAATTTCACCAACACCATATGTAGGGTAGACAACTAGGTCACCAATATCTAGTTCCAAATCTTTTTTTTTCAAATCGTCTCCAATTAAATTAATGGTGGATTGTATATTAAAATTGTATTAATTTAAAGATAAAAAATTAAGATCCTTTTCCTGGACTAGAGCTAAAATGTTTCTCAAATTTATTCTTCACATCCTTCCACTTGTCACTATCTTCCGGTTTGGTTCCCATCTTATTAATATTTGGCCATTTTTCAGAATACTCTCTTCCAATTTCAATCCATTTCTGCGCATCGTCTCCTGAATCATCGCTAATAGCTTCAACCGGGCACTCTGGTTCACATACACCACAATCAATACATTCATCTGGATGTATAACAAGCATATTTTCACCTTCATAGAAACAGTCAACTGGACATACCTCAACACAGTCCATATATTTACATTTGATACATGCATCTTTAACAATATACGTCATACGAACTTATATAGAACAGTTGCATCAGTTATTCAAGAGAATAACATTACATTTTAATTAAAAGTAATTCTTCTTGGTTTTCTGTAGAAGATTTCTTCAAACTTATTTTTTGGAAGAAAAGTTAGATTTTGTTTCTTTTTGAAAAAATAAACTTTGCTGATAAGTGTTTCATAATATTGATGGTGAATAAGAAAATATTGTTTATCTAACTTCAGCAAATAGAAGCCTAGCTTTTCAAAAAATAAAAGCCTTTCTTTAGTCTTTCTATTGAAATTAAAAATAAAAATTGATTCAGTAATAAAACTTTGCATATCAATATTAAAAAAAATATTTATTAGCATCTGCTTAAAATTACTTAATTTATTTGTCTTGAAGTAAAAAAAATTCATACCAATTTTAAAACCAATATCTTTATACATTTTAAACTCTTTAGCTGTTAGTTGCTTTAAAAAGTTGTTTATTTTTCTTTTTTGACAATGCCCTAGATTCTCTAATAAACAGAAATTAATGGCTCTAGATGCAAGCGAACATCTATTGTTTTCTTTAAATGTAAGAAAAAATGGAAGTTCTTTCTTTTTTAAAAAATCTAAAAATTGTTTTATTTTATTTCTTATTTTTTTTTCAAATTTTAAGAAATATCCA
Source organism: uncultured Alphaproteobacteria bacterium (assembly GCA_902567145.1). The sequence continues at coordinate 10,220 of CACFLM010000028.1, forward strand.
TCTAAAAAAATCATAATTCTTGGTTCAAATAATTCTTGGCCTTTTGTAAAACTTCCAATCACATCTTCCTCCCAAATGATCTTTCCATCAACAGATAGCACAAATGAATTATAACTTGACTGTAAAAAAACGTCAGCAACTTGATTGCTGAAATTTTTAAGGCTTTTATCTAAAATTTTATTATTAAAAATATTTTTTCCTCTTTTAAAGTTCGAACTAATCAAAAATTTTAAACCTACCAAATTACCAATAACTTCTTTCCCAAAAAATATTTTTTTTTCTTCTAATCTAACTATGTTGTTTTTTTGTATTAGATTTTTAGAATCTGTTAGTTCATAATTCTTATACTCACCGATAAATTCTAAAATAAGTTCTTCATGTAATTTAGTTGATAGTTTCAAGCCAATGTCTTTAACCTTATTTTGAAATTTATGGTTATTTTCAATCCATGTGTTTTTAAATGAGATAAAAGACCACGTTCTTATTTGAGAAATTTTATAATTTAATTCAGCAATCTTTTTTGGAAATTTACTAATGTCACTTAAATTTTTTCTAACCCATACCCCAGGAATACATTCCTCATCATTTATCAAGTAAAAGAATATCTTCTTTAAAAACCTTGTGTGATATTCATCAAGGTTTCTTGAATAATCCGGGACACCGCACACCTCCCATAACGTTTTTAAAACTTTATTATTTATCGTCCTTCTTGCACATTCCTTATCATCCAAAAACATTCTTAAATATCTATGATCACTTCCATTTTTTTTAAGCCTTAAATAGCTCTCCCTAGGTCTTTTAGATAAAGATTCCATTAGCTTTTTAGGTTCACTAAAATTAAGTTTATGATTTCTCCAATATATTCTTTTCACCTCAGTAAATTCATAATTTTCCACAAAATTTACTATTTCTTCATTTAGCCTTTTTAAATTACATGTGGTGCCAAAAAAACCATCAATTGAGAATCTTCCGGCTCTACCTGCAATTTGAGAAATTTCGTCAAACGTCAAAAGTCTGTCATGAAATCCATCAAATTTTTTTATGCTTGAGAAAAAAATATTTTTTATATCTAAATTTAATCCCATACCAATTGCATCTGTAGCAACAATATAATCAACTTTTCCATCTTCAAATAATTTGACTTGTGCATTCCTTACCTCTGGAGACAGCGCACCCAATACAACAGAAACTCCACCATGAGATTGTTTTATTTTATTAGCTATTTCATAAACATCAACTTGAGAAAATGCGATTACAGCTGATCTTTTTGGAAGACGTGTTAAATTTTTATAACCAATATACGATAGTTTTGATAACCTTGGTTTTTTGGAAATAACTAACTCTGGATGTATTTTCAGAAGTATATTTTCGATACTTCTTGAGCCCAAAAATAAAGTTTCTTTTGTTCCTCTCTTATTGAGAATTTTTTCTGTAAATATGTATCCTCTGTCATAATCTGAAGCCATTTGAACTTCATCTATTGCAACAAATTCAAGATCAAGGTTTTCTGGAATTGACTCTACTGTACAGAAAAAAAATCTTGCATTCTTAGGTATAATTTTTTCTTCACCGGTAATCAAAGCAACTTTATTTACTGGTAATATCCTCTTAGCAAATTCATAATTTTCTCTTGCCAAAAGTCTTAAAGGGAAACCAATCACACCAGAGTTATATTTGCAAAGCCTTTGAATCGCAGAATAGGTTTTTCCTGTATTAGTTGGGCCTAAGAAAGCTGAAATTTTTTTTTTCATTTTGCATTTAATAGAAATCTAAATGTTATTTAATACATATGGAAGAATGCCATCACTTTCAAAATATTTTATTTCATTCTGAGTATCAATCCTTGAAACCACCTCAATAAAAAATTGCTTACCGTTATTTTTTTCTATGTTTATCTTTCTAATAATATTTGGTTTACTTAAATAGTCTGTAAGTTTTCCAATGTTAAAAACTTCTTTACCATCAAAGTCAATCTTGACTGAATCTGTCTCCATTATCTGAAGAGGTAATACCCCCATTCCCACAAGATTAGATCTATGAATTCGCTCAAAACTTTGAGCTATTACAGCTTTTATACCTAAAAGTTTGGTGCCTTTTGCTGCCCAATCTCTAGATGATCCTGTTCCATATTCTTTCCCAGCTAATACAACCAAGGGTATATCTTCTTTTTTATATTTGTTTGCAACCTCATAAATTTCTTCTTCTAGATCTGAATTATAATGTTTTGTATATCCACCTGATTTTTCTACCATTTTATTTTGAATCCTAATATTTGCAAAAGTGCC
>CACFLM010000029.1 GCA_902567145.1 uncultured Alphaproteobacteria bacterium
ACTTTGATATTTGGATTGGATTTGATTTTATTTATGTAAATATCTTTAGACTTTTCCGCAGATTCTAAATTATCAAATTTGTTAATTGCAATGCTGTGAAGTTCATTAATAATTATTACTTCGATTGATATAACGCCGGGAAGGTTATTAATCATTTCATGTTTTGCTAGAGCATGCATAGCATCAGCCTCAATTTTAGAGGAAAATTTGATGTTTACTATTCTTACAATCATTCTTTAATCAAACTAGCTTGATTGCAAGTAAAGTGGTTACAATTGTATAAACTAATAAACTTAAAATTATTAGAACAACTTGATTTGCTTTGAAGTAGTTTTCTTTAGTCATCTCTTTAACTTGATACATCAAGTTTGGCCAGGAATATGAAACAAAATCCCCTTGTGACATAATATTTATTAGCTTACCAGATTTGTCAACAACTGGAACATGCCTAAACCTCTCATTAGACATTTGTCTCAACCACACAACCATCTCATCATCCTTATCCGCAACTTTTACTGGTGATGTCATTATATCTTTAAGTTTTGTTGTTTTTGGATTCATAGAGTTAAATAGTAGTTTTTTCATCAAATCCCTTTCAGTAACAATACCTTTAACCTTTTTTTGTTTATCTACAATCACAACTGATCCGAAGTTATCCTTGGTCATAGCTTTTACAGCAATTATTACCTTTTCATTTTCCTCAAAAGTTACTGGTGGTTTTTTACTTTTAAATTCTGGTCTCTCTGATATTTTCATAAATTCTCCTATTAATTAATATAATTTGATTTTTTTAGCAGAATTAAAGTTTTTTTTCAATTTCGCTATCTCTTCTTTTAGCGAAAATTAAGGTAATTTAAAATATAATTATTTAATAACTTAAAATTATTTTACAAATTACTAATTAAATAATATCCAAGCAACTATTCCTAAGTCTTTTATTTCGATATTTAAAATAAATCATGTCGGAGAAACTGGAGCAGTTTATATTTATAAAGCTATTCTTAAAATATCCAAAGACAAAGATATTATTCTCTTTGCAAGAAATCATCTCAACACAGAAAAAGATCGCTTACTTTTTATTGAAAAAGTCTTATACAAGAAAGATAGTAGCAAATAAATTTAATAAATTTCATACGATTTGAGGTAAAGTGTCTTCATTAGTTGTAAAAATTTTAAAAAAGACCTAATTATTTTTTTGTTTGAACTGGTTTTTTTCTATTGGGATAAAACGATTTACAAATTTTACAAACTAAACCTTTACAACCTCTAGCTGTACAAAACTCTCTTCCAAAGAAAATGATTTGTAAATGTAGTTTGTTCCACTTAGATTTTGGAAATAATCTTTTCAAATCTTTTTCTGTTTTAGATACATTTTTTCCACAAGTCAATCCCCACCTTTGAGCTAATCTATGAATGTGAGTATCTACAGGAAATGCTGGATAACCAAAACCTTGTGACATTACAACACTTGCTGTTTTATGACCAACACCAGGGAGTTTCTCAAGTTCCGAAAAGGTTTGAGGAACTTGCCCATTATAATCATTGCTTAATATTCTTGATAAATTGTATATTGCTTTAGACTTTTGTGGTGCCAAGCCACATGGTCTTATAATATTATAAATGGTATCTAATTTTAATCTAGTCATCTCAATTGCACTGGATGCTTTTATAAATAATTGAGGTGTTACTCTATTTACTCTCTCGTCAGTGCATTGCGCACTTAGTAAAACTGCAATAAGTAATTCAAAATTATTTTTATGGTTTAAAGGAATTGGTGTTTTTGGATAAAGTTTCTCTAATGTTTCAATTATGAATTTAACTCGTTCGATTTTCTTCATTATTATCTTATCTAGTATTATTAAAAAAAAACTCTTTGAAGACTTTGAATATATTAAATTTATTTCTTCTTAATTGAATTTATTTTTTCCAAAAAGTGTTTTTAAATTTTAAAAATCTATAGGAATTAATAGATTGATTAAAATAATTTTTTTAATATTATTTTATAATGAAAATTATTTTTTTTATATCAATTCTTCTCATTTTTTCTTTCAATTATGCTAAATCAACATCAACTTCCTTTGATCAAGACTCTATTATTATGAGTAAAATAAATCCAATAACGAAAAATGCTAATAATTCAGTAATAGGTTTACATTCTTTAGTAGTAACTAGTTCCATAGGTTTTTTTGGGAAACATTTGTACGAAGCAGGCTTTTTTTCTCCTCTTGGGCTTGTGCCGAATAATATTACTGATTTATCCCCTCTAGCTTACAGTCATAAAGAAAAATATTCAGATTCTCTAATGCTAGGATCTAAATGTAATAACTCATTAATTTATAAAAATAATTTAGATTCTAAATTAATTTTTAAAGAATCTATCGAGGATAACTTAGGTTTAGATTGTACTCAGATGATGAAAAAAGTTAGAAGAAATAGCTTTAACAGTTTAATTGATAGATACTTTAAATAATTTTACAAAGACGAATAGAATTAACTCATAATTAATTATTTCTTGAAATTTTTTTTATAATTTCATATAAGTTATATGGAAATAATAGACTATGAGCGAGATTCTTGAAATTCGTGATACTTGCAAAACCCCGCAGGAATTGATTAAAAGTAAGACATTTAATAAATATCTTATTATTTATAAAAAACAATTTTTATCAGAGTTAAAATCTCGTGAAAATAGTGATCAAAAAGATGAGGTGACCCATAAAAGTGATTTTGTTGACAAAGTATCTCCAAAAATCTTTTTAGAAATTTTAGAAAGCAGCGAATCCAGCTCTAAACACAAAGAATCTGTTTATAAAGAAAACATTCGGTTTTTAGAGGGACTTTTTCACCACTACAGAAAAAGATCTTATACAAGATTAATAAAACTACATGATGAAATTTTATCCTCAAATGAGAGTGCTGAATCAATTAAAGATAGAATAAGTCAACGTGCTCACAAACTCAATGATCTAATCTTAGAAACAAGAAGAATTTTATTATCAAAAGTTGACTTTGGAATCGGTGTTAGAAGAAGTCAAGGTCTTGAATGTCAGCCAAACGTTACATGTGGCGAAATTTCAGGAAATAGTATGAATTTACCTAGCTCTTATTCAAGTCTTAATAAAGTTCCTTTAACAACTCATGCAGACATGAGAACTGGTATTCATTATACTACTCACGCTAACAAAAGAGCATTCCCATTTTTTGCACTCAATAAAAACCCATATAAGAACGACAAGTTTGATGCCAATGATTATGTTGCAATACCTTTTGAGGTAGGGGAATGGAATATTATTGCTTATATCCATAAATCTAGAGGGTGTATTGAATTAGAACCGGGGTTGCTCAATTTATTTCCTTTTTCCAAAGTAAGAAAATTAGCCGGAAGAAAGCCAGATGGAGTGTTTATATTTGGATGCCCATACTCATCAATGAAAGATTTAGGTTATTTTTATGATGAAGAAAATAAATTGTTAGTGGGTTTGATACCTAATATTAAAGACTGTAAATACTTTGGATACGGCAAAAAACCGATTTTAACCTTACATAATGTTTTATGTATTTTAAATGATCACTTACCACTTCATTGTGGTTGTACAAGATATTTGGTAAAATTTGATGCAGCTACAAAAGAGCCATATATATCTGACTCATTTATTAAGGCTGATGATATGGGAAGAGCTTCTTTATTTGATAAAAATAATACAATGAATTTTGAAGAAAATGTTCCTTATTTCTTTGGTACAGAAACCGGTGCTTTTGCTTGTCTAGACGGTTTTAGTGAGCATACAAAAATGCAAATGGAGGGAAGAGAAATAGGTTATAATAAACACGCTGGAACTAATGCACGTCAGATTGTTCCTGTTACAGATTACACAGAAGTCTCAACAGGCTCTGAGTTAGATATTTTACTTTATCTAAATAATTATGATTTAATCCAGCCTGGAAGGTCATGTATGAACGTGGAAATGGACGTTGATGAAGCTTTAGAACATTTTAGAAAAGGAGCAAGGGTAGCAGCTGGAAGTACTCAAACTCATAGAGGAAAAATTGAAATAAGTTACTGGGCTAATCCATTCCCTCTTCTTAAAGACGAGAACTGGAATGACTTGCCAGAGCATGAAGATTTATCAGAAAAATTCTCAAATATTGAAAATAAGTTTTTTAATATCATAAAAAAAAGAGTTAAATCTGGTGAAATGAAAATTGGAGTTGCACATAGTATGCTCATGGCAGGAGTATATGCAAAAAATACCGACCAAAAGTTGATCGAGTGTGGATTTAATAATAGGGATTTAGTTGAACACGAGGGACCAGAAAGAGCAGCTAGAGATATGATTAAGTTGATAAAACAAACTGCCATGGATAAAGTAAAAAAATTAAACAGTAATTTAACAGAAATTAATGTAACTGTAGCAACTGTCGGTGATAGTAGAACAGGAAAATCTGAAATGTCAGAAAAAATGGAAGAGGTGTTAAGTATGCGAGGAGCAAATTAGCCTTATAATTTAATCATATTTTTTTTACAACCAAGCTAATTAGGGTGATGAATTTTTAAATAGTTAAATTTTATTCTTCTTGAAGAATCCCTTTAAATAATTAACAATGACCTCGATATATTCATTAAACACATGAAGAAATAGTTGGTAAAAAAAATCAAAATTGAAGCTATCATTGAGTTAATAGGTGATTCTCATGTTGACGAAGCTATATTAAAAAGGACAGTTGCTTCTTTAGGCGATGTGGAAAGTTGCAAAGTTGTCAATGATTATGATCCTGAAAAAGTTGCTTTTAATCAACCCACAGTAAGTACTTCATCAAATAATACTGTCTCAGAAATCTCTCACTTTATAAATGATGCCAATAAAATATATTTTGGTACGTTGTCAATTGATGAAAGAAAGTATGTTGCCGCTTCGATACTTTATACATCTGTTGCAAATAAAGTTAAAGATGATCAGAATTATAAAGAAAAATTAAGTAAATCCTTTATTGATAAATTTGAGATAGATTCACGTTATGTTGAAGAACTTCTGAATCAAAATAAAGATGAGTCTGCTTTAAGTTGCCTTAAAGAAAAATTTCTAGAGGGAGATTTGATTCAGATGTATACCTATATATGGCAGAAAGTCTTGTCCAAAGGAGAAGAAGAAGATGACTTTGAAGTTCAATTAATTGAAAATAGCGGGGAAATTTTCGGATTGGAAAAACCAAATATTAATGATACTAAAAAAATTGGTAATGAAAGGTCAAAGATATCAAAAGCAATTCACGTAATAGAGTCGGGAAAAGTAGCTTATAATAAGCTTAAGGCTTTTGAAAAAACAGTCTTACTGTGTTTAATGCTAACTGAATGTTCAACGATTGATGGCAAGATATCACCAGATGATTTAAAGATTTTAAGAAATATATTTAATGATCAATTTAATATCACTGGTAATGTAATGTCAGTAATTATTGAGAAGAAACTAAATTATTCAATAACAAAAAAAGTAGAGCAAGTGGAAGTTTACAGAGAGAAATACGAACTTGTTGAATTTTTATGGGAGAAAATCTTATCAAGTGAACCAGGGGTTAATGACGAAGAAATGGCATTGGTGAGAAAGTGGATAAGAAGATTAGATATTTCAGACGTTGAATCTGAAGGAGCTAGAAAAGACGTTGAGGCAAATTTAAACCCACAATAATATTTATATTTACGTACCGTAGAAAATTTTTGACTTATTAACTGAGATGGTATCTCTATTTGACATTATAGAACTTCTTCTTTCTAATATTTCTTTTCTATTATTTATTAGTAGGTTTGAATTTTCTTTGGATTTATTTAAAAGTTTATGAAGTTCCTCGTGTGTAATTTTTTCGTTGTCTTCTAAACCTTGAATTTTTTCTACATTTTCTTGAATTATAGAACTATTTACATCTTCATTAATTTCAGAAATATTAAATTTTTTTTCTAATAAACTTCTATTATGTTTTAACTCTCTTGTATTAAAGGATACTATTGATTCATTAGCTTGCATGACCTTCTTATTGATCTCTATTAATTTTGAATTTATTTCAGCCATTTCTCTGCTAATTTGTAAATTAATCGAGTTAAGATTAGATTGATGCTCTAAAAAGTCTAAGTTTGCTTTATTTCGTTCTGCTTCGATAAACTTCTTTTCATGTTCATTGTTTGTTTTAATTTTTAAAAGAATGGAATTCCTATTTGTGTATATTTCTTCTGTATTCTCATTCGCTAATCTATTATTGCCTGAAAAAGCGGATGAATAATTATTTAAAATCATTGATCTATTTTCTTCAATCATTTGCCTTGATTGAAAAATTAAACTGTTATTAGAATTAATTTCTGATTCAATACTAAAAATCCTTTTTAATATTTGTTTTTCAGTCTTAGCGCTATCAATCATACCTCACTCCTTTTATTTAAAAATTAAGTAATCTAATACCCTTAAACCATATCATTTTTTAGTTATTATTTAAATTCTAATTAGAGTAAATTAATTATTTATTAATGTAATAAATAATAATATTAACAATACTATAAGCACAAAAATAAATAACTTCTGATCTTCATTAGAGTTAGTATTGATTTTTAGCTTATTGTATAATTTCATTTCTTCTGTCATAAATTCTTCTAAATCTGGGAATTGTTTGAAAAATGTTCTTATTATTCTTTTTTCACTTCTTGAACCAATGACTTTTATTAATCTATTTAAATAAATGGCATTCTTTCTTAACCCTTCCTCAATAAGAATTTTAGAAAATGATTTAATTTCCTCAGATGTACCAAACTTTCTTTCTAGAAATGCATTTATAAATTTATTTGAAACTTCATTAATTTTATAAAATTCTTTTGTTTCTAATAAATAGAATTGAAATTGAAAGGCCAATTTTTGACTATACCTTAACAATTGTTTTTTTTTACTTTCTAATTCAGGGTAAACAAGTAATGCAATTTCCCAGTCATCATTAACAAATTTACTATTAAACAGATCTTTATCTTCAAATTCTTCATCCGAGTAATCGAAAGATTTCTCAGTTTGAAATTTCTTTAATTTTTCATCATATATTTTTTTTTTCTTGATATCACTTAGAATCTCGAATGCTTCATTAATTTCTGAGATTTTTCTATTCAAAGATTTTTTGTCACCTTTATAAACATCTGGATGATATATTTTTACAAGTGCTTTATATGCTGCCTCAATAAGTTGTTTTTCAGGGAATGATTCAAATGAGAGCCCAAGTATGTGATAAAAATTTTTCACATCAAATTATACATAATATTTTTATTACTAATAATGAATACTTTTATTTTATTCGAAATAAGTATATTTGTTCAAATCTCTTCTTTAATAAATTTCTTAAAGTTTTCATGACCAAGTATACTTTTAATTTTCTTAATTGTTAGTTCTTTAATTCTAGTTTCGTTCTGCTCAAATATTATCTGACAATTATTAGAGGTTTTTCTTGCTATTGCTTGGTCAATAAAGTCATTTTCTAAAGCGTGTTTTGACCTTATAACCGGATCCATCTTAGCTTTAGAGCACTTAGAAAGGATTTTATTTTCTTTAGATCTAATCTCATCAACTAGCACCATAAGTTCATTATATTTAAAGTCTGGCTGTTTAACTTCAATAAATTGACCAGTAATAGAGAAATTTAAGTCAGTTTCGTTTAGCTCATCAGAAATGGGTTCTAAGTAATCTTCATTGTAAATAAGAATTTTTATTTTTTTATTAACAACTTCTTTGGAAATGTTTGCTACTTCACTTATCCATCTTGTTCTTTTGTTAACAGCAACTCTTATTGTTTTGATTTGTTTTAAGACAATATCAATTTTGTGGATGTCTTCTATAGTTGTTTTATATTCATCCACTAAATTGTCTAATAGATTCTTAGCTTGAATGGAATAATTTTCATCCACTTATCTCATTCACCTCCCCACAATAGTATTTTTATTATAGTATCAATTGAAAAAGATTTCTACAAAACTGTGATAAAGTTTAATCAATTATTATAGTCCCAACCATACCCATTTTTGAATGAGTCTTTTTAGATATATTATCTTTGACATTACATTCTAGGTCGTTGAATTGTCCTGTTTTGATAGGTACAAACCACCATTCTATAACATTATTTGGGAAAACTTCTATTTCTGTAATATTACCTTTAATTTCTGAAATCTTTTCTCCGTTTTTAAGTATTTGAATTTTTCTGGTAAAGATTGATTTAGAAAATTTACTAGACGAAAAATAATGTTTTGAATCACTACTATTTATTATTTTAAGTTTATAGAGTTTGCCAGTTCTAAAACGCAACACATTTGGTTCAAAATAATGGGTGAAACCAACCTGACCCTTCAAAACAACTGATTTTGTAATAGGTGTTTGTCTAGTTAAATCACCTATTTGCTCAGCCGCTGTATTAGTTGATATAAGAATAAAAAGTAAAATTATATTTTTAATCATTTTTCAATATTTTGTCTAATAGCTTATTTATTAGCGGAACAAAAATAATTATACAAAAAAAAACCACTGGCCATGCTATAATAAATCTTTCCCACCATTTAATCAGAAAGTCATAATTCAAACCAATTTTTAGAAAAACAATGAAGGCAGAAACAAATGTACTTGTGCAAAAGGACATTAATGTTGCAAAAACAACTAATCGATTTCTTTTCATTATATAATTCATTAGTTTTTATAATTTAAGATACTATATCTTTAAATGCCAATTTTTTGATATCAATAATTAAATTTATTCTTCCATACTCAACTTGTTTTACTTTGAAGTTGAAAATGACATTAGTTGTGATTGTTTGAAAGTTGCCTAATAAAATGATTAATCTTTGTTTTAAATTTAAAAAAACCAGACTTTGCATAAGGCCAACATAGAATATCGTATGAATCATATAAATAATTGATGCAAATGTTATGCGACTTAGATATTTCTATTAATTTATTGTTTTCGTATCCAATACATGGGTATGGGGTAAATAGACACTTATCAGAAACTATCAATTTTAATTCGTCTTCGTTAAGTACCTCTTTTACTAAAATATTATTTTTTTTTAGCCATTTTACGTATTGATCAACTGCAGATGAGTTAAATTTTTGTTTAATAATATTGTCTTCAAAATTCTTTGAGTAGTTGTAGTTTATAACACATGAATATTTTAAGCTCTCTATTACACTTTTTTCATAAAGAAGATGATTAGGATTGATTAGATAATAATCAATTTTATAATTTTTTTTGTTGTAGATGTTTAGTTTTTCATATTCGTAAAACTCATATTCGGGTTCTTTAGTAGTTTTTGTTAGGATATTTCTATTAGAAAAAGAAAATTTAGAATATTTTTCAATATTATCTTGTCTAGCAAGATAAATTTTTCCTTTTGTTTGAAGACCTGCAACCCATCTCCATGAAAGTGTATTAGAGGCAGCGTCTGCATCTAATAAATTTTTATAAAAAAAATCTGCTCCGAGTTGCCATGGTAGATTTAAGGTAAATATCCATATGCTAGCAAACCACATTCGAGCATGATTATGCAAGTAACCAGATTCTTTAAGTTCTTTCACCCAACAGTCAAAACAATCAATACCTGTTTGACTATTTACTGCCCTTTTGTAATTTTTAAGAAAATTAGATTGTTCAAGAGTTTTTTTTAGTTTATCAAGGTCATCCAGATAATTGTTCCATACATTTGGTCTACCTTCCAACCAGCCTTTCCAGTATGTTCTCCAAAATACTTCTTGTATAAACTTTTCAATTGATTCAAATGATAAGGTTTTTAGGCAATTATTGATAACTAGTTTTTCGTGTATAATTCTTTTTTTTATGTATGGGGATAGCTTAGATACGTTGGATCTATTATCAACTCCGTAATCATAATTTCTTTTTTTAGAATAATCTTTAAGACCATTTTTAATGAATGAATCTAAAAGGTATATTGCATGGGCGTGGCTTGTTTCAGATGCCATATCTATTAAAATGTCAAAGGTAGGTTCTTCCTACCTTTAGACTAGTTTTACTCAGTTTCTTTAGAGTCTTGAGAATCAGTTTCTTTGGTCTCCTTGATTTCTTTATGTCCACCACTGCAATGATTGGCTTCAGCAAAATTATCAAAAAGAAAAACTGACATACAAAAGAATATTATTATTAGTAATTTTTTCATTAAATCTCCTATTAACTTTGTAGATTATAAATATGAAGATATGAATTAAAATTCAAGTTATTTTGTGGACGCAGAATTATTTTTTCTTAATTGTGATTTTTTGAATCTATCGATTATTTTGTCTTTATTAAGAAATGTTCCAATTGCAGCACCTGTTATAAATGCACCTGCTGTTAAAGCCCCTGTGACAAAGGCAGATTTTATAGCAAAGTTAAGTATTTTCATTTTTTTATTTGTTGTTAAATAATTGATAGTATTTTTTTTATTGTTATTCAAGGAATATATTCTATTAATCAATAATGAAGAAAGCACTTCTCTACAAATATTATAACTTTTTATTACAAGATACTTACAACCGGACATTAAAACACAATGGATTTACCCCATGTGGTGTGTGTTGGAATAGTCAAAAATCTCAATATATTCGTTTTAATATTTTAACATTTTTAGTTCAAAGATTTTCATTAGACGGTCGTCTTCAAATTGCCGATGTAGGTTGCGGTTATGGAGAATTACTAAATTATTTTCTAAAAGAAAAAAAAAAATTTTTGTATGAAGGTTATGACATAAATAAGAAAATGATAGATTATTGTAAGAATAAATTTAAATTTTTTAAATTTTATCTAAAAAATTTCCCTGTTCACAATTGTGACATCGCAATTATGTCTGGAACTTACAACTATGCTGTAACAAATAATGTTCTATCTTGGGAGGATTATCTTATTCACAATTTATCTGAATGCATAAATAAATGTAAGCTTGGAATAATTTTTAATCTTCAATTTGAGAAGAAAAGGTCTATTAGAAATAATATTTACTATACTAATATAACTTATATGCATAATCTTCTTTCAAAAAACTTTAAGCGAGTGGAAAAGTTTTTTTCAAACAGGTCATCTAAAGATATATATTTTTTAATTTATAGAAATTGAAACTTATTTTGTCTTAAGGCTTCATAAGTAATTATTGATACTGCATTAGCTAAATTAAGACTTCTACTACCCTGAACCATAGGTATGTAAATTCTTTTAGAATTCATAAATTTTTTAATTATTTTTTTTGGGAGTCCACTTGATTCAGACCCAAAAATAAAGCAATCATTTTTTTTGAATTTTATTTCTGCATAATTAAAATCCCCATATTTGGAAACTAAAAAATATCTCTGAAACAAACCTCTAATTAAAAATTTTGAAATATTTTCATAAATTGTAGTTTCAACGTTTTTTAAGTAATCCATCCCAGCTCTTCGAAGTGACTTATCGTTAATATCGAAGCCCATGGGTTTGATAATATGAAGACTAAAACCCGTATTTGAGCATAATCTCATTATATTACCAGTATTAGGTGGTATTTCTGGGTTAAATAAA
>CACFLM010000030.1 GCA_902567145.1 uncultured Alphaproteobacteria bacterium
TCCTCACTATGCACCAAACTTAACAAATAATCCAGTGAAATTAGTTTTTTATTTAAATCTCCAAAACCAGTCCTTCTTAGCTCTGCAACCAAGCCCAAAGTATCAAGTGAATAGGCCAAACTCTCTGATAAACTTCTTATGTAAGTTCCTGCACTACACTTAATAAAAAAACAAGCGCGGTCATTAGCTATTGTTTTTACAAGCCTTAATTCACTTATAGAAATCTCTCTTTGCTTCATTTGGAATGGAATTTTTTTTCTAGCAAGCTCATATGCTCTAAAACCGTTGATTTTTACAGAAGAATATTTATGCGGACTCTGCTTTAAGCTACCAATAAAATTTTTTAATACGCTTTTGATAGAATTTTTAGACGGGTATGTCCTCTTTTTCTTTATTATTTTACCCTCAGAATCGCCTGTTTCGCTTTGCACACCCCACTTGACTGTAAATAAATATTTTTTATCTGCCTTTTCAATGAAAGGTATTACTTTGGTTGCAGAACCTAAAGCAATTGGAAGAAAACCTGTAGCCATAGGGTCGAGCGTTCCGACAAAACCTGCTTTAGAGTTTTTAAAAATTTTCTTTATTTTTTGTAAAGCAGAGTTCGATGTTATTCCAATAGGTTTGTCCAGAAAAAGCCAACCATTATATTGATTTTTTTTCATCTGATCCTTTTTAATAATGAGGTTTTATTACTCTAAATTTTAATCTTGGTGTGTATCTTAATTGGATCCTACTAGAAAATTCTTTTTTGATCTTATAAACTTCTTTATCAATGGTCTCGATAATACCTTTGTCTACTTCTTCTGAATAATTTATAGTTTCTAATAATACGGTCGCAATTTTACCATCAGATGATAGGTGTACATTTGACACAAAAATTAAAATATTTTTTCCGTTAGAGTCACTAAAATCAATTTGTATAAGAACCTCTGCAATCGTTCTTTTTATAAGTGAAGAAATTCTATCCACTCTGGATTTCTTTCTTTCTTCTTTAATTCTTTCTAGGCTAGGGTTTTTTTTCATCTTTCTGCCTCACATAAAATTCAAGTCTGTCATTTTCAACAACTTCATTGAACTTTGAAAGAACAATTCCACACTCTAATCCGCTGGAGACCTCTTTAACTTGATTCTTTTCTCTTCTAAGACTGAAAATGTCACATTCATGAATTATTTTTTCATCTCTAATTATCTTGACAAATGCTTTTGACGAAACTTTTCCATCTTCAATTATACATCCTGCAACTTTATTGGAATCGGAAAGTTCAAATACTTGTTTTACCATTGCTTTCCCTATTTGAGTCTCAACCTCTACATCTTTATCCAAGCCATCAACTATTTTTTGAGCTTCATCAAGGACTTCATAAATTATTGAAAAGTAACTAATTTTAATTCCTTCTCTTTTGGATAACGTTTTTGCTTGTGTATTAGCTTTAACATTAAAACCAAAAATCCTAGCTCTAGATGCAATCGCTAGCGTCACATCTGACTCATTAATTTCTCCAACAGCTGTATGAATTATTTTAATTGTTAATTTATCTGAACTCATTTTATTTAAACTCTGCTCGATTGCTTCTTTAGAACCATGAACATCAGCCTTAATAATTATTGAAATTATTCTTTTCTCATCTTGAGTAGCGCTCTCGATCATTTGATCTATAGAGATTCTTTTGATTGAAGATTTTTCCTCAATTCTTTTCATTCTTGATCTGTATTGAGTAACTTCTCTGGCTCTAGATTCATTTTCTACAACTACTAACTTATCTCCAGAATCAGGCGTTCCAGAAAGACCTTGAAGCTCAACTGGATAACTTGGCAAGGCAACATCAATTTTCTCAGAAGAATCATTATACATTGCTCTTACTTTCCCCCATTCCTTCCCAATCACAGCAATGTCTCCTACTTTCAAAGATCCATTCTGTATTAAGACAGAGACAACCGTTCCTTTTCCTTTCTCAATCTTAGATTCTATAACTGTTCCTTCAGCACTTCTGTTTGGATTAGCCCTCAATTCAAGAATTTCAGACTGAAGTAATATCGAATCTAATAATTCATCTATTCCAACCTTTGTTTTGGCAGATACATTTACAAAAACATTCTGCCCTCCCATTTTTTCACTAATAATTTCATGTTTCATAAGATCAGATTCAACTTTTTGAGGATTAGCCGTGGGAAGATCTATTTTGTTAACCGCTACAATAATTGGGCATCCAGATGCCTTTGCATGGCTAATAGCTTCAACAGTTTGCTCATTTACACTATCATCAGCTGCAACAACTAATACAATAACATCAGTTATATTTGATCCTCTAGCTCTCATTTGACTAAAAGCAGCATGACCAGGCGTATCAATAAATGTTATCATCTGATTTTTTTTTGCCTCAACTATATATGAACCAATATGTTGTGTTATTCCACCCGCCTCTGTTGTTGCAACTTTCTTTTCTCTAATAACGTCAAGAAGTGAAGTTTTTCCATGATCGACATGACCCATAACAGTAACTACTGGAGGCCTTATCTTAAGATCTTTTGCATTATCTGTAGGACCACTTAAACCAACCTCAACATCAGATTCACTTACTCTTTTCGGTATATGTCCAAATTCCATTACTAACAACTCTGCCGTATCGCTATCTATGGTCTGGTTTATCGTGGCCATTACCCCTAATTTCATCAAAGATTTTATTAGGTTAGATGATTTTTCTGCCAGTCTAGATGCAAGTTCGTTAACAGTTATTACATCAGGTATTACTATTTCCTTCTTTTTCTTTTCCTTAGATTCAAGATTCTCTTTATTTTCGGATTTTATTACATTTCTTAACTTAGCCTTTTCCCTTGCTCTTTTAATGGCAGCAAGGGATCTAACTTTCTCATTATCCTCATCAAGTGCTTGTGAGATGGTAAGTTTACCCTGTCTTCTATTTTCAAAACTTTTTGGAGATTTTACAAATTTTGGCTGTTTTTGCTTTTCAGCTGTTTCTTTATTCTGCTCATTATTTATTTTTGTTTCATTAAAATTTTTGGTTATATTTTTTTTTGGGGATTTTTTCTCAACCTTTTCACTTTTAACTTCCGTTTTTATCTTGTTTTCAGAATTTTCTAAGTCATCAGATTTCTTAGCTAGGTCCGTTTCTGTTATTGAAGTATCTAAAGATTTCGGCTGCTCTATTTTTTCATCTTTGGAAAAACCAGTCAGTGATCTCTTCTTTTTAACTTCTACCGAAACGGATCTACTTCTACCATGTGAAAAGCTCTGTTTTATTTGACCAGCATTAATTGTTTTTTTCAGTTGCAATCTACCAGTTAAGTTATTCTTATTATCGTTGTTATCTGCCATTTAAATTTAGTCTTTATACCAATGTTGTCTTGAATCCATTATTATTTCGTCAGCTTTATCTTTATCCATTTCCCTAAAAATTTCAATTAACTCCATATTTGATAAGTCGGCAAGTTGATCTCTTGTCTTAATATTATTGTCATTTAACTTTAATAATTGTTCCGTATTAAATAGCTTTGTATTTAGCAAATAATCATCAAAACCTGATTCTTTTAATTTCTGTAAGTTCTCCTCCCTTATTTTTTCTACACAAGTTTTAGCTCTTTGAATCAATTCTTTTGATAGATTCTCATCAAAACCTTCTATAGAAGTTAACTCCTCAAGAGAGACCATGGCAACTTCATCTACTGTAGTAAATCCCTCGGTAACAAGCAGATGTGCAATTACCTCATCTACATCAAGAAAATCTATAAATTTCTGTGAGAGGTTTTTAAACTCTTCATTCCTTCGGTCTGATTCTTGAGATGTTGTTAATATATCAATACTCCATCCGCTTAGGGCACTTGCCAGTCTAACATTCTGTCCTTTTCTTCCAATTGCAAGGCTTAATTGTTCATCTGGGACAATTACATCTATCTTTTTTAAGTCTTCTTCAATTATTACTTTATCTACCTCTGCAGGGCCTAAAGCATTAACAACGAAAGTTGCAATATCTTCTGACCAAAGAACTATATCAATTTTCTCCCCTTGCAATTCGTTAACAACAGCTTGAACTCTGCTGCCTCTCATTCCAACACAAGCTCCAACCGGATCAATACTCTTTTCTTTTGTATACACTGCAATCTTTGCTCTACTTCCTGGATCTCTGGCAACAGACTTTACCTCGATTATCCCGTCGTAAATCTCAGGAACCTCTTGAAAAAAGAGCTTTACTAAAAAATTGTTATGGGCTCTTGACAAAAATATTTGAGGACCCTTCAAATCATGTTTCACTTCATTTATGTAAGCCCTAATTCGGTCAGATCTTCTAAAAATCTCTCTATTTAGAAGCTCTTCTCTTCTTAGAATTGCTTCACCTTTTCCTAAATCAATTATTAAATTTCCGTATTCAACTCTTTTAACAACACCATTGACAATTTCGCCGGCTTTATCTTTGAACTCATTAAACTGCATAATTTTCTCTGCTTCTTTGACCTTTTGAAATATAACTTGCTTAGCTGTCTGAACTGCTATCCTCCCAAAATCTAGAGGAGGAAGCTCTTCCTTAACAAATTCTCCGACCTTCAATGATTTATTATCTTTATTAAGATTAGAAATATTAATTTTATTAACTCTCTCTTCAATTGGTAGGGAATCTAGATCTTCTACAACCTCTTGATACCTGAAGAGACCTATTTTTCCTGTCTTCTTATCAACATGTGCCCTTATGTCTAGCTCAAATCCATACTTTGTCCTACCTGCTTTAGCAATAGCCATTTCCATTGCATCAATAACCTCAAGCTCGTCTATACCTTTTTCTTTAGCAATATTTTTTGCTACGTCGATAATATCAAACGTTTGAATGTCTTTGATTTCATTTTTTTCCAATTTTTTTACCTTATAAATTATTAGTTCAAATTATACTAATACTACTAATACCATGTAATTTGAAAAGTTTAAGATATTCATACCAAGACTTTTGCCAAACATAAATAATTTAATATTTTTTTTTTATTATAGTTTTGTAAAGATATAAAAGTTTATTTTTCTATTTTGATTTTGAGCTTTTGTAAAATACTTTGTTGGATAAATGTTATTATCAAGAAAGCTTGAGTTATCATTTCTTTTTGAAACTAGTTTGAAGTTTTTTATCTTTGAAAAAGTTTTTGAAATTTGATTAGAGTAATCCTCATCATCTGTTGCTATAAAAATTTCTGATTTACTGCAAGTAATTTTATTTAGATTTTTAACGAATTCATCATTAATTAACCTTCTTTTTTTGTGTTTTTTTTTTGGCCAAGGGTCTGGGAATAGAATATAAACCTTTTTAAAAAAAATATTCTTAATCAAGTTGAAAAATTTAGAGAAGGGTATATCTGAAAAAAAAATATTAGAGATTTTGTTAAGTTTTATACCTTTTAATAGTTTTACTCCTCCTGACAAGTATGGATCAATCGCAAAAAATACCTCGTTTTTGTTTATTTGAGATTGAAAAATTAAATTCTCACCTATTCCAAATCCAATCTCAAGATTTATAATGGATTTAGAATCTTTAATTCCTCTTGTAAAATTAGCTTTTGAACTATCAAAGAAGAATTGGTTATCTCTTAATTCATGTGGACAAAGGTTTTTATCTCTTCTTGATAACTTTCTTCCATAAAAAGGTAGCATCTTTAATATTCATTCAATATTTTTTCTACTAAATCTAACTTTTCCCATGAAAAATTTCCTGTTTCGGGAACAAATTCTCTACCAAAATGACCATAGGTGGAGGTTGGTTCATAGATAGGTCTATCTAGCTGAAGATGATTTTTTATGCCACTTGGTGAAAGATCTAAATATTTTTTTATAATTTTTATAATATTCTCTGACTTTAAATTA
Organism: uncultured Alphaproteobacteria bacterium; assembly: GCA_902567145.1. The sequence goes on from CACFLM010000030.1 coordinate 5,858, forward strand.
GATGCCTGATCTACTTTTAAATAGATTGATATTGGATCTGCTACACCAATTGCATATGACAATTGAATCAAACACTTTTGGGCTAATTTACTAGCAACAATATTTTTTGAAATATACCTCGCAATATATGCTGCTGACCTGTCAACTTTCGTATAATCTTTTCCAGAAAAGGCACCCCCTCCGTGAGGCGCGGCACCACCATAAGTATCAACAATAATTTTTCTTCCTGTCAAACCTGTATCACCATCAGGGCCACCAACAACAAATCTTCCAGTTGGGTTTATAAGAATTTTTTCAGACTTAGGTAATAATGAAACCGGTATAGAATTTTCAATGATTTCTAAAACTTTCTTCCTAATTTCTTTATTTTCAGCATTTTCTAGATGCTGAGTTGATACAACAATAGAGGAAATATTCTTTGGTTTGTTTTGCTCATAATTCATTGATACTTGGCTTTTAGAATCTGGTCCGAAAAAAGAATCATTATTTCTCCTATAATCAGATAGTTTCTTCAATATCCTATGGGAATAATATAATGGAGCAGGTATTAATGAATCTGTTTCACTACAGGCATAACCAAACATAATTCCTTGATCACCAGCTCCGGTAAAATTTGAGGAATCTACTCCTTGAGAAATATCTTGAGATTGTTCATGGAGATAATTTTCTATTTTTAAATTTTTCCAATGAAAACCATCTTGCTCGTACCCTATTTCTTTGATTTTCTCTCTAATTTGCTTTTCTATTATCTCTTTTTTAACTTGATCATTGTTTTGGTTAATTTTCACTTCACCAGATAAAATAACTCTGTTAGTTGTGGCCAAAGTCTCGCACGCTACTCGTGAATTTTTATCAGCTTTCATATATAGATCCACGACTAGGTCTGAAATTTGGTCGCACAGCTTATCTGGATGACCCTCTGAAACTGACTCACTTGTAAAGATATAATCTGATGAATCTTTTAACATAAAAATAAACTAGTAGTTCATAATTAAAAAATTTTCAAACTTTTTCTTTTTTTTATTACAAAATCGATTGAAAGATTTAAAAAGAAAAAAATTGAAATTAAGATTAAAACCACCTTACTTTTATACTTCATGAAAAATGTAGAGTTTTCTCCTAAGATAATTTTCTTTTCAATAAAGCCAACTCTATCAAGTTCTATTTTTTTTAAAATTTTTCCATTGCTGTCAGTTATCACAGAAATACCAGAGTTTGCTGATCTTAAAAGTGGCACGCCTTTTTCTACTGATCTAAAAATTGAAGCAGTCAAATGTTGCTTAGGTCCCGAAGTTTTTCCAAACCAAGCATCATTTGTTATATTTATTAATAGTCCTATTTTTCTATAATTAAAGGTCTGAAAGATTGCTTCGTAACAAATTGACGGCTCAAATGTTATTTTTTTTTCATTATTTTCTAATGCAATTAGATTCTCTTTATTACCGCTACTAAAGTCTGTTTTTCCCGGAGTTATCTTCCAAAAATTTAGCAAGGATCTTAAAGGAATGAATTCTCCAAAAGGCACCAAATGCTTTTTATCATAAAAAGTAAAGCTGTTTTTTTGTATTACAAATAAAGAATTATAAATCTTAAAACTATTATTTTCAAAAACTCTTCTAAGCCCTCCCGTAATAATGGTGGTATAATCATCAATATTACTTCTTATGTAATTTAGTAAATCATTATTTTCATTTAGATAGACAGTCATTGCTGCCTCCGGCCAAATAACTACTAATTGTGTTTTCTCATCTTTTACTGAGAGTCTAAGAAGTTTGTCAACATGTTGTTGAAACAAACTTTTATCCCATTTTTCCTTTTGCAAAATATTTGGTTGTACAACTCTAATAGCAAGAGTATCTTTTATACTTAAATTTTCCTTTTTGTGGAGAAATGAAAATGTCCATAGAAATAATGGAAAAATAATTAAAGATGTTAAAAAAGAAACCCTCTTTCTTATAATAAGTAAAATTGAAATCACTATCCAGAATATAGTCAGAAAAGATAGTCCATAAACTCCAACAAATGATACTATCTGAAAAAAATTTTCATCAAAAATCCAAATGTGAGCATATAAATTTAAAGGCAAACCACCAAAAATTTTTGATCTTAATACTTCAGAGCTAAATAAAAAAAGGGCTATAAAAAAACTTAATGTAAATAAAGTTTCTTTGTCTCTTTTAAAGTTGAAAAACAATGTTATCAGAAAGCTTGGAAGAGCAAAAAATAAACCCATGAAAAAAGGGAAAATGAATATAATGAATGGAGCAAAATGTTTATGTTCTTCATAAATTAGAAAAGGATTTATAATCCAATGCATAGATGTAATAAAAAAGCCAAAACCAAACAACCACCCTGGAATAAAATTAAACAATAGAACATTTCTTGATATTAGGCCCTTTATTAAAAAATAATGACCGACAAGAAACAAAGGAATTAAATAGCTATTAGAAATTGAGATTCCGCAAATTAAGCCTCCAAAAAACAATCTTATGCATTGGTAAACTTTATTTGACATTCACTAGAATTCTTTTAATTTTCCTAGTATCTGCGTCTCTAATTGTAAATTCTAAACCACTCTTATGACTTATCACTTCACCTCTACTAGGAATTTTTCCCAACAAGTTAAAAACCAAACCTCCAACTGTATCGATATCTTCCTTCTCTTCTTGAGTAAAATATCCACCTATTTTTTTCTCTAATTCTTCAACAGGCAATCGCGCAGAAACATCATAAGTTTTTTTTGAAATCTTTTTTATTTCTTCAATTTCTTCAAGGTCGTGTTCGTCTTTAATTTCCCCCACAATTTCCTCTACAAGATCTTCAATGGTTACCAAACCATTTGTACCCCCAAATTCATCTACAACAATAGACATATGAATTTGCTCTGACCTCATTTTTAATAAAAGATCGAGAATTTTCATTGAAGGTGATGAAAAAAGGATCTTCCTTGTTATTGTTTTTGAAAGTTTAAGATTTCTATTGCTTCTCACCTTATTACTTACTCTCTCGAATAAGTCTCTTATGTGAATCATTCCTATTATTTTATCTAAATTATCTTTAAATACAGGAATTCTTGAATGCTTTGTTTTATTTATAAAACTAACGAGATTATTTATTTTTATATCTGAAGGAACTGCATCTATATCTGCTCTGGGAATCATAACATCCTCGATGCACTTATCACTAAGATTTATTACATTTTTAAATATATTCTTAGTTCCGTCATCAATTTTCTCTGTACCATTTTTATTTTCATCAATTAAATCCTCAATAACATTTTTTAATTCTTCTTTTTCATTTGAACGAAAAATCGAGGTAATTCTATTAAAAAATTTTCTTATCATAATTTAAAATTTTTCCTCTGGAATAACCTCTTAAGTATATCTTTTTCTTTTTTTTCCATAATATCAGCTTCTTTTTTATTTGTATGATCATATCCATATAAATGTAATGTACTATGAACAATCATGTGAAGGAGATGGTGATAGAAACTTTTTTTTTGCTCTTTTGATTCAGCTAAAATCTTCTCGAGAGAGATAACAATATCTCCTAATACAAAATAATTCTGTAATTCAGTTAACATTCTTTCCTCATTTTGCGGAAATGATAGAACGTTAGTTTCTCTGTCAATATTTCTGAATTTAGTATTAATCTTCCTAATCTCTTTGTTGTTGGTCAAAAATACAGAAACATAAGTTTTGAAAGCATTTTTTTTAAGTATCTCAAGTGTTTGATTAACTGCTTCTTCAACAAAACCTCTTATCTCTTTTGTCTTAAAATTACTCTCACATTCAAACTTTATATCGATCATCATTAAATTATTTTTTTTTATACTTTTCACCTACACCTTGAATTCTCTCAAATTCTTCGTATTTACCAACTATTTTGGAGACCAAAGGGTTTCTTACAACATCTTTTTCCTCAAATTCAATAAACCCTATATCCTCGACATCTTTAAGTATATTTATTGACTCTCTTAA
>CACFLM010000031.1 GCA_902567145.1 uncultured Alphaproteobacteria bacterium
TTCTGCAGTACCTTTCGTTGCAAATATTTTAAAATTAAGTTTTTGGATAACTTGACATAAGAGTATTATATTTTCTTTATCTTCATCTCTAACAGATATAAATATGGAACCTTTTTGAGGGAGTATATTACCAGCGGCCATTTGAGATTTTAAAAATGCCATTGGGAAGTTCTTATCAACCCCCATTACTTCACCTGTCGATTTCATTTCAGGCCCTAAAATAATATCTTCTCCTGGAAACCTATCAAATGGAAAAACAGACTCTTTGACGGTTACATACTTCATATCTTTTTGATTTAATTTAAAATCACTGAGTTGCTTTCCGAGCATAATCTTAGTTGCAAGTTTTGCCAAAGGAATTCCTTTGGATTTGCTAATAAATGGAACAGTTCTACTAGCTCTTGGGTTTACTTCAATTACAAATATTTTATCATCTTTAATAGCATATTGAATGTTAATGAAGCCAATAATTTTCAAACTTTTTGAAATGAGTCTGGTAATTCTCTCTAACTCATTAATTATTTTTAAAGATAAGGTTTGCGGAGGAAGTGAACATGCCGAATCTCCTGAATGAACACCTGCTTCTTCGATATGCTCTAAAATTCCGCAGATAAAAATATCTTTTCCATCTGAAATTGCATCGACATCCAACTCTTTTGCACCAATAAGAAACTCATCAATTAAAATTGACTTATTATTTACAATAAAATTGCTATTAAAGTAGTGATCAAGTTCTTTAACATTATTAATGATTCTCATCGCCCTTCCACCTAAAACATAAGAAGGTCTTATGACAATCGGAAATTGAATGAATTTAACCGCTTTCTTTGCTTCCTTGTAATTAAAGACAATATCACTTTTAGGTTGCTGTACATTTAAATCCTTCATTAATTTTGTAAACATGTCTCTATCTTCACATAAATCGATCGAATTAAAAGAGGTTCCTAAAATCTTAATTCCATTTTCGGACAGTTTTTCTGATAATTTTAGGGGCGTTTGTCCACCAAGTTGTACTATAACTCCAAGAAGCCTGTTTTTTACATTCTCAGCATTACAAATCTCTAGAACCGACTCTGTATCAAGTGGTTCAAAATATAGTCGATCTGAGATGTCATAGTCAGTTGAGACAGTCTCAGGGTTACAGTTCACCATAATTGATTCGATACCTAGTTCTTTGACTGCAAAAGAAGAATGAACACAACAGTAATCAAACTCTATCCCTTGACCAATTCTGTTAGGTCCTCCCCCTAAGATAATAACCTTTTTTTTATTTGTTACCGAGGTTTCTTGTTCAAATCTTTGATTTTGATCAATACAACTCCAAGATGAGTACATATAAGGAGTTTTTGAGGTAAATTCACCCGAGCATGTATCAATATTTCTATATGAAGGGGAAAAATCATTTTTCTTTTTAATTTTGTTAATTGAATTTTTTGAGGACTTTGAAATTTGATCTATTTTTTCGTCAGAGAAACCAAGTTCTTTGGCCTTTAAATAAATATCTTTCGAAATTATATTCTTAAGGATTTTCTCAAATTCAATTATCTCGGATATTTCTCTAACAAACCATGGGTCGTAATTGGACGCTTCAGCAATCTTTTTTTGATCAATTTTTTTTCTCACACATTCTGCAATTATTAGAAACTTATTTGGTAGATTTTCTTTTAACAAAGAAATAAGTTCCTTTTTCTTTTTTTTTGCAAAAAATTTATTTGAATCTAATCCTATTAGACCAATCTCTAAACTTCTGACTGCTTTTTGAAAAGACTCCTTAAAGTTCCTTCCAATAGCCATACACTCTCCAATTGATTTCATGGCTGTGCCAAGTTTTTCTTCAGTCATATTAAATTTTTCAAATGTAAACCTAGGAATTTTAGTAACAATATAATCTATGGTTGGTTCAAATGAGGCAGGTGTTGTTTTTGTAATATCGTTTTTTAATTCATCTAAAGAATATCCAACTGCTAACTTTGCCGCAATTCTCGCAATAGGAAATCCAGTGGCCTTAGATGCTAAAGCTGATGACCTTGAAACTCTTGGATTCATTTCGATAACAACATTTCTTCCTGTTTTTGGATGTATTGCAAACTGTACATTTGCACCACCAGTATCTACTCCAATTTCGCGTATGACTTTTATTGAGTCATTCCTCATTTTTTGAAACTCCTTGTCTGTCAAAGTAAGGGCTGGCGAAACTGTGACAGAATCACCTGTATGAATTCCCATGGGATCAATGTTCTCTATAGAACATACAATAATACAATTATCTTGATTATCTCTAATCACTTCCATTTCATATTCTTTCCAGCCTATCAATGACTCTTCAATTAGAATCTCACTAATTGGAGATAAATTAAGACCTTTTTTTACAATCTCTAAATACTCTTTCTTATTACTAGCTGTACCCCCACCCGATCCTCCAAGTGTGAATGATGGTCTAATTATAATAGGAAAAGAAAGGCTTTTTAAGATTTTTATGCTTTCATCTAGACTACCAATAACAAATCCTTTAGGAGTATCCAAACCAATCTTCGACATTGATTTTTTAAAAAGTTCTCTGTCTTCAGCTTTTTGAATTACTTTTTTTGAAGCACCAATTAATTTTACATTATATTTTTTAAGAATATTCATATTCTCTAGTTCAATCGATAGATTTAATGCCGTTTGTCCTCCCATTGTGGACAATAGTGCATCTGGTCTCTCTTTAACTATAATTTTCTCTAATGTTGATATATTTAGTGGTTCAATATAAGTACTATCTGCAAGCTCAGGATCTGTCATTATAGTTGCTGGATTTGAGTTAACTAATACAACGTTAAACCCTTCTTCCTTTAACGCTTTACACGCTTGTGCACCAGAATAATCGAATTCGCAAGCTTGACCAATTACAATTGGTCCAGCACCAATTATTAGGATTTTTTTTATATCTTTTCTTCTAGGCATTTCGGATAAGTCTAATAAATTGGTCAAATAAATATCTACTGTCTTGAGGTCCGGGTGAGGACTCTGGATGATATTGAACTGAAAAGAAAGGTTTCTTTTTAACCTCTATTCCAGCAATAGTATTATCAAATAATGAGGTGTGTGTGACTCTTAATTCATTTGGAAAATGCTTTCTAGAAACAACAAAACCATGATTTTGGACGGTAATTTCTACTTTATCTGTTTTTATATTTTTTATTGGATGGTTAGCCCCTCTGTGCCCATGATGCATTTTTTCTGTTTTTGCATTAAAAATTAATGAGAGTATTTGATGCCCTAAGCAGATTCCAAAAACAGGTTTCCTAAACTTTTTAATATAACATAAATTTTCTTTATTTTCTTTGAAAGTTGCGAGGGGGTCACCTGGACCATTTGAAAGGAAAATACCGACTGGATTGATTTTAATAATTTCTTTTATTGGATAATTATGAGGAAATACTGCAATGTCAAATTCATACGAACTTAGGATATTTAGAATATTTCTCTTTATTCCAAAATCAATAACAGCAATACATTTTTTTTTAAAATCATTAGATTTAATTTTTTTGCCCTTAACCCATTTATAGATATATTTTGTTGAAACATTACAAGCAAGATCAAGATTGCTCATACTAGGAAATTTACTTAATTCTTTTTGAAGATTTTTAAGATTATCAAATTTCCCATTACTTGGGAAATGAATTAAAGCTTTGCAAGCACCAGAATCTCTAATTTTTTTTGTAAGACTTCTAGTATCTATATTTGTCACACAAACTTTTTTATTTAATTTCAACCAATTCTCGAAATCCATCTCGGACCTAAAGTTAGAAGCATGAGAAAGAGAATTATTTATTATACATCCTGAAGCAAAAATTTTTTCACTCTCATAATCTTCAATATTAGTACCAACAATTCCAATATGGGGAAAAGTAAAATTAATTATTTGGTTGAAGTAAGAAGGATCTGTTAAGATCTCTTGATAACCTGTTATTGATGTATTAAAGCAGATTTCCCCGAAATAATTACCAAAATGGCCTGCACCGTTCCCAACAAAAGTAGAATTATCATCAAGAAGTAAAATACAATTTTTACCATTTCTTTTGACACTATTTTTCATTTGATCAATAATATACTTTGATATTAGTAAATTCCAACAATTAGATAGTAATATTGAATTTTTTTATATTAAATCATGCAATCCTTGAGAGAAAAAATAAAATTAAGCTTAAATCAGAACTTAAAAAGTAGGGATGAGATTGCCACATCAACTGTTCGTTTGATTCTTGCTGCAATTAAAGATCATGATATTCAAAATAGAACAAAGAAAAAAGGAGAATTTATTTCTGATGAGGATATCTTAAATTTACTTCTAAATATGATCAAGCAGAGAAAAGAGAGTGTAAAAATTTACTCTGAAGCAGGAAGAGAGGATTTAAAAAAGAGGGAAGAAAAAGAGATTGAAATAATAAGTTCTTTTTTACCACATCAAATTACCTCAGATGAACTTGATAAGATTTTAGCAGAAACCATCGAAGAATTAGACTGTAAGTCTATCAAGGATTTAGGAAAACTTTTAGGCCTTTTAAAAAAGAAATATCCTGGACAGCTTGATATGCAAGAAGTTGCAGAGAAGGCAAAAAAAATCTTAAATGATTAAGAACGATAACTCCATTAATGAATTTTTAAACGAAGTAAATAATAAAGTTAGATTATCTGATTTTATAAGTCAGTTTGTTAATTTGAATGAAAAAGGAAACTCATTTGTGGGTAAATGTCCTTTTCATAATGAAAATACACCCTCTTTCAATGTCAGTAATGATAAATCACTTTTCTACTGCTTTGGATGTAAGACTGGGGGAAATATATTAAACTTTATTAGCAAGTATAAAAACTTGCAATTTAAAGAAGCAGTAAATTATGTTTCTAATTATTCAGGAATTCCATTTCTTTTTGATGAGAAGAAAAAAAAAATTAATACAGAAGAAAAACTAATTTTAGATTTACTTAGAGAAAGTAATGATTTTTTTAATCAATTACTTAAGAGAAATACTTTCGCATACAAATATATAAAATCTAGAGGTGTTAGTGAAGAAGTAATTAGTACTTTTAAAATTGGATTTGCCCCTGATTATAATATTTTAATCAAGTATTTGGTATCTAAAGGATTTAGTTTGGACCAAATTAAAAAAACTGATCTACTTATAAAAAACAAACAAAATGAATTTTTTGGAAGATTTAGTAATAGAATTACATTCCCTATTTATGATTTTAATAATAATATTGTAGGGTTTGGAGGAAGATCTATAAATAAGTCAAAGATTAAATATATAAATTCTCAGGAAAATGTGGTTTTCAAAAAGAGTCAGATCTTATATGGACTTCACCAGAATCTAGAACATGTTAGAAATAAAAAAGAAGTTTATTTAGTTGAAGGGTATATGGATGTTATAAAACTATATTGTTCAGATATAAAGAATGTAGTTTCATCACTTGGTACAACATTGTCAGAAACTCAACTTCAGAAAATGTGGAATTTCACGGACATTCCTTTTGTATGTTTTGATGGGGATCAGGCTGGGATTAATGCATCAAAGATAATATCTGAAAAAGTCTTGAAATTTCTTGTTCCAGGTAAATCATTAAAATTTATTCAAATCCCTGATAACAATGATCCAGATTCGTATATGCAAGAGAATAAGAAAGATGACTTTTTAGGTCTCAAAACAAAATCAAAAGATCTCTCAGAAATGATTTGGGATAATATTAAAGATTCAATTAAAATAGATACTCCAGAATTTCTTGCAGTTCTTGATGAAAAAATCAATAATATAGTTTCTAAAATTCAAAACCCAAAAATTTCAAAAGAATATCTAAGATTCTTAAGGTCAAAAAAAGATAGTTTTATTTGGCAAAAAAATAGAATCAAATCTTCTAAATTTAAGAAATCAAGTATTGAAGTCTTTATAGAAAATATTAACGAAAAAATTTTCCTTCAAATGATTATTTCTGATAAAGAGTATGTAGCCGAATTTCAGGAGGAAATTTTTCAAGTTAAACTTTTTGAAAACACTCTTGAAAATATAAAAAATCAAATTTTGGAGAACTTTTCAGATCAACAATCTTCTAAAACTTTAAATATTAGTGATATTAAAGTTCTTTATCCAAAACTTTTCAGTGAAATTAATGAACTTGAAAAGATTCACATTAAAGGACTAAAAGAAGAAGAAAAAAAAATTTTTTTTAAACAAATTCTTAATAATTTGAGGCTCCCATATTTAGTTGATGAAAGAAAAATAATTCAAAAAGAAATTATTGAGTCCAGTGAGAGTGTTATTTCAGAAAATTTACTTAAAAGATATAATAAAATCTCTGATGAAATTAGAAATATTAGAAACAAAGATCTTGAATAATATTCATCGACTGTTCATATTTTAATTGTAAAAGAGTGAATCCCATGAATAAAAAAGTTTCTAATTCAAAGAAAGATGATACTGAAGAACCTTTGATTGACCAATCAAATGAAAGTTTAAAAAAGTTGATTTTAAAAGGAAAAAAAAAAGGTTTCCTACAAAGATCAGAATGTGAAAAAGCTCTAGAAAATGATAAATTTGAAGATAAAGAAGAATTTTACTCTAAAGTAGAAAGTTTAAATATCCAGATTTATGATGAGGAAAATGATGAAAACCCATCAGATGATAACGAAACCAATCTAGTTGTTTCAGAGAAAGAAGAGGATACTGGACGGACAGATGACCCTGTAAGGATGTACTTGAAAGAAATGGGAAATGTAGAACTTCTTTCAAGGGTTGGTGAAATTGAAATAGCTAAAAGAATAGAAATAGGTAAAAAGAAAACTTCAGACGCATTTTCAAAAAGTATAATTTCAATGATGTCAATTCAGAAGTATCTTGAAGATTATACAGCTGATGAGAGACAAATAAGGGACTTCATTGACCTTGATGCTACGTTTAGAGCTTTAAATGGAGGGCAAGAAGATTTTGAGGAGGATATATCAATTAAAGAAGGACAAATTTACGATAGAAGTAATACTGATGATCAAGGTGATGAAGAGAAAACCACTGAAGACGAACAAGAAGATTTTGAGACAGAAACAAGTGATGATAATAATGAGTTATCAGATTTGTCAATCCTGGAGAAAGAAGAAAATTTGAGACCTCAGATTTTAGGTAATCTGGAAAAATTTTCTAAATTATTTAAAAAATTTAAAAAAGTAAAAGAAGAATATATTAATCTTAAAATCTTAAATAAGAAAATTGATATAAAACTTGAAAAAAAAATAAAGTCTGCAGAAAAAGCAGTTTCAGATCAGGTAATAAATATATTCATAAATCAAAATAGAATCGATGATGTAATTGAAACACATAAAATTTATAATCTCCAAATAATGGCTGGTGAAAGAAAGTTGTTCGAGATTGCTTCAAAATTGAAAATTTCAGAGGACGAATTTGAAAAAGAATATAATAAAAATAGTCAATATAAAAATTGGCTAAGAAACTTATCAAAAAAAAGTAATAAGAAATGGGCAGCATTTGCAAAAAAAGACGTTACAACAGAGATAATTTCTAAATTTAGAGAAATTACGCTCTCAACTCTTATGACAATTAAGGAGATAAAAATTGTATCAAGCCTTGCAAATGAAGGAGTGCTTCAATCAAGTAAAGCAAAAAAAGAAATGATTGAAGCTAATCTAAGATTAGTAATCTCTATTGCTAAGAAATATACCAATAGAGGCCTCCAATTCTTAGACCTAATTCAAGAAGGTAATATAGGTTTAATGAAAGCAGTTGATAAATTTGAATATAAAAGAGGTTATAAATTCTCAACTTATGCAACTTGGTGGATAAGACAAGCAATAACCAGATCCATTGCAGATCAAGCTCGAACAATAAGAATTCCTGTTCACATGATTGAAACAATTAGCAAGCTAGTCCGTGTTTCCAGACAGATACTAAATGAGAATGGAGTTGAACCTCAACCAGAAGAATTGGCTTCTAGACTTGGAATGCCTTTAGAGAAAGTCAGAAAAGTACTTAAAATTGCAAAAGAACCTATTAGTTTAGAAACACCAGTAGGAGATGAAGATGATAGTCATCTGGGAGATTTCATAGAAGATAAAAATATTAAACTTCCGCTTGATGCCGCCATCCAAAATAATCTTCGAGAAGCAACTACCGGTGTTTTATCCACCTTAACTCCTAGGGAAGAGAGAGTATTAAGAATGCGTTTTGGTATTGGAATGAACACAGATCATACACTCGAAGAAGTTGGACAACAATTTTCAGTCACAAGGGAGAGAATTAGACAAATAGAAGCTAAAGGATTAAGAAAATTAAAACATCCTAGTAGATCTAGAAAATTAAGAAGTTTTCTTGATAACTAAAAGGTCAAGTAATATCATATAATTACAAATTTTAGATTTTTCTTTTTTCTCTAGGCCCGTAGTTCAGCTGGTTAGAACGCACCGCTCATAACGGTGTTGTCGGGGGTTCAAGTCCCTCCGGGCCTACCAATTAAATACACATACAGGTTAATTAGCTCTATAATTCTAAAGTCAAATTTAATATTTAATTGATTTCTTACTAGAAAAAAGAAAGATTATAAATTATCCAGAAGTCTTTTTGTCCATTGCCTCTATTAATCCAATCACTCCTTTAGGATTATTTTTAATTACAGACATGAATTCAGCTCTCTGAGTTACAAGCATACTAACACCATCAATATTAACATCTAATATTTTAAAATTCTTGTTTTTATCTAAATAAATTTTCCACATAAGTTTTAAGGTAGGACCATCTTTATTTAAAACATTCATCTTTACATTGTAATAATTATTTTCAATCAATGAGTCGACAGCTTTAAAAGTTCCTGCCCATCCTTTAAACTTTGGCGCATAAGTGGCTACAATGTAATCATTAAAGCTTTCAACAAATTGTTTGCGCATATTGCTATCTAATCTTTTCCAATATCTTCCAAGCACAAAACGAGAAATATAGTAATTATCAAATGAGTTTAAGTATAAGTTTCTAAAATTTATATTTCTTTCGTTTTCTGATAAGTTTAAATTAGATACTTTTTCAACTACTTGTTTTCCTAGGTTTTCAACAAAAAATTTACTTTGTTCTATTCTTTCATCGGAGATGCTTAGGTTTGGTATAGAAAATAGTGTAATGATCAAAAATTTTCTAAGAAAGGCCATTTTTTACTCAATTAAGTTGACTCTTGACTCATTAAAACCAGGATAATCGGATGAAGGTAAAACTCCGTTGTAATACCTTGTTTTCTTAGTAGTGACTTCTTTGCTAGAATCTTCGATGTTCATAGTTGTAGTGATGATATTTTTAACTTCAGGCTGAGGTTCATCATCATACACATCCACAGGAATCATACTCAATGATAGATCCTTGCTCTCTAAATCTCCTGATATGTCTTTTCTTCTTTTTTGTCTGTAAAGACTTCTCATTGTAGCATAGAAGTCAAGTGAACCTTCTTTCATTTCGTCTAGATAATCAAGATATTTCTCTCTTGTTGTTACTCCTCGAACAACTGGCCCAGATAAACGAGCTTCCATACCAATACTATTCATCCTGTAAGCAAATGACAATGGGTTCGTAACAGTGTCAACACCAAGACCTACAGCATCTCTAACGCTTGATGGGCCAAAAATGGGTAGCATAACATATGGTCCGTCAGGCACACCCCAAAC
>CACFLM010000032.1 GCA_902567145.1 uncultured Alphaproteobacteria bacterium
AGATGAAAGCTCAAAGAACTTGTTAAGTAGATTTATTTCGTTTATAGACGTTTTGTATGAGAATAAAAATATACTTTCTATTTCTACCAATGTAGAATTAGATAAATTATATGTAGGAAAAACAAATTTCGATGAGTTCAAAAGAACAATATCCAGACTGAGAGAAATTGGATCAGACAAATACATAAATAGAAATTTAAAGAAATTTTTTAAGATAAACTGATGAAAGCAATAGATCAAAAATTCAAAAATATAGAAGACGAAATAAACTTTTGAAAAAAAAAAATAATGCCATTATTTTATCTCACTTTTATCAAGATGAAGAAATTCAAGATATTGCAGACTTCATTGGTGATTCACTAGATCTATCAAAGAAAGCACAAAAAAATGACGCAGATGTAATAGTTTTCTGTGGTGTAAGGTTTATGGCAGAAGTAGCTAAAATATTAAGTCCTCAAAAAAAAGTTATTCTCCCAGATATTAATGCTGGATGTTCTTTAGAGGAATCATGTCAAGTTAATGAGTTTAGAGAATTTAAAAAAAAATATCCTGAACATATTGTATTATCTTATATTAATTGTTCTGCAGAGATCAAAGCTGAGTCTGATATTATTGTAACTTCTTCAAATGCAAAAAAAAATAATCGAAAGTATTCCGGTTAATCAAAAAATAATTTTTGCTCCAGACAGGCATCTGGGAAATTACTTAAATAAACTTACTAAAAGAAAAATGATTCTTTGGAATGGATCTTGTATTGTACATGAAACATTCTCAGAAAGAGAATTAATTAAACTTAAAGTAAGAAGCGAGGGTGCTAAAATAATTGCCCACCCAGAATGTCCTGAAAATATTTTAAACCATGCCAATTTTATTGGCTCAACCTCATCTCTCTTAAAATTCATTTCAATAGATAATGCCAATAAATTTATTGTTGCAACAGAACCTCATATTATTCATCAAATGAAAAAGAACGAGCCTATGAAAGAATTTCTGATTGCCCCTGGAGTAGATGGTACATGTTCATGTTCAAACTGTCCTTACATGGAACTAAATACTTTAGAAAAGTTGAGAGATTGTTTGCAGAATCTTTCACCTAAAATTGAAATTACCAATGAATTAATGTTAAAAGCCAAAAAACCTTTAAACACAATGTTAAAGTTAAGCTAAAGATTTCTTGTGATTTCTGACGATTTACTCCAATTATCATTTAGAAAACTCAACGAAGAATTGAGAGAAGATTTAAATGGCAAAAAATTAAAGAACGACGTTAGTTCCCATTACTTGTTAGATAATTCATCAACTTTAAAATGTGTTATTTCAAATCGCGAAAAAATTATACTTTGTGGTACCAACTTTATTAAAAACTTTCTGAATAAAAGTTTTCCTGAAATTAAAGTTAAGTTGCTCTTTAAAGAGGGAGAAAAATTAAAAAAAAATTCTAAGATTTTTTATATTTCTGGTAATTCTAAAATAATTTTAGCTGTAGAAAGGACAATCTTAAACTTTTTACAACATCTTTGCAGTATCTCAACATTGACAAATAAATTTATTTCAAAAATGTCTTCAACGAAAACTAGATTATTAAATACAAGAAAAACAACCACTGGATTACGAAGGCTTGAAAAATATGCAACTCAAGTTGGTGGCGCCATTAATCATAGAATGGGACTATATGATAAGATTCTCATAAAAGACAACCATATAAGAGTACTTGGAGGAATTGATAAAACCTTAGAAAAACTAAATTTAAAACAAATAAATGACTATCAAATTGAATGTGAGAATTATTTACAAGTAAAAAAGTGCATTAAAATGGGTTTAAAGTATATTCTTTTAGATAATATGGGACCGTCACTAGCTAAGAAATGTATCAATTTAAAAGTAAACAAAAATTTAAAATTTGAAATAACTGGTGGAATTACAATTAAGAATATCCACAAATATTCAAATTTAGGTGCCGATTATATTTCGACAGGCAAAATCACTAATTCTGCTAATTCAGTAGATATTGGTTTGGACATAATATAAAATTAATTAATTAGGTTAAGATAGAATTAAAAGAGGAAAGATTTGAAGAAAATAAGTCTCATAGGTGCCGGTAATATAGGAACAATATTAGCATATAGTTTAAGTAGAAAAAAAATTGGTAAAATTACAATGGTGGATATTGTAGAAGGATTAGCAAAGGGAAAATGCTTGGACCTTTCTCAAAGCCTTCCAATTGACAATCTAAATATTAAAATTGAAGGAACAACAGATATATCCAAAATTGAGAACAGCTCAGTGATAATTATCACAGCTGGCATTGCAAGAAAACCTGGGATGAGTCGAGACGACCTTATCGAAACTAATTTCTCCATAATGGAGCATATTGGCAAAGCTATAAAAAAATTCTCTCCATCAGCATTTGTAATTTGTGTAACCAACCCACTTGATGCAATGGTATGGAGTCTTAAAAAAATCAGTGGAATTGACTCTAAAATGATAGTCGGTATGGCAGGTATCTTAGACTCTGCAAGATTTAGGTATTTTTTATCAGAAGAGTTAAATATATCTGTTGAAAACATTCAAACTCTGGTTTTGGGTGGTCATGGTGACACTATGGTCCCTCTTCTCGATTATACCTCAATAAGTGGTATCCCTTTACAAAATTTTATTAAAGATGGTACTATTAAGAAAAAGAAAATTGAACAAATAATTCATAGAACAAGGAATGGTGGAGGTGAACTGGTATCCTTAATGAAAAATAGCTCAGCTTTTTTTTCTCCGGCATCTAGTGCAATAGAAATGCTTGAATCATTTTTATTTAATCAAAAAAAACTATTGCCATGTTCAGCTTATTTAAGCGGTCAATATGGTTTTAAAGATATTTTTGTAGGTGTTCCCGTAATAATTGGAAAAAATGGAATTGAAAAAATTGTTGAACTCAAGCTTTCTAAAGAATCCAAAAAACAATTCTCACAATCAGTAACTGCTGTAAACGAACTTTTAAAAAAATGTAAAAAATTGCTGGTCTAATCATATAAATTCAAGTATATTCCCTCGATTAAGGCTTAGCATAGAATATTTAAGTCTGATTAGTTTTAGGAAATTAATAAATGGACATTCACGAGTATCAAGCCAAACAACTCCTATCTAAGTTTGGTGTCAACGTTCCTCCCGGAGAAGTCGTGTATCAAACCCACGAAGCGGAGAATATAGTAACTTGGCTAAACGAAGATAAATAGTTGTAAAAGCTCAAGTCCATGCCGGTGGAAGGGGAAAAGCTGGGGGAGTCAAAGTTTGTTCAACTGATGAAGAAGTAATTCAGACTGTTGATAAAATGATTGGTATGAATATAATTACACCTCAAACTTCAGAAAATGGGAAAATTGTTCGTAGAGTTTATTTGGAAAAAGGTTATGAAATTAATGACGAAATGTATATTTGCATTACAGTTGATAGAGAAACGGGAGGAAATACTATTATTTACTCCAAAAAAGGAGGAGTAAACATTGAAGAAGTCTCTGAAAAGACTCCAGAAGAAATTCATAACATGAAAATCGCACCAGGTTCTGATCTTTTAACTCATCATGCTAGAACAATCGTTTATAACTTAGGTCTAAAAGGAGCAGTTGCAAAGAAAGCTCAAAAAAATATTTTATCCTTATACAAAGCATTCGTATCATTAGATGCTGCAATGATAGAGGTAAATCCTTTTGCAGTAACTAAAGATGAAGATGTTGTAATAATTGATTGTAAAGCTTCATTTGATGATAATGCTTTATATAGGCAAAGAGCCGTAGCAGAAATGAAAGATGAAAATGAGTACGATCCTTTGGAATTAGAAGCAGCTAGACATGATTTAAATTATGTAAAATTAGATGGGAATATTGGACTAATGGTTAATGGAGCCGGGTTGTCAATGGCAACAATGGATATAATTAAATATTATGGAGGCGATGCTGCTAATTTTATGGATGTTGCTGGAGCTGCAACACCGGAGAGAGTCGCGGCTGCCTTCAAGCTTATATATAAAGATCCAGACGTTAAAGGTATTCTAATAAATATTTTTGGAGGAATGATGAGGTGCAATGATATTGCTACTGGTTTAGTTAATGCATCTAAAGAAGTTGGACTTAATAAACCCCTAGTAGTAAGACTAGAGGGGACAAATGTAGATATGGGTAAAGAAATATTAGAAAACTCAGGATTTCCAATCAAACCAGTAGACACAATGGAACAAGCAGCCAAGGACCTGGTTGATATGGTTGAGAGAGAAAAATAGTGGCTGTTCTTCTTACTAAAAACTCAAAAATTATTTGTCAAGGCTTTACAGGAGCTCAAGGGACCTTTCATTCAGAACGAGCAATTGAGTATAATACAAATATCGTAGGAGGAGTCACCCCGGAAAAAGGTGGTTCCAATCACCTCAATGTTCCAGTTTTTAATACTGTAGCCGAAGCTAAAAAGATAACTGGTTGTAATGCCAGTGGTGTATTTGTCCCCCCCCCCCATTTGCTGCAGATGCAATATTGGAGGCAGTTGAGGCAGAGCTCGACCTTGTTGTTTGTATAACTGACGGAATCCCTACTAGCGATATGCAAAGAGTAAAGAGAGAAATGAAAGGATGCAAGACGAGATTAGTTGGACCTAACTGTCCAGGTGTACTTACCCCTGGTATTGGAAAAATTGGAATTATTCCGGGTCATATATGTAAACCTGGAAGGATTGGTGTTGTATCTCGGTCTGGAACATTGTCATACGAATCAGCAGTCCAAACATCAGAGTTAGGGCAATCAACAATAATTGGAATAGGTGGAGATCCAGTTAATGGTACAAATTTTGTTGATGCATTAGAGTTATTTCTAGATGATGCAGAAACGGATGGGATTGTGCTAATTGGAGAAATTGGAGGAACTGCAGAAATTGATGGAGCAAACTTTATTAAATCATGGAGTGGAAAACATAAAAAACCAGTTGCGGCATTTGTTGCTGGTGCGGCCGCACCTAAAGGTAGAAAACTTGGTCATGCTGGTGCTATAGTAAATAGCGGAGATGAAACTGCAGATGCCAAAAAAGAGGCTTTGAAATCAGCTGGTGTTATTGTTGCTGACACCATTACTAGAATAGGGGATGCTATGAGGGAGGCTATGAAGTAAAATGGGCAAGAGTGCAATAATTTACTATTTGGGAGAAAATAAACCAAATTTAATTTCTCAAATCACTTCCTATTTAACAGACTTAGGGGGAGAGTTCTCAGGAGTTACATTCGCTACACTTGGAAGGGTATGTGAATTAACTATGGTATACCAGAGAACAGAAAAAATCGAAATTGACCAGATAAAAAAAGAGTTAGAAAAACTTGAATCAGCAAAAAGTGGAGAATTTCAGATTAAACCACTTGAAGCTTATTCAGACGCTGGACCTACTACAAAAATTACTCATCGTATTGTCCTGTCAGGTGAAGATCAAAAAGGTCTTCTTAATAAAATTATTGGAACCCTAAACGATAACAATGCTTTAATCATAAGGATGAATACTGAAAAAATTTCATTTCAAGAAAAGACTCAATATATTTGTAGATTTGCCATCTCAATCAGAGATGAAAATGCCCCAGAGTGTCTTTCACAAATGGTTAAAGTAGCCGGAGAAATGAAACTTACTTTTAGATATGAGACATCGTAAGTTAACCTGCACGAGGGTGCTTTTTCTCAAGTATTTTTCGCAGATGTTCGCTATTTACCGATGTATACTTTTGAGTAGTTGATAAAGAAGAGTGACCTAGAAGCTCTTGAATCGACCTCAAGTCAACAAAATTGTGCAGGAGTTCCGTAGCAAAACTGTGTCTTAGAGAATGAGGTGTAGTGTTTTCAGGCAGTATTAGATTATTTCTGATCTCCCTTACGAGTCTTTGGATTATTTCAGGCTTCAACCTTTTTCCCTTAACTCCTATAAAAATAAAATCATTAGATGAAAGATTATATGGACAATATTCTAACATTGTTTTTATAAAAAACATTATTTGTTCTGAAACAGGTATTATCCTTACTTTTCCACCTTTACCTTTAATTCTAAATTCTTCTTTGTCTGTATCTCTCAATTGTAAATTCAGAACCTCACTTATTCTTAAACCATAACCCCACATAAGAATTATTGCCGACAGATTACGCATCATAATCCACTTGTTTTTCTCTTTCTTAATTTCATCAATTATTTTAAAAATCTGTTTTCTTGTCAGAGCTCTAGGAAGGGATTCTAGAAACTTTGGTCCTTTAATCTTTAAGACCTTTGAATTAAGAATAATTTTTTTTGAAATTAGAAAACAAAAAAAACTCTTTAAAGACGACAGTCCCCTTGCATTAGATCTGTGACTTATTCCATTTTCCAATCTTTCAAAAAACCATCCCGACAGATCATCTTCGTTTAACTCGGAAAGTATTTTAACACTCACGCTAGAATTATTATGAACACTTATAAACTTAATAAAAGATTTAAGGTCTAAACAATAGGATTGAATAGTATTTTCTGATAGTCTTTTCTCATTCTTAATCCATGATCTCCAATCTTCAAAAAATCTCCTTATCTGATTATTCATTAGAAAGTTGATTTAACCTTTCTTGGAAGACTTTTGAAAAGAAAAGAATAAGATCAAAGGCTTTATTATCTAAAAAATGTTTATCTTTACTACCAAAAACTAATAGCGATGGACTAGAAAAAAAACCCAAATTTAAAGAAAAGATAGCATTGGAATAGATCTTAATTTTTGATTTATCAAATATTTCTAACTCATTATCAACAGCATCCATAATAAGTTGATTCTTTTTTCCATAAACTTTTTCTATTGTAATCTCATTTTTAAATATAAAACTATACTCTTCAGAAATCCTCTTATTACTTGTAACTAAATTTACAACTTCAAGATCAAAAGTTTTTGGCAACTGTTCTCTGATAAAAACAGAAAGATCATTTAATGTGTTTATCTTTAAAATCTTTATAACTGAGTCATGGATTTTTTTTTGTGTAAAAAAATTGTGTTTTGCATTTTCTATTATATCTTTTTGAATATTTTTTAGATTTTCTATTATCCAATCTTTGAAAGGAATAACCTTAGAGTCCAACTGATTTGTATTCTTTTTCCTAACCGGAAAGTTTAGCTGAGATAAAACATCGGGATTAAGAATAAAGAAATCAGTATTTTTTTCTAAAAAATCAATTACTTGATCATTATTAATTTTTTTTTTAATCATTAAAATTAATAATATTTCATTACATATATTTAACAATATATTCATAAAATTATTTGTTATAATTTCTAAATGATTTACGAAATTCTATTACCCCTTCCAATCCAAAAAACATTTTATTATTTAGGACCTGATTTTCATGGTAAATCTAGAAATTTACCAAATGGAACATTGGTAGAAGTTGAATTTAAAAAAAAATTGATTGTTGGAATAATAATAAATACTTTTAAAACCAACACTTTAAGCAGACCACTAAAAAAAATTATCAAAACTTTTGATTACCTTTCTCTTAGTAAAGAAATTTTAGATAGCATTAGATTCATATCAGACTATAGCTGTAACAACTCTTCAATGATTCTTAAACTATTTCTCTCAAACTTTTCTAAGACTTATAAGGAAAAGGATTGCGGAAATCAAGTTTCAACAAATTTGGAAAAAAAAATTTTATTTAATTCAAATCAGATCGAAGTGATTAACAAAATAAAAAAAATAAATTTTAATAAATTCAATGTGATTCTTTTAGAAGGCGTTACCGGCTCAGGAAAAACTAGAGTTTATTTGCAGAAGGTTAAGGAGGTTGTAGAAAGAGGTTTCCAATGTCTGATACTTGTTCCTGAAATTATACTTACCACACAATGGGTTGAAGACATTAAAGGTGATTTAAACATAAAACCTGCTGTATACCATTCATCAATAAAAAAAAAAGAAAGAGAAAAAATTTGGAGGCAAAGTTATTCAAATCAAATCAAATTAGTTATAGGAACCAGATCTGCTCTTTTTCTACCATTCTCAAAATTGGGTTTAATAGTTATTGATGAAGAGCATGATAGTTCCTATAAACAGGAGGAACAATTGATTATTAATGCAAGAGATTTTTCAATTGTAAGAGCAAAAAACTCTAAATGTTTGGTGATTCTTAGCTCTGCTACACCTTCATTAGAATCATCTTACAATGTAAGATTAAATAAATTTACTCGTTTTCAACTTTTTAAAAGAGTAAATAATATAGAGCTTCCTAAGATCCAGATAATTGACATGAAAAATCAAAAAGAAATTATTTCTGAGCAACTTCATGCAAGTATAAAAAAAAATATTGCTAACAATCATCAGACTCTAATCTTTTTAAATAAAAGGGGATATTCACCTTTTATAATCTGTAAAAGTTGTGGCTTCTCAAAAATATGTAAAAAATGTAACACCTCACTTGTTCTGCATAATCATTTAAATAAAAACAAAAGTTTTCTTCTATGTCATCATTGTAATTATAAGGAATCCTTTATTAATATTTGTGAATCATGTAAAAAAAAGAATTCTTTTATTTTTCCTGGCTTTGGTATTGAAAAAGTTTCTGAATCAATTAATAAGACATATCCAATGGCTAAATCATGTACATTATCAAGTGATACAATTAAAAGTTCATCTAAATTTAAAAGTATTATAACTGACATAGTCTCTAACAAAGTAAATATTATAATTGGAACACAACTTATTTCAAAAGGCCATAATTTCCCCTTATTAAAAACAGTTGGCATAATTAATATAGACAACCTTATGAATGATTTTGATTTCAGATCTTATGAAAAAACTTTTCAACAAATCATTCAAGTAAGTGGGAGGGCTGGTAGAAAAGACCTTAGAGGTGAAGTTTTAATTCAAACTTTGCAACCGAATCATCCTGTCATTAAGTTATCCATTGCTCAAAATAATCAGAATTTTACAGACTGGGAACTGAAATCAAGAAAAGATAATGATCAGCCACCATTTGTAAATTATATATCTTTAATCTTTTCATCAAAAAAAGAAACTTCTGTAATTAGATTTTCAACCAAAATCACAGAGGAAATTAAAAAAAAATTTAAAGATCTTAAGATTTTTGGTCCAGCTCCGGCTATTTTATATAAGAAAGATTCTTTCTTTAGATATAGAGTGTTAATAAAATTAAAAAAAACATTTAATTATCAAAAAAATGTTAAGAGTTTTCTCGCAACAATTAAAAATCAAAGTGATGTAAAGTTATATATTGATGTAGATCCAATAAACTTTGTATAATAAATTTCAAATATTGATAAGACACTGTTCTTGTGCTAATAACAAGTTTAAATTGTAAGGGATAGACTTGACTAATAAGATCCAAAATATAAATGAGATATGCAATCGCTACGCTAACGCGTTAATCCTGTCTTCATCGAATAAAGATGACTTAAAAAGTATAATTGGAGATTTTGTGCACTTCCAAAAGGTCTTAAACAATTCGAAAGAATTTTCAAAGTATCTAAAAAACCCCCTTATTAATTCAAATAAGAAATCGACAGTCCTTAATAAAATCTGTAAAGCATTTTCATACAGTCAGACGTTTCAAGGTTTTATAACTATTCTGACTAAACATGGAAAAATTCTTTTACATGATACAGTTTTTAGGCAATTTCAAAAAATAATTGATAC
>CACFLM010000033.1 GCA_902567145.1 uncultured Alphaproteobacteria bacterium
CTGAATAAAGATAAAATCTCCTTTTTGCAAGAAGTCTTTTACAGTGAAAGAAATTTTAAGAATTATTTTTCTGTTTAGATTCTAACTTAATGATCCCAGCAGACACAATTGTTTTAATGGCGTCATCGACACTGACATTTAGTTTTTTTAATTCATTATTAGGAACCATTAATAAGAAACCGGAAGTTGGATTTGGAGTCGTTGGAATAAAAACATTAGTCAACCTTTTACTTAATTTTTTTTTAATTTCTCCTTCAACTTCACCTGTTGTAAATCCAACAACCCAAACACCCTTTCTAGGATATTCAACTAAAACAGCTTCGCGAAAAGCATCAGAGTTTGTTTTTAGGATGGTTTCTAATATTTGTTTGATTGTTTTATAAAAAACTTTTATGAATGGAATCTTCTGTATTATTGAATCAGTCTTTTTTAGTATCCAAGAACCAAAAAAATTTGCTGTAAGTGAACCTATAATAACCAGAAATAAGACTAATATAATCAAACCCAAACCTGGAACATCTCTTGGCAAATAAACATTTGGATTTAAATAGTAAGGGATAATTGGTGTGACTAGTCTATCGAATAGTTTTACAAGAGATATAACGATCCAAAAGGTAATTACAACAGGGGCTGTAACCAGTATACCGGTGAGAAAGTAATTTTTAATTTTAGCCCACATCCTGTTTCCTTGTGAATTGGTACGCCCGATGAGGCTCGAACTCATGACAACTCCCTTAAAAGGGGAGTGCTCTACCAACTGAGCTACGGGCGCAATATTAATAAGGATATAATAAAATTATACTTATTTCACAACAAAAATTTAAATTATTTTGATCTAATAGTAATAATCTTTGTAGGGTTTCTAAGTACTTGACCATTTTGCCCCTTACCCTCTGGTATCCTGTCAATTAAGTTCATACCTTCAATAACCTTTCCCCAAACAGTATACTTACCATCCAAAAAGGGGTGACTATCATAACATATAAAAAATTGACTATCTGCTGAATCGGGGTCATTGGCTCTTGCCATTGAAACAATTCCTCTTTGATGCTTTATATCGTTAAATTCAGCTTTAATATTTTGTCCACTTCCACCTGTACCATCACCATTTGGATCACCGCCTTGTGCCATAAAACCAGATATCACTCTATGAAATATTAAACCGTCATAAAACCCACTCTCAGACAGTTCTACAATTCTTTGGACTGTATTAGGTGCTTTCTCGGGAAAAGTCTGGATCTTAACTACACCCTTTTCCAAAATCATATGAAGAATTGGAGATTCTACAGCAATGGAATTTGAATATACAAAAAATAAGCATGTCTTAACAAAGTATCTTAAAAATCTTAACATTATTTTTCCTTTCTCTTAATTTCAAACATTTCAAGAACATTTTGTGGAACAAAGTTTTTAATTTCTCCACCATAAAAAGCAATTTCTTTGACAAATCTTGCAGAAGTTAATTGAAGGTTTTCAGAAGCCATTAAAAAAATTGTTTCGATGTTTGGACCTAACTTAGAGTTCATACCAGCCATCTGAAATTCATATTCAAAATCTGCTACAGCTCTTAAACCTCTTATTATAACTTTAGCATCACATTTTTTTGCATGCTCAACAAGTAAATTATCAAAACCAACCACCTCAATTAAACAGTTATTGGTATCCATTTCAACAATGGCATCTTTAATCATTTGTACTCTTTCAGCAAGACCAAAAACAGGTTTCTTATGCTTATTCTCAGCAACACTTATTATAAGTTTATTAACTATATGTGATGCCCTTACAATTATATCCATATGACCAAAAGTGATTGGATCAAAAGTCCCTGGATAAATTCCTGTAATAAAGTTGTTATTCATTTTCTTCTAGCTTGGCAACAGAAACTACTTTCTCTTCATCAGAAACATTAAAAAGAGTAACACCTTGAGTTTGTCTGCCCCCAATTCTTACATCATTGACAGGACATCTGATTATCTTACCCTTATCGGTTACCAAAACTAACTGATCAGTATGATTTATTGGGAACGACGCTACAACCTGACTTCCGTTTCTTTCACTTAGCTGCATATTAGCTATGCCTAGCCCTCCTCTTTTAGTTTTTCTGTACTCGAAAGCTGAACTTCTTTTTCCAAACCCCTTGTCTGTAACACTTAAAATAAACTCTTCATTAGACTTGAGGTCTTCAAATTTATTTTCATTGATATTTTTGTCTTCTATTTTTTCATTTTTTCTCATTAAAGCGCTTATTCTTAAATATTCATCCCTCTCACTTACGTCAAAATCAATACCATTCAAAATTGCAAGAGAAATGACAGAATCATCTTTAGCTAGTTTTATACCTCTAACACCTATAGATGATCTGCCAGAAAATACTCTTAAATCTTTACATGAAAATCTTATACATTTACCTAGTCTAGTTGAAAGAAATATATTATCGTCTTCCGAGCAAGTTAAGACATTCACCAACTTGTCTTGATCATTTAATTTCATTGCAATTTTTCCATTCGCATTGATATTGTGAAAATCTGTTAACTTATTTCTTCTTATATTTCCGGTAGATGTCGCAAAAATAATATTATTTTGAGATACATCATAAGGCATTATAGCGGTAATCTTTTCGCCACTTCTTAAAGGTAATAAATTTACAAGGGCCTTCCCTTTTGAAGTAGGACTACCAATAGGTAATTTATACGTCTTTAATCTGTAAACTATGCCTCGAGACGAAAAAAATAATAATGGAGCAAGAGTATTAACTGCAAACACCTCACTTACAAAATCTTCCTGCTTAGTTGTCATACCAGACCTTCCTTTACCTCCTCGCTTTTGCGCTCTATATGAGTTTAGAGGAACCCTTTTTATATATCCAGTATGTGTCAGAGTGACAACAACATCTTCAGATCTAATCAAAGACTCATCATCAATAATTTCCTCATTCTCAGAAATTTCAGTTAATCTAGAGGAATCAATCTTTGTTTTAATTTGATTAAGCTCATCAATAATAACATTATTTAACTTTTCTTTAGATGATAGAATTTTAAGATAATCATTTATTAATTTTACACACCCTTTCAAATCATCTATTAATTTTGTTCTTTCTAAGCTAGTAAGCCTGCTGAGTTTAATCTCTAAAATTGATTTAGCTTGAATCTCAGTAATTTTAAAATTACCAGAATCAATTAATTTATTATTATCAAATTCAATAAACTCTTTAATAAAATTATCTGATGGTAACTTCCATTTTTCCGAAATGAGTCTATCTTTTGCTTCATTTGAATCCTTTGAGGACCTAATAATTTCAATAATTTTATCTATATTCTCAAGGGCAACTGACAAACCAAGAAGAATATGCGCTTTCTCTCTAGTTTTCTTTAAATGATATTTAGTTCTCTTGTAAACAATGTCTTTTCTAAAGTTTGTGAATAGTTCTAAATATCTTCTCAGATTTAAAAGTTCAGGAACTCCATTGTTAAGGGCTAACATGTTAATACCAAATGAAGTCTGAAGTGAAGTAAATTTATATAGTTGATTCATTACTACGTCAGCCTGAATATCTCTTTTTAAATCTATTACAACCCTAACGCCTTCTCTATTTGATTCATCTCTTAATTCAGAGATACCATCTATAATTTTTTCCTTAGCCACTTTGGCAATATTTTCTATCAATTGTGATTTTTTGATTGAGTATGGTATTTCTGAAATAATAATAGATTCTCTTCCCTTCTTAGATTGCTCAATAGATGTTTTGGCTCTGATAATTATGGATCCTTTACCCCTCAAATAAGCGTCTCTTATGCCAGATTTTCCAACAATGATTCCTCCAGTAGGAAAGTCTGGTCCTTTAACAATATCACTTAGATCTTCATCTGAAATATTTGGATTAGAAATTAATTTACAACAAGCATCAATAATTTCATTTGGACTGTGAGGAGGAATTTTTGTTGCCATACCCACTGCAATACCTTCAGATCCATTTATCAATAAATTTGGAAACTCTGCAGGAAGAAGCTCAGGTTCAAACGCGGTTCCATCATAATTTTCCTTAAAATTAACAGTTTCATTATCTATGTCATTTACTAAAAACGAAGCTATTGGTGATAATTTCGCTTCAGTATACCTCATTGCAGCAGCAGAATCGCCATCCATCGATCCAAAATTACCCTGTCCATCAATTAAAGGAACTCTCATACTAAAATCTTGGGCCAACCTCACCATTGCATCATAAATTGCAGAATCTCCGTGAGGATGATATTTACCCATTACATCTCCAACAATTCTTGCAGATTTTCTTGAAGGTTTTCCAGCAGTATATCCAGCTTCGTTCATAGCATATATTATTCTTCTATGAACCGGTTTTAATCCATCACATACATCAGGCAAAGCTCTCGAGACAATAACGCTCATAGCATAGTCTAAAAAAGAGCTCTCCATTTCTCTCTCAATAAATATGCTATTGTTATCTAAATTTTCTGGCTTGCTGTCGTCAATCATAAGTAGTTTTTATTAAAAGGGAACTTCGTCTTCGATATCAAAGTCTTGTGTACTATCTTCTATCTTTTTTTCTAAATTAGAATTCTCTACATTAGGAGAGTTTATTTTCTGAAAGTCATCCGACTTATTATCAAGCATGGAAAGATGGCAATTATATCCCTGTAAAACAACTTCTGTAGTTGTTTTTTCGATACCGGCCTGATCTGAATACTTTCTTGTTCTAATTTGACCTTCAAGGTAAATTAAAGATCCTTTTTTAAGAAACTTTTCAACAATTTCTGATAAACCCGGAGAGAATATTACTATTTTATGCCAGTCGGTTCTTTCTTTTTTCTCGTTAGTATTCTTATCTTTCCAAGTTTCTCCTGTTGCTAAGGAGAACCTTGCAATCTTGGTTCCTTCTTGAGACACACGGATCTCAGGGTCACCACCAAGTCTTCCTAATAATATAACTTTATTAACTGATCCTGCCATTGCTATAATAAAAAAAATTATAATATCATATTTAGTCTAAATAAAATATAAATCTTTAAAAAGTTTTAAGTTAATGAAAGCAAAAGACACTCAAAATTTCATAAAAATAGTAGGTGCAAAACAACATAATCTGAAAAATGTTAATGTTAATATCCCTAAAAACAAACTTGTTGTCATAAGTGGGTTGTCCGGTTCTGGAAAATCATCATTAGCTTTTGATACAATTTATGCTGAGGGTCAAAGACGTTATGTCGAAAGTTTATCATCATATGCTAGACAGTTTTTAAATATGATGGAAAAACCAGAGGTTGACTCGATTGAAGGATTATCTCCATCGATTTCAATTGATCAAAAAACAACCTCAAGAAATCCAAGGTCCACAGTAGGAACTGTCACAGAAATTTATGATTATTTTAGAGTTTTATTTGCAAGAATTGGAACCCCTTATTCACCTAAAACTGGAAAAGAAATTAAATCTATGAGTGTCCAAGAAATTGTAGATGAGTTTTATAAGTTTAAAAAAAAAACCAAATTTTTTCTTATTGCTCCTATTGTCAATAATAGAAAAGGTGAATTTAAAAAAGAAATTAATGAGTTTATTAGAAAAGGTTTTGTAAGATTTAGAATTGATGGAGAAATATATGATTCCTCTAGTATACCAAATTTAGAAAAAAATAAAAAACACTCTATTGAAATTATTATAGATAGAATAGAAGTTGACAAAAAATATGAAACAAGAGTGGCACAATCCATAGAAACAGCCATTAATTTATCAGATGGTGTTATTTATTTCTATGACGTAAAAAATGAGAAGAATTATATTTTCTCATCTAAATTTGCTTGTCCTGTATCAGGATTTACTATAGAGGAAATTGAGCCACGACTTTTTTCTTTTAATAGTCCAAATGGTGCATGTGATTCTTGTGATGGATTGGGTTATAAGGAAAAATTTAATCCAGACCTCATTATTGGTGACCCTTCTTTATCTATTAATGAGGGAGTAATTCTACCTTGGAACAAAAATAATGAATTTTACAAAGAATTAATAAAAGAGGTAGCCAAGCATTGTGCTGTAAACCCTGCCATGAAATGGGAATATATAAGTCCAGAAAAAAAAAAGAAAATTATATTTGGTGATAATAAACCAATTAATGTTTTTAATACATACACTGGTTGGAATTATAATAGGATTTATGACGGAGTTGTTGGTTTCTTGGAAAAAAAATTAAAGAGATCCGATATTTGGCAAAGAGAGGAACTGAATAAATACTTAAGCAAATTTCAATGTGAAAAGTGTAAAGGGACGAGATTAAAGTCTGAAGCATTAGCAGTCAAAATTAATAAGAAGAACATAAGCGAAATTACAAATTTTTCAATTGAGAAACTTTTACAATGGTTCTTAGATTTAGAAAAATCGTTTTCAGAATACAAAAAAGAAATTTCTAATAGAATAGTAAAAGAAATTATAGATAGATTATCATTTCTCAATAACGTTGGGTTGGGGTATCTTCAACTATCAAGAAATTCAAATACATTGTCAGGTGGAGAAAGTCAAAGAATTAGGCTAGCTTCACAAATTGGTTCTGGCCTTACTGGTGTTTTATATGTGTTAGACGAACCATCTATCGGTTTGCATCAAAAAGACAACAAAAAACTCATAAATACACTAAAAAAACTGAGAGATCTTGGAAATTCAGTGATTGTTGTTGAACATGACGAAGAGACAATTTTAGAAAGTGATCATGTTATTGATGTAGGAATTGGAGCAGGTGTAAATGGGGGGAACATTATAGCAGAAGGCAAACCAAGCCAAATAATTAAAAATGAAAAAAGTTTAACTGGAGCGTACCTATCAAAAAAACTAATTATTCCAATCAATAAAAATTATAAATCATCCGAAGGAAAGTATATTGAAATTAATGGTGCTAATGGAAATAATCTAAAAAATATTAATATCAAATTTCCGTTAAAAAAATTTATTAGCATTACGGGTGTATCTGGTGGTGGTAAGTCAACTTTAATAATAGAAACTTTATTTAAATCATTATCAAAGAAAATATATAACTCAAACGAACAGGCTTTAAATCATAAAGAAATTAATGGTTATGAGAATCTTGATAAAATAATTCAAATCGATCAGACCCCTATTGGAAGGACACCGCGGTCTAATCCAGCTACTTACACAGGATGTTTTAATTTTATAA
>CACFLM010000034.1 GCA_902567145.1 uncultured Alphaproteobacteria bacterium
AAAAGTTAAGAAGAACAGAACTTTTACTAGAAATTTCTCGAAAGATCGCGGGTTTAAAAACACTTGAACAAATTTTATGGACATTAATTGAGTTTGTCACAGATGAATTAGAAGCAGATAGAGGAACTCTTTTTTTAAATGACCAAGAAACAAATGAGCTTTACTCAAGAATTGCACAAGGCGATTTAACTAGAGAAATAAGAATCTTGAATAACGTTGGAATTGCAGGTGCTATTTTCCAAAATCAGTTAGGGGAAGTAATTCATGACGTTTATGAAGATACTAGGTTTAATAAAGAGGTAGACCAAGAAACTGGTTATAAAACAAAAAATATGATTTGTTGTCCAGTTAAAACCGTAGATGGGGAAACCATTGGTGTAATACAAGTTTTGAATAAGAAAAAAGGAAGATTTACAAAGGATAATTTATTTTTTGTGGAGTCTATAGCAACACAGGCGGCAGTCTCTATACAGAATGCTCAAAACTCAGAAAATTTTGAGAAAAAAAGAGCAAAAGAAATGGAATTTATAAGTATTGTATCAGACGTTACTGCAGAAATTGATTTGGGAGCATTGCTTCAAAGAGTGATGGAAGAGGCGACAAGAATGCTAAATGCAGATAGGGCGACATTATTCTTAAACGACGAAAAAACAAATGAATTGTTTTCAAGAGTTGCAATGGGTGAGGGGATTGGTGAAATAAGATTACCAAATACTGCTGGAATTGCTGGTTCAGTATTTACATCTGGAAAATCAATGAATATTCCATACGCATATGCAGATTTAAGATTCAATCCATCGTTTGATAAACAAACAGGATATTTCACGCGTTCAATTTTATGTGTACCCGTTGTCAATAAAGAAGGTAAAGTTATTGGTTGTACTCAAGTATTGAATAAAAGTGGTGGAAAGTTTTCAGATGAAGATGAGTCTAGATTAAAAGCTTTTACTCAGCAGGTAGCAATAGCATTAGAGAATGCCAAGTTATTTGAAGATGTTTCAAAGTCTAGAAAATACAATGAAAGTATGCTTTCTAGTATGTCAAATGGTGTTATAACAATTAATAGCGATGGTGAGGTAGTAACTTGTAATAAATCAGGATTAAAAATTCTTAGGATTAATGAATTAGATATAATTAAAAAACAATCTAAAGATTTTTTCTCTGAAAAGAAATCGTGGATTTATGAAAAGATATTGTCTGTAAGTGAGTCTAAAGAGCCTGAAATCATAGTAGATGCAGAAATAGAATTAAAAGGTCTAGAAACCGAGAAAATTGAAAAAATTTCTGTTAACTTAACAATACTCCCATTAATCAATGAAGACAGCGATGGAAGAACAGACCAGGCTGACAATTTTCTGGGTACATTATTAATGTTTGAAGATATTTCCTCTGAAAAAAGAATGAAATCTACAATGTCGAGATATATGGACCCTGGAATTGCTGATCAACTTTTAGAAGATGGTTCTGATATAATGGGAGGACTTGATACGACTGCAACATTATTATTTTCAGATCTAAGAAGTTTTACAAGTATTACTGAATCTCTAGGAGCTCAAGGAACCGTTAAACTTCTAAATGAATATTTTGAAATTATGGTTGAATGTATTTCTGAACAAGGAGGTATGTTAGATAAATTTATAGGTGACGCGATAATGGCTGCATTTGGGCTCCCAATTTCTCATGAAGATGATGAAGATAGAGGTGTTAAAGCAGGTATCAATATGATTAGTCGATTATGGAGTTGGAATGAACAAAGAGAAAAAGACGGTAAACCTCCTCTTGATATGGGCTTGGGATTGAATACAGATAAAATTGTTGCTGGAAACATTGGTTCGCAAAAAAGAATGGATTACACAATGATTGGTGATGGGGTAAACTTAGCTGCTAGACTAGAAAGTGCTTGCAAACAGTATAGTGCGAGAATTCTAATTAGTGATTATACTTTCCAAAAACTTAAAGGAACATATAGAATAAGATACATTGATGATGTTGTTGTTAAAGGTAAAGTTGAACCAGTTGGTGTACATGAAGTTCTTGATTATCATAATGAGAAAACATTTCCAAATTTAATGGATGTAGTAAATCATTTTAATGAAGGAAGGAAACACTATAAATTAGGAGATTTTACTAAAGCTATCTCATCCTTTAATGATTGTTTAAAATCCAATCCAAATGATAACTTATCCAAAACATACATTGATAGGTGTAATCTTCTAATCAAGGAAAATCCTAAAAATTGGGATGGAATTTGGGTAATGAAAAGTAAATGAAGAACCTGTCCATTGATAAAGGATTTCCAAGTATTAATTATATAGTAAATAATTGGCCTCAAACTAAGAATATTTTAAAAAAATTTATTTTATCTAATCACAAAAAACCAGATTTATATTCTTTGGCAATTACTTGTATGAATGAGTTAAAAGTTTTTAAGACGGATTCTATTAAGTCAATTCTAACAAAATGTTCAAGATTATGCACAAGAAATATTAGTTATAATACATATCATGATCAACATCATTTTAAAGCTGTATTAGTGATTTCTTGTATTTTAGCAAAAAAATTAAATTTGAATTACAAAGATAGGGTAATGTTAATTTTTATTGCTCTAACTCATGATATGAATCATCAAGGCAGAAGAGTTCTCGGAACGAAACCCTTTTACCAAGAGAATAAAAGTTATGATGGATTAGAAAAATTGCTTTTTAAAAAGATTTTAAGTTATAAGGAAATGAAAAGAATTAAAAGAATTTTTCAAAGTACATATTTCCCTATTAAACCAGAAAATGTTAACGATAAACTGGAAAAAATCATTTTAGATGCTGATATTTTGTCTTCTTTAATGTTTGGACCAGATGTTGGTATTAAATTAGCAAGAAGACTAAAACATGAAATTAGATACAATGAAAAAACTGAACTTCTATTTACTAATTTTCTTAAATTACTTGGAGAAAAATGCTTATACCTAGATTTTTCAAAAAAATCATGTTAAAAATAAACCAATTTAATGTTGTGTCGTATAAAAGTTATCCACATTATTTTTATTGTGGAAAAGTTAAGTAGTAAGATGGGAAAAATTTTATTTAAATTCGCCTTTTTAGGTTATTTCTTTTTGCAAAGTGCTTTTGCACAAGAGAAGCTAGATGTTATTCCATATAATTTAGAAGCAGCCTTAAAAACAGTTTTAAACAATCATAAAACAATCTTAGCCACAAAAAATGATATCAAAGCCGCTGAATTAAGGGTTAAGCAATCAAAAGGTGGTTACTTCCCATCACTAGATGTAACAGCAAACTGGGGACATGAAAATATAATAAAATACGGACCAGGAAATAATACTCAACTTAATGCCAGAGATGCTACTGCTAAAATAACACAGACAATTACAGATTTTGGTCTTACTGAGTCAACTGTAAAAACTTCTAAACTATCACTTAAGCAAACCAAGGCATCAGAAACACAAATTAAAAATGACATATTATTAAGGGCTATAACAGCCTATTTAAGAGTAATTCAATCACGAGAAAGTGTTCGATATGCTATCCAATCAGTTGGTAATATAAAGAAACAAACTGAGTTAGAAGATGCCGCTGTTTCGGCTGGTGGGGGATTAACATCTGATGTCCTTCAAGCAAAGACACAGCTTGCAGGTGCTCAAGCACGTTTAATTCAGTTTGAAGGAGTTCTTTCTACCTCCAAGCATGAATTTGAATACGTTTTTGGTTCTTTCCCTGAAAATCTTAATTCATTGCAGTTACTTAAGTCTGTATTTGATAAATTACCCAAAACAATAGAAGAAGCAGAAGAATCAACAATGAAAAATAATCCAACACTTCTGGCAGCTAGAATAACTGAAGATATTGGAAGAGAAGCAATAAATACAGCAAAATCGACATTATATCCAACTCTCAAAGGAATTGTTAGTCATTCAGAAAAGCAAGATTTTGGTGGAATTGTCGGTTTTAAAAGAGAAACTTCTGCAAAAGTAGATTTTGCATATCCATTAAACCTAAGTTTTTCTGAATACGCAGGTAAAGATGCAGCCGTAGAATCTTATATAGCCACGTCTACAAGAATTAGAGATCAAGAAGATATGATTAAACAAATGCTAAGAACTACATGGGACGGACTTAAAACAGCTCAGCAAAATGCTCAATTCCTTACTAATCAAGCCAGAATTTCTGGTGAATTTTTAGAATTAGCTAGGCAAGAAAGGCAGGCAGGTAATAGGACACTTTTAGATGTTTTAGGTGGAGAGACAGCACTCATAAATGCTCAAGCAGATGCTATAGCAGCAAAAATAGAAGTTTTAATAAACAGTTATACACTTCTCAGTTTAATGGGTGGTTTATCAATAGAGTCAATTGAGCTTGTTGAAAAAGAGTAAGTTTTTAGCTTTCTAAAAGTAAAGTTTTAATTTATAATTTATTGAACTTAAGTATTAATGTCAGGAGCAAAGGCTTGATTCAAGACAGATTATATCAATTAGAACAACCATTTAAATCATATTACTCAGGAAATTCATTGGATATTGTTGGAGTTCCATCTTGGTTTCCTAAAGCACAACTTTCTCGAAATGATAGTGATTTAATTGTTATTTCTCCAGATAGAGAAAAAATTGAATTCATAGATTATTTTACTAATTTTGATCTACCATCTATTCAAACAGAAAATGGTTTAGTATTTAAGGGTTCTTTAATTGAAACTTTAGCTGGTCCACTAGCTCCTGGTCAATATGTTCAAGCTTCAAGTGATAGTTCTTCATTATCTATAGGGGAGGTATCTAATGTAACAGGTTCTGCAAAAGCTACTAGGATAGATGGAACGACAGTAAATCTAGCTAATGGAGATCCTGTTTTTCAAGGAGATACTGTAGAGGTTTCAAGTTCAGGTGCAGTTGGTTTGGTTTTTTTAGACAAAACTACTCTTTCATTATCCGAAGGGGGAAAGATGGTTTTAGATGAACTAGTCTATGATCCGTCAACTGGAACTGGAAGTATGGCTGTAGATATGGTTGAAGGAGCATTTAGTTTTGTTAGTGGAGAAATAGCTAAAACTGGGCCTGATGCAATGAAAGTATCAACACCAGTTGCAACAATCGGAATTAGAGGAACAACTGTTGCCGGGAAAGCTGCAGTTGAAGGAAATGAGAACTCTTTTACTTTATTACAAGATGCTGATGGAGGAGTAGGTCAAATTTCAGTTAGTAACGCAGGTGGAACACAGGTTCTTTCACAAGTTGGTGCTACCACGAATATTGTAAGTTTTACGGCACCACCACCACCTCCTATTATTTTGAGTGCCGCACAGATACAAGCTAATTATGGAACAGCTTTAAACGTTTTGCCACCAACACCAGTTATAGCACCAACACCACAAGCAGCTCCTCCGCCCCAAGAACAGCAACAGCAGGAGGTTCAAGAGGAATCGCAGGCAGAAGAAGAAGCTTCAGAGGAAGAAGTAGTTTCTGAAGAAGAAGGACAAGCTGAAGAAGAGGGTCCGCCTGAAGGAGAAGAAGCTTTACTTGAGGGCGAAGAAGGCCCACTTGAAGGAGAAGAGGGTTCCCCTGTTGGGCCAGATGGGGAACCTTTGGCCGAGGGTGAAGGTCCACTTGATGGAGAAGGAGGTCCCCCAGTTGGTCCTGATGGTGAAGTATTAGCCGAGGGTGAAGGAGGCCCCCCAGTTGGCCCTGATGGTGAACCATTACCACCTGGAGAAGGAGGTCCCCCAGTTGGTCCTGATGGTGAACCATTAGCTGGAGATTTTGGTCCTGGTGGTCCCCCAGTTGGCCCTGACGGCGAACCATTACCAGCTGGTCAAGGAGGCCCTCCTATTGGACCTGATGGCGAACCACTTCCTCCTGGAGATTTTGGTCCTGGTGGTCCAACTCCCGAACAAGATGCGGCAGCAAGAGAGGCTTTTGAAACAGCTTTAG
>CACFLM010000035.1 GCA_902567145.1 uncultured Alphaproteobacteria bacterium
TAAAGATGGTAATTTGATACCCCAAATATATAGAGAAAGAACAAGATCAGGCAGGCATAAGGAATTAATTAACTTTTCAGTTTCAGGGGCAGTTGAGCAAGCAAGAATTGCCAGAGATATTGCGGGTAAGAAAGCACCGATTCATATAAACATCCTATGGGAGATGGCTGCTGCTGAGGAAATATTAACAAGAACTCTAGAACAAGCTAGTGATATAATTGATGGAGTTACTTGCGGTGCTGGTATGCCTTATAAACTCTCAGAAATTGCTGCCAGATTTGGTATCTTTTATTATCCAATTGTTTCTTCTGCAAGAGCTTTTAATGCTTTGTGGAAAAGATCTTACAGAAAAACATCTGACTATTTAGGTGGTGTTGTATATGAGGATCCTTGGCTTGCTGGCGGTCACAATGGTTTGTCTAATAGTGAGAACCCCTTAAAACCAGAGCCTCCATACCCTAGAGTTAGAGAACTTCGAAAACTAATGAATCAGTTTGATCTTCATGATACACCAATTATAATGGCAGGTGGTGTGTGGAACTTGTCAGAATGGGAAGATTGGATAGATAATTCAGAGATTGGAAAGATAGCCTTTCAATTTGGAACCAGACCTTTATTAACTAAAGAAAGTCCAATCCCAGATGCATGGAAGAAAAGGCTTCTCTCTATCAAAAAAGGTGAAGTAAGTCTTCATAGGTTCAGTCCAACAGGATTCTATTCTTCTGCGGTCAAGAATAATTTTCTTCTTGAACTTGAAGAAAGATCTAAAAGACAAACACCATTCCTTAAAGAGCAAACAAATGAGTTTAATGAAAAAATTGAAATTGGTCCAAGAAAAAGAACCTTCTACGTGAAGCATTCTGATAAATCTAAGATAATGGAGTGGATAAAAAAAGGTTTTTCTAAGCCAATGACAACTCCAAATGACACATTAATATGGGTAACAATTAGGAAAGCAAGTCAGATTGTAAAAGATCAAATCGATTGTATGGGATGTCTTTCTCAATGTCTTTTTAGTAATTGGTCTCAAGACGATAAAGGGACAACCGGTAAGAAAGCTGATCCAAGATCTTTTTGTATTCAGAAAACTCTTCAAAAGATAAGCCATGGAATTTCTAATCTTGAGAATGAGCTCATGTTTGCTGGTCATTCTGTTTATAGATTTGCACTTGATCCTTTCTATAAAGGAGGGTTTATCCCAAAAGTAAATCAATTAGTTGACAGAATAATGAAGGGGTTATAATTTTGAAATAGGTAATTAAATGATTAAAAATCACCATATAGAAGATGCTCTGGAAATGCTAAAGAAATCTCCTTTAAAAGTTACAGAACAAAGAGTCAGCATGATAAACATACTATTTGAGAATGGTGCATCTCATTTTACAGCAGAAGAAATATTCAAAGAGGTAAAAGAAAGAAGTTTATATATATCACTGGCTACCATATATAATTGTTTAAATCAATTTAAAGAATTTGGGATAATTAAAGCGGTAAAAGTATCAAGTAACAAAATTTTTTTTGATACAAATTTAAAAGACCATTATCATTTTTTTTGTCAAGAGTCGGGTAAACTTACTGATATAAGAACGAGTCATGTTAAGATTTCAAGGCTCCCAAAGCTTCCGAAAGGAAAAAAGTTGAAATCAATTGAGGTAATAATAAACATTTCAGAGTAGCTTGTAATTATATAGCTTGAAAATCATTTACCCCACAAATATTTACTAAGTATCCAACCTTCAATTTCTCCTTTTTTTATAAAGCACCACTCCTTAATGCACTTATCATTTTCTAGAATCAAATTTCTTTTAACTTTAGCTATTTTTTTTGACCTCTTATTTGGGAATTTATAAATGAACTCTTCTGAGGCAACAACTATTACATAAGTTTTTTCGGATAATTGTGAATTAGAGATCCACCCATTTATTCCATTCATATCAACGACTCTTTTCCAATTCTTAAATTCTTCTAAAACCTCTAATGGATAACCTCTTATTAATATTTTATAAATTATCAGATGATTTAATCCTGGACCATTTCTGATATTAACTTCATTATATTTTGTTGTTAGAATATTTTTTTTTATTTCTGTTGAAGCAGGTTTTGGTGATATATTTATTAGAACAAGTAAATAGAAAATCAAAAAACTTATAGATATGGTGCGAAAAAACATTGTTATTCTGATTACAAGAAAATTACCAGAAAAGATAGAAAAAAAATTAAAAGAAGATTTTAAGGTTATAAGTAATAAAACTGATAAAAAACTATCTTATAACGAACTTAAGAAAAAGATTTGTGACGTTGATATTTTGATACCTTGTGTGAGCGATACTATAGATGCTTCAATAATAAAATCTGGAAAGAAGTTACGACTAATAGCAAATTTTGGGAATGGTGTAGATAATTTAGACCTTGTTACTGCAAAAGAAGAAAATGTGTTAGTCACAAACACACCAGATGTATTAACTGAAGACACAGCAGACCTTGTTCTTACGATGATCCTAATGATAAGTAGAAAGGTTATTGAAGCACAAAAAAAATTAATCGGTGGCAAATGGTCTGGATGGGGACCCAGTGAGACACTTGGTCAGAGAATAAAAGGCAAGAGTGTTGGAATAATTGGAATGGGGAGAATAGGTAGAGCTGTTGCGCAAAGATTGAACATTCTTGGTGTAAACATTTTATACCATAATAGAAAACGTCTTAGCAAAACTTTAGAAAGAGTTCATCAAGCAAGATATTTTGATAATTTAGATTTGATGATTTCAAAATCAGATATTATCAGCATTCATTGTCCTTATACTCCTGAAACATTTCATCTTATGTCAAAGAAAAGGTTAAATTTACTGAAAAAGAATTGTATTATTATTAATACCTCAAGAGGAGAAATAATTGACGAACAGGCTCTTGCAAACCTCCTGTTTCAAAAGAAAATAGGTGGTGCTGGCCTTGACGTGTTTGAGCACGAACCTGAGATCACTCAAAAGCTTTTTGAATCTAGCAATGTTATTTTGTTACCTCACATAAGCTCAGCAACCTTTGAAAGTAGAATTGCTATGGGAGATAGGGTAATAAAAAATGTTAAATCATTTGTAAATGGAAAGGTTCCTCCAGATTTGGTTGACAGAATCTATTATGATTAATCTATCTAGTTGCATTCTGTGCAATTTTTATTTTTTTTAATTTTTATTTTTTTTAAATCTAAGTTTAAACAATCAAATAAGATTAGTTCCTTAAAGTTTATTTTTAGTTTTAATATGAAATTAATAGCAAGATTAGCTTGAATGAGTCCTCCAAGCCCGGCAACAGAAGCAATAATTCCCATTTCGTCACAACTAACAGACGTATTTTTATTTAGTTCTGGGAAGATACATTTATAACAAGGGTTATCAGGTTGACTCCATGAAGATGAGATAAATGCCTGTAATTCAAAGTTTTGAAGAGCTGCAGAAATCAAAGTTTTTTTCTCTTGATGACAAAACTTATTTATAATTAGCCGTGATTCATAATTGTCAGTACAATCCAACACGATTGTATCCTTACCAACATATTTTTTTATATTTTTTGATGTAATCTTTTTTTTAAAATAAACAATTTTTACAGAACTATTTATAGATTTGATTTTCTCAGATAGAACCAAGGATTTACTTCTTCCAATATCCTTTTCAGTAAATAAAGTTTGTCGGTTTAGATTGCTCAATGAGACTTTATCATCATCGATTAGAGTAAGACTCCCTAATCCACTCATAGATAAATATTGAACAGCAGAGGTACCTAGTCCTCCACAACCAATGACAGAAATTGATGTATTAAAAATTTTTTTTTGTCCTTCAACTCCAACCTGCTCCATCATAATCTGTCTAGAGTATTTTTCCATAATATACTGTTCTCTTTTATTCATTTGACATCTCAGAGAATAAAGGAGTAGATAAATATCTTTCTGCAAAGGAAGGGAGAATGATGACTGTATTTTTATTTTTCATTGAAATTTCTTCATTTATTTCTGCTGCCGCAGATAAAACTGCACCGGATGAGATTCCCCCTGCTATCCCCTCAACTTTAGCTAACATTCTTGCAAAATAGAATGCGGAATTATTACTGATTGATAAAACTTTATCAATTATTTTTAAATCTAGATTTTTAGGAAGAAAACCTGCACCTATCCCTTGAATTAGATGTTGCCCAGGAGTTGAACCACTTATAACTGCTGAATCTTCAGGTTCTACGGCTATAATTTTAATTTGTTTATTTCTTTCTTTAAGATATTTACCCACACCCGTGATTGTACCTCCAGTTCCAACACCAGAAATAAAACAATCAACCTTTCCTCCACAACTCGCCCAAATTTCTTCTCCAGTAGTATGATAATGTATTTCAGGGTTAGCATCGTTTTCGAATTGATTAAGGATCAAACTATTTGGTGTGTTGTTTTTGATCTCTTGGGCTTTGTTCATAGCACCTTTCATTCCAAATTTTTTAGGGGTAAGAATAAGTTTTGCTCCAAAAAATTGTAACATTTTTTTTCTCTCTATTGACATGCTATCTGGCATCGTAAGTATTAATTTATAACCCCTTGCTGCGCATATAAAGGCTAATGCTATACCAGTATTACCAGAGGTTGGTTCAATAATTGTTGTAGAGGAATTTATTAGTTTTTTTTTTTCAGCAGATCTAATCATTGCCAAACCGATTCTATCTTTCACTGATCCAAGTGGGTTAAAAGATTCTAGTTTTGCAATTATATTTCCTTGATATTTAAGATGACTTTTTAATCTTTTCAATTCAACCATTGGAGTGTTACCGATTGTCTCATCAATTGAATTAAAAATTTGGGAAGATTTTTTAAATGACAAAATCAACTTTCTTTGCAATATTCTTCTGAATATTTTTACTCTTAGCAATTTTGCATATATCTTCAATTGAAATATTATCAAATGTTTCCATACATTTTAATGAGATATCATTAATAAGAGGTATTACAACCTTTTTGGAAAGGCTTGAACTAAAATTATTTGTAACTTTATCTTCTCTTGATACGCAATTTATTATATCTGAAACCCTTATTTTTCTTCGTTCTTTTGCTAGACTATAACCACCTTTTGGGCCTCTTGAACCAACAAGTATTTTATTTTTTACAAGAATTTGCAGTGTTTTTTCGAGATATCTTTTAGGTATTCCTTGTCGATTAGCAATAGCTTCATTTTGAACTGGTTCGGGACCAGCGTTTAGTGCTATATCAATAACAGCCTCAAGAGCATAGATTATTTTTTTTTGTACTTTAAACAATAACTTTCCTATCAAACTCCTGTGGAGCCAAATCCTCCTGTACCCCTGTCTGTTTCATTAAGTTGATTGCTTTCTGTCAACTCTATATCTGGTAACATCATAAATACTAATTGAGCTATCCGCATTCCACGTTGCACATTAAAAGCTTGTTTGCCATGATTAATTAATATAACTCCAACTTCTCCCCTATAGTCAGCATCTATTGTTCCAGGCGAATTAAGAACTGTTACACAGTTTTTTAAAGCTATTCCTGATCGAGGCCTTACTTGAGCTTCAATACCATTTGGCATTTGCAAGGAAAACCCACATGGAATTAGAATTGATTCACTAGGTCAATTAAATTAACAAATTCTTCTTTCCAAACTCTGTGGAGACCAAGGCTCATTATATCATTCATCAAATCATATCCTTCAGATACTTTAGAAAAGATCTTATCAACCTTTATTTGTTTAAGTTCTTTATTTGACGAGTTTGATTTTTTTTGTAATTCTTGCTTCATGCCAGAACTTCCCGAAGTTGAGACTGTTAGACTTTTTTTGAAAAATAACGTAATTCAAGAGAAAA
>CACFLM010000036.1 GCA_902567145.1 uncultured Alphaproteobacteria bacterium
ACTAGTAAATTAACTTCAAGTGATTTTAAAAATCAAATGAAATTAAATGGAATGAGGTTAAATTTCTCTTCTCAAAAAGATAAAATTGACGGAGCATTTCAAATTATATCTTCATCGGCGGAACCTGGTTTTGAACTTTTTTATCAAGCATTAAATCATCCTCGCTTTGATGAAGCAGATATTGAAAGAGTGAAAAAACAAATAATTTCCAGTATTAAGCTCGATGAATCGGATTTATCGACTTTAGCATCAAACAAATTCAATCAATTTTTTTTTAATGAACACAATTTTTCAAGAAATATTAAAGGGTCTATTGGAACAATCTCAAACATAAATCGAATGGATCTGATTAATTTTCACAAAAATGCATTTCAGAGGAAAAATGTTATTATTGGTGTTTCAGGAAATATAGACAAAAAAAAAATAATGGACTTTATTGACAAAGTTTTTGGAAAGTTAGAAGATTCAAATAAGATTCCAACAGTTCAAAAATTTTTTGGATTAGCCAAAGGAGAAAAGATCCATATGATGAAAACTCCACAGACAAGTGTTTTGTTTGGTCACCCGGGATTAGCAAGAAATGATGATAATTTTTTTGCCCTGAGAATTGCAAATTATATTCTAGGTGGTGGAGGCTTTCAATCTCGATTGTATAAAAATGTGAGAGAAAGCAAAGGATTAGTATATTCAATATACTCTTACTTACTTTCCTATGACAACGATGGAGTTATAGTAGGAGGGTTTCAAACTAGAAATAAATTTGTTTATCAAACTATTAAGAATGTTAAGAGCGAGTGGACAAGAATTCAAAGTAATGGTGTTAGTAAAAAAGAATTTGAGAATGCAAAAGCTTATTTTAAGGGATCTTTTACTAGAAATTTTACAAGTACAATATCGATTGCTAGATTATTACAAATTGTACAATATTATAATTTAGGTGAAGATTATTTTGAAAAAAGAGAAAGTATTATTAACAATTTGGACCTTAAAGAGGTAAATAAAACGATTTCAGAATTTTTTTCTAGCGACGAACTGTTTTTCATGATTGTGGGAGAACCCCAAGGATAATGATCTTTTCACAGGAAACATTTAATCTTGAAAAAAACTCAAATCAAAAAAATAAAGCCAAGTATGAGGCGACAAAGAAGTATTTATTAAATTGTATAAAAAAACAAACATTTGGGTTTTTAGAAGATTTATATTCAAAGAATTACAATGAAATTTTTAATGCAGTTGATAAACTAAAAAATTTTGATCA
Source organism: uncultured Alphaproteobacteria bacterium (assembly GCA_902567145.1). Next base: position 1,259 of record CACFLM010000036.1, read on the forward strand.
TGTATTGTTCTTAGGAACTGGAGGGTCAAGTTTAGGAGGTAAAACATTAGTTTCACTAATATCTAACTATTTTTTAAACAATACTAAGCCAAAAGTATATTTCATAGAAAACATTGATTCATCATCTATACTTGGTTTGTTAGAGAATATAAATCTAGAGAGAACTGCCTGTGTTGTTACATCAAAATCAGGTGAAACAATAGAAACTATCTCTCAGTTCTTTTTTATTTCTAATAAATTTGAAAACAAAAAAATATCAATCAAAAACAGATTTTTTATAATAACTGAAGATAAAGAAAGTTCGCTTAAAGATATACAGGAAGAAAAAAAATTAAATTTCATGAGTCATCCGAACTCGATTGGTGGAAGATTCTCTGTTTTTTCTATTGTAGGTTTGCTTCCAGCGTTATTGGTAAATTTCAATATTAAGAATTTTTGTGATGGTGCTAAACTTTTTTTAGATGAAATTAAAGATAGTCGAAGATTTGACCATTTCTTTTTTCCAATTTTTAATTTGATTAAGCTATCTGAAGAAGGTGTTAATATGTCAATAATAATGCCTTATTCAGACTCTTTAAGTAATCTATCTCTATGGTATCGACAGTTATGGGCAGAGAGTATTGGCAAGAATGGTAGAGGAATAACTCCAATTAACTCTCTTGGAACAGTAGATCAACATAGCCAATTACAACTCTATCTTGATGGGCCAAAGGATAAGTTTTTTACAATTATTGGTGAAAAAAGAAGAAAAAGAAGCAAAAAAATTAACTGTAGTTATACAAAACATAAAATCTACAAGAATCTGCACCAAAAGTCTCTAGATACTTTGCTAGAGGCAGAGATGATGGCAACAATCCAAACAATAAAAAATAAGAATTTACCAACTAGGGTATTAATTCTAAACTCTTTAAATGAAAATGATATGGGAAGCCTAATGATGTTTTTCTTTATTGAGACCATATTTAGTTGTTTTTTACTTAATTTGAATCCATTTGATCAGCCTGCTGTGGAAGAGGGTAAGAAGTTAACCAAAGAGTTTTTAAGAAAAAATGAGTGACATTAAAATATTACCAGACAGTGTTATAAATAAAATAGCTGCTGGTGAAGTTTTAGAAAGGCCTATGTCGGCAGTAAAAGAGTTAGTTGAAAATAGTTTGGATGCAAATTCCAAAAAGATTGATATTTTTATAAGAAATGGAGGAAGAAGTGAGATAATTGTTTCTGATAATGGAAATGGTATAAAGGAAGATCAATTAAAGAATGCAATTTTGAGGCATGCTACATCAAAATTAAACTCTTCAAGATTAAACAGCATTAAAACTATGGGATTTAGAGGGGAAGCTTTGTCCTCTATAGCTGCAGTTTCAGATTTTTCTCTTAGCTCTAATCAATCAAATGATTCAGAAGGTTATGAAATAAAAATGGTTTCTGGTGAACTTAAATATATAAAACCAATAAGCCAGAAAAAAGGCAGTCGTGTGTCGGTTAAGAATGTTTTTTTTTCGACTCCTGCAAGATTAAAATTTCTCAAGTCAGAAAATTATGAGTCGTTACTTATTAAAAGACTAATACAAAGGTTTGCAATAATTAATTTCGATGTAGAATTTAACCTTTTTATTGATAAAAAAAATGTTATTAGAACCACAGTTTATAGAGACCTTGAAAAGAGAAATAGATTCATTTCAAGAGTAAAAGAAATTCTTGGAACGGATTTCATTAAAAATTCATTTGAGCTTAGTGAGATAACAAATAATTTATCACTTGAAGGACTACTATGTCTGCCAACATTTAATTATTCAAATTCAAATAATCAATTTATCTTTGTAAATGGAAGGATAATCAATGATAAATCACTAAATACAATTTTTAAAATTGCATATAGAGATGTAATGTTCCGCGATAGATTTCCTCAACTTATTTTAAATATTAAATGCCCACTAGATTGGGTTGACATAAATGTTCATCCAATGAAAAATGAAGTTAGATTTGAAGATATTGATTTTTTAAAATCTTTTATAATCAAAGCATTTAGAAATCGCTTAGAACAAATTGGTCATAAGATTAGTAGCTCAAAATCAACAAAGACAACAGATAAGATCTCATTCCAAGAAAACTTAGTTTTAAAAGAAAATTCAAATTTAAGTAAAAATTATAAAATAAATCAAGATGTTTTGTCTCGAGAATATCAAGATACAAAATCTTTATATCCTTTAGGTTTTGCAAAAAGTCAATTTCATGAAAATTATATTATCTCTCAAACCGAGAGTGGGATAATTATAGTAGACCAACATGCGGCTCATGAGAGAATTGTGTATGAAAAATTAAAAAGTGATTATTATAACAATAAAGTAAAAACTCAAATTTTGCTTATTCCGGTGATTATTAATGTTGAAAGTCTAGTTTTAAAGGATTTGGAAAGCAATTTTAAGAAGCTAAGAAAATATGGCCTAAAGATTGAGCTATTTGGATCGAATTCGATTATAGTAAGAGAAGTACCTTTGTTGATTTCAGATTGTGATGTAAAAAAACTTGTAGAAGCCTTGGCGATGGAAATTGTTGATTATAATAGTTTTGATTCAGTAGAAAAGGAGATTAATCAAATCTGTTCTACCATTGCCTGTTACGGTTCAATAAGATCGGGAAGAAAGCTTGAAGTCCAGGAAATGAACAATTTGCTCAGAAAGATGGAGAATACTGCTTACTCAGGGCAATGCAATCACGGAAGACCAACATATATTGAGTTAAACCTAAATGAGATTGAAAAACTTTTTGGAAGAAAATAGTAATTAAATTTTTTTAACAAATACAAATTGTGATTTAGATATTTTTCTCTCTTTTAAAATTTTAAAGTCGTCAAATTTTAATTCGTTTTTTTGAATAGGAAGTTCTAAAATACCATAAGAGTTATTCTTTATAATTTTTATTGTTTTATTAATTAATAGGTCAATTGAAAACTCTCCATAAGGTGGATCACAAAAAAAGAGGTCAAATTTTGTTTTAATCTGATTTAAACTATCGTTAATAAAATCTAGTTTTATTATTTCTACTGAATTCAAGATATTAAGTTTTTCACAATTTTGCTTACATATTTTCAAAGAGACTTGTGCAGAATCAATAAATGTTACCTCTTTTGCACCTCTAGAAATTGCTTCTATTCCAAGTGCTCCTGTTCCACAAAAACAATCTAAAACCAATAAATCTGTTATTTTTTTTTTATCTTTCAAAAGAATAGAATTTAGAGTGCTAAATATCATTTCTTTAGCTCTATCTGACGTAGGGCGAATATTGTTGTTTTTTAAAGTTACTAAAGAACTTCCTTTAAATTTACCGGAGATAACTCTCATCATCAAATCCTATTGAATTCAAAAATCTTTTTAAGATACTATTTCTTACTTGAATAACTTCTCCATTTTTAAGTTTATTTAAGTTAAAAGGTCCAAAACCTACCCTTGTTAATTTTTTTACTCTTAGATCAAAATAATCTAAAATTTTTCTGATTTCTCTATTCTTTCCTTCAGTTAATTTTATTTCCATGAAATTATTATTCGACTTATTGGTTAATACTTTGATATTAACGTTCTTATACAAGATTCCATTTATAAGTAATTCTTTTTCAATTAAATTCTCACAATAAGAAGGAATCTTTCCAAAGACCTTTACTATATAATTCCTTTGAATCTTATTTTTAGGATTTTCCAGATGTGTTGAAAGTGTTGGGTTGTTTGTAAGTATCATCAACCCTTGAGTTTGAATATCAAGTCTTCCTACGGATACTACTCTTGGAAGATCTTTAGGTAATAACTTAAATAAGCTTTTTTGAGAATATTGTTCTTTATTTGATGAAACATAACCAGTTGGTTTGTTAAATAACCATAATTTTACTGGTTGTTTTTTTAAAATTTTTTCTTTAACTTTAATTGATTTTATTACACTTCCTTCTATTGTAAATTCTTTGAAAACCTTATCATTAATACTTACTTCACCTTTTCTAATAAGCACTTCTGCTTGTTTTCTCGAACAAATTCCTGCATGAGAAATGATTTTTGACAATCTGATTAGTTTATTTTTCAATTCTTCTCTTAGCTGAAGTAATTAAAGATCTAAGAATGTTTATATCCTTCGCATCAATCAAGAATTCAGGGTGCCATTGAACTCCTAGACAAAAATTGTATGTTTTAGATTCAATTGCTTCTATTATTCCATCTTCTGAAAATGCCGAAGCAACAAGGTTTCTTCCAAGTCTGTCAACGGCTTGATGATGAGCAGAATTAACAAACATTTGCGAACATTTAACAAAACTATGGAGTATTGTCCCTTTCTTAATATGCACCAAATGGCTCGGTTCATTTCTTGGATTTTCTTGTTCGTG
>CACFLM010000037.1 GCA_902567145.1 uncultured Alphaproteobacteria bacterium
ACTTCTTTTATTAACAGATTTAAAATTTCTAGACATACGATATAAATAATTATTTTAAAATTAACTGCAACGAATTTCTGCAATTTTCAGACCATAATTTTATGTAATATTAAATTTTTTAATATTAATGACTTGTGGCAGAAATCTTATCGGAAAATGTTAACAAGTATTTATTTATAAAATACTTTAAATTATATTGATTAATTTCTTTAAATTTTAAAATAAGCTCTTTATCTTTTTCCATATCGTTATTTTTTGTTGTAAGAAGAGAATCACCATAAAAAATTGAATTTGCTCCAGATAAAAGGCATAGCATTTGTGTTTCATTTGATAAATATTTTCGTCCAGCTGATAATCTTATTCTAGATTTGGGCAGAATAATTCTAGCAGTTGCAATCATAATTATCATTTCTTCAGGTTCAATTATTTGTTGATTTTGTAAAGGTGTGCCCTTGACCGGTACTAATGTATTAATTGGAACACTTTCGGGTTGAGGTTCTAGATTTGCTAATACCTCAAGCATTTCAGCTCTATCTTTCCATGATTCACCCATTCCAATTATACCTCCTGAGCAAACGCTAATACCAGCTTTTTGAACATTTTGAATTGTCTCCAACCTTTCGTCAAAAGTTCGTGTTGTAATTATTTTTTTGTAATAATCTGGCGAAGTGTCAATATTATGATTATAGGCATCTAAACCTGATTCTTTAAGTTCCTTGGCTTGGTCTTGTGTAATAGAACCTAGTGTAACACATGCTTCAAGATCCAGTGACTTTACTTCCTTTATCATTTCGACAACTGAATCAAGATCCTTTCCATTTCTTAATTTTTTCCATGCAGCTCCCATACAAAATCTATGAGCTCCGTTTTTTTTTGCTAGCCTTGCTGCTTTTTTAACTTCAGAAATATCTATAAGGTTTTCTTTTTTTAGATTTACATTGTAATGTGCAGATTGTGGACAGTACTTGCAATCTTCGGGACAACTTCCTGTTTTGATTGAAATCAATGATGCTAATTGGACATCTCCCTTTTCAAAGTTTTTATTATGTACCTTTTGGGCTTTGAAAATTAATTCATTTAAAGGAAGTGAAAAAAGTCTTTTGATCTGATGCGAAGTGATTTTATTCATTATTGTTTGATTCATAGTTAGGGAGAAACATTTCACCTGTACAAAAAAGATACTCTAACCTTACTTTAGAATCAATAGGTCCTTTAATTTGATGTATAGTTTCATCTAGAACTAAATTGCCTCCACCTATAAGTAACTCTTGAAAAAAAAATGTCATTGAATCTTGATTGGTTGTTCCCGAAAGAATGAAATTAGTTTTAGAAGAATTATTATCATTAATTATTTCACTTATTTTAGATGATTGTGTTTGAATATCAGCTTTTAGAATAGATTTTTTGGAATTAACTAAAAAATTAGTTACTGTATCTTGATTTTCCAGTTTTTTTATTGAGATTGATGCCTCTACGAAATTATTATTGTTATTGATTATAAATGTTAATCCGCATTCCTCTGGAATATTTTCATGAAGTTTTATAATTGAATTAACATTTACCTGAGCCAATGATATTTTAGAAAAAAGTACTATTATTATAGATAACTTAAACATATGACGCAGACAACATTATTAACAGTTAAACAAATTACACAGTCAGAAGATATATATATAAAAAAAAATTCTTTTAACAAGTTAATAAATCTTGCTTCTTCAAAAATTGCACAATATGTAGAAAAAAATTTTAAAAATAAACAGATTTTATTTGTATGCGGCCCTGGAAATAATGGTGTAGATGGAAAGCTTGCTTTTAAAAAAATAAAAAATAAATCAAAACTTTCTTTATTGGAACTAAATAAAAGAAAAAAATTTGATAATAAAAAATTAAAAAAATTAACTGATTCAAGTGAAATTATTTTTGATTGCATTTTTGGTGTTGGATTAAACAGAGAAGTTTTAGGAAGCTACAAGTTAGCTATAAATTTAATTAACGATTCAAAAAAAAAAGTTATTTCTATCGATATACCCAGTGGAATTGATTCTGACTCAGGAAGAATAATGGGAGTTTGCATAAAAGCTAATAAAACATTGGCCATGAATTTTCTTAAACCTTGTTATTTCTTATTACCTAGTAAAGAATTTGCTGGAGAAATAGAACTTTTAGATTTAGGTTTGGATTACCCTAAAAAGTTGGCACCTAATATTTCTCTTATAAGTAGAAAAATATTTGAAAATAAGATTCCTAAACATGGATTGAATATAAACAAATATGATAAGGGTAATGTTTTGATTCTAGGTGGTTCAATGTCAGGTGCTTCAAGACTAGTAGCATATTCAGCTAGAAAAACAGGGTGCGGTCTTTCAACCATTGTTTTAGATGAGTTTAACCTTAAATATTATCTAAAATCAGAGCCAGGAACAATTATTAAAATTTTTCACAAAACTGATTTTGATAAAAAAGACGTTTTAGTGATAGGCCCAGGATTAGGTAAAGACTATAATAAAAATAAAGTTTTAGAATTTATTAAATGTTTTACGGGCCCAATAATTCTTGATGCAGACGCCTTGAGTATTTTCGAAAATTTTAGAAATGATTTAATCAGCTTATTAAAAAAAAAAGAAAAAATCTTACTTACTCCTCATATAGGTGAATTTAAAAGACTTTTTGACTATTCAGATCAATCAAAAATTACTAGTTGCATTAAAGCATCAAATTTAATTCAAAATTATGTGCTTCTTAAGGGTAATGACACAGTAATTTCATTCCCAAAAAATAAAGTTTGGATTAACAGTCTGGACAAAAATAATCTTGCAACAGCTGGATCAGGAGATCTTTTGTGTGGTATAATAGCAGGTTTAATTGCACAAAAAATGGACTTTTCAAGTGCCATATTAGCTTCTATGTGGATTCAAAGTAGAATTTCGATATCAAAAAATCATGTTACAGTTGAGGATTTTTTAGATCAGATTCCTATTGTAATTAATTCTTTAAAAAATAATAATTGATTTAAATTAAATAATGTTGTTTTTTATTAAAATGCTATAAGCGGGCGTGGCGGAATTGGTAGACGCGCTAGATTTAGGTTCTAGTGACTTATGTCGTGTGGGTTCAAGTCCCTCCGCCCGTACCAAAAGTTATGAATATAAAAGAAATTAAAAATAAAGATAAACTCTCTGTTGAATGGATTGTTACAATACCCTCAATTCATGTAAATTTAGAGTTAGATAAAAAATACTCTGAATTGCAAAGCAAGGTAAATTTACCGGGATTTAGACCAGGTAAGGTTCCAACACAAATTATAAAAAAGCGATTTGGACAAAACGCTGTTTCTGAAGTTTTAGATAAAATTATCAATGAATCCTTGACTAAGGCAGTAAAGGAAAGGAATTTAAAGCCATCAATACAACCTAAAGTTGATATAAAAAACTTTGAAGAGGGAAAAGATCTTGAATTTAAAGTAAGTTTTCAAGTTATGCCAGAGATACCTGATTTTGACTTAAAAAAAATTTCCGTTGAGAAGTCTAAATTAAATATTACAAAAAAAGATATTGAAAATTCACTTTCTCAGATTGCTGAAAAACATGAAAGATTCAAGCCACTTGTTAAAAAAAGAAAATCTAAAATTGGAGATTTGATTTTATTTGATTATGAGGGCAAAATTGATAAAAAAGTATTTAATGGAAGTTCTGGAAAAGATGAAACTGTAGTTTTGGGTTCCAATAAGTATATTCCTGGATATGAAGACCAGATGGTAGGACTTTCAGAGGGCGAAGAAAAAAAAATTAATGTTACTTTTCCTGAAGATTACAGGGAAAAGAATATTGCAGGAAAAAAAGCTGAATTTGATCTTAAAATAAAAGATATTCAAGAAAGAGTTAAAAATATCCCGATTGATGATAAGTTAGCTGAAGAAATTGGAGAAAAAAGTTTAGCAGAATTAAAAATAAAAATTGACGAAAAAATGAAGAAAGATTTTGAAAATCTATCTATCCTAAAAATGAGAAGGGAAGCAACAGAAAACATGTTAAAAAATTTTGAATTTTCAATTCCTTCAAAAATGATCGACGCTGAATTTGAATTTTTGAAGTCTCAGGCCGATAAAAAAGAACAAAAAGACTCTGATATAAAAAAACTCGCAAGTAGAAGGGTAAAACTTGGACTCATAATTAATTCAATTTCTGAAAAAAATAATATAAATGTTGAAGATTCAGATCTTACCCAGGCGGTAGTTAGTGAAGCAAGCAAATATCCAGGTCAAGAAAAGCAAGTCGTTGAATTTTATAAAAATAACCCAAATCTGATGAACAATTTGAGAGGCGTTGCACTCGAAGAAAAAGTTATGAAGTACGTTGTTAATAGTTGTGTTAAAAAAGATAAAACATGTACAATTGATGAGTTATTTAAATCAGATTTTTTAAAAAATGAGAAAGAACTAATATCAAATAAAGAAAAGGAGAAAAAATAATGAGTTCATTAATTCCAATGGTTGTTGAACAGACAAATCGAGGTGAGAGATCATACGATATTTTTTCTAGACTACTTAAAGAAAGGATAATTTTTCTTACTGGGGAAGTAAACGATGCAGTATCAAGTGTAATCTGTGCACAATTTCTTTTTCTAGAATCTGAAGATCCAAAAAAAGATATTTTTTTATATATTAATTCACCAGGTGGTGTTGTATCCTCTGGTTTGGCTATTTATGATACTATGCAATATATAAGACCGGATGTTTCCACTCTTTGCATTGGACAAGCTGCTAGTATGGGCTCCCTTTTACTAACAGCTGGGAAAAAAGGAAAAAGATATTGTTTGCCTCATTCCAGAATAATGACGCATCAACCTTCAGGAGGAGTCCAAGGTCAAGCTTCCGATATTGAAATTCATGCCAAAGAAATAGTAAACCTTAAAAAGAGTTTAAATAAAATTTATGAAACTCATACTGGTCAGCCACTTAATGTAATAGAAAAAATGATGGATAGAGATCATTTTATGAATGCTGAAGAAGCAAAAAAAATTGGAGTTGTAGACAAGGTGGTCTCAGAAAGACCTGATTTAAAAAAACAATAAAAATTTAAATTTGGAATAAAGGTTGCAGTATTACAAATATTTTATAATTATATAGTAATTAATGGTTGATTCAAAAAACAATAAAAATACACTTTTTTGCAGTTTTTGCGGAAAAAGTCAACATGAAGTCAGAAAGCTAATAGCCGGGCCTACCGTATTCATTTGTGATGAGTGTGTAGAATTATGTATGGATATTATTCGAGAGGAGAATAAAGTTGTTTCCTCTCCTAAGTCTGGGCATGTGGAAACGCCTAAAGAGTTA
>CACFLM010000038.1 GCA_902567145.1 uncultured Alphaproteobacteria bacterium
AATGAATGGATAATACCATTCCTCTATTATTCTAAATTTTCAGATAAAAGAGATAACATAAGAATTAGTAATCTAACATTATATGATTTTATATTAGGAAAGTTAGGTTATAGGGTAGACATTATCTCAGAAGAAACAAAATTTCTATTTTATGGGAATATTAATCAAAGATTTGGAAATGAACTCAAATATATGCAAGCGAATTAAGTTTTGAAAAATTTTTTTCTAATTTTCTTAATAATCTTTTGTTTTGGTAAAATTAAAAGTACGGAAATCGAAAAAACTCAAATTTGGTTACATAAGGCACAGGAAAAATTTAATAATTTTGAAAATGGTATGGATATTTTTAAAAATTCTAAGATTAATGGTTTAGAAATAGATGTATATTATGAGAAAAATACTAAAAGACTTTATTTGTCTCATGATAAGCCACAAGAAAACTTGGAAAACATTTTGAGTTTTAAGTATTTAAACAAATTTAAAAAAATTAATTTATGGCTAGACTTTAAAAACCTAAAAGAGGTTCCTTTAAATGAAATTGATTTTTTAAGAAATAAATTAAATCAACTAGCAATACATAATAATCTTTTTTTGGAAAGTCAAAATTTATTAAAGCTTAAACTTTTGTCATCAAAAGAATTTAAAATAATTTACAATTTACCAATTTTTTTTGATAACAAATTATTTTTGCTCATTATGAAATATTTTTTAAAGTTAATGAATTTGAACTTAATTAGTATTTCAGAGCAAAATTTATTTCTAGTAGAACAGGTATTCGATTCTGAGAATTTGTTTATATATACTGTTAATAACTCAAATAAAATTTGTAAAATAGTAAAAGAAATTAATGTAAAAGTAATTTTGACTAACTTGATTTCATTTAATCAAGAGTGTAATTAAAAAATTTTTTTTGATATTAACTATATGGTCCAAACTTTGTTGCAGACCAGATATAGTAAATAAATAATGATGAAAAAAAATATATTCTAATTTTTTCATTTTTCGCCTCATTTTTTAAAAAATTAGTTTTTAAGTATTGTGTTAAAATAATAGCAAAGGGTATTATTATAACAGAAACAATATCTGAAGGAATATGCCCCAACACTACGAAAAATGAAATATATATAAAAATAAAAAAAATTGAAGAAAAGTAGATTCTTTTATCTGATTTTATTGAACTATTAATTAAAAATACTAAAGGAATAAATAAAAGAAACAAATGGTGTTCAATTAAAAATTTTTTAACAAATTCTAAGTATCGTATTAAAATATTTAAAATTGTTAATATTAGACCATTATCAGAATAATATTTATAAATCCATGATATAAAACTGTAATCCTTAAATGCAGAAATATAAAAACCATTAGTTATACTTTTAATATACAAAAACCAAATAGAGTAAGGTAAAAGATAAATCACTAATAATAGAAACATGAATAATAAATTTGATAAAAACTTTGAATTAGGGCGAATAAACAAGAGCATTGTAAAAATTACAAATGATATAAAAAAGCTTGCATAAAAAAGCATTAAAAATCCCAAAAAAGAATAAATTAAAATAAATGAATATTTAGTAAATTCATTTTTTAGAATTTTGATTGATATAAAAATTGTAAATATTGCACAAAATATATTAAAAAACTTAGTAGAAGGTGAAAAAAGAAACTGGTTAACTGTATTATTTATAATTAAAAATGATGAAAGCCAAATATACCAATTTTCATAATTTTCTTTCTTAAAAATAGAAAGTCCAAATAAATTAAAGAATAAATAAATTGAGCATAATAAAATAAAGATATTTACTATAAAGTAACTTAAATATACTACTTTTGGGTTGAATTCTTCATTAATTACAGTTTTAGCTCCGTTTTTAAAATTAGTTGTAATTTTAGGATAATTTTCATCTTGTAAAAAAAGATTTATCAATTTTGAAATATTATAAGTTAAAAAGATCAAACCTGGACGTGATTGTCTAATTGATTCTGATTCATAAAGTCTGGACGGATTATTGGTATTAAGAATCCAATCTGCAGAGTCACAATTCATGCTATGTCCTAAGAATTGATTGATATAAAAGTTTCTTACACAAAAATCTTTTTCATTATTTTTATCAATTCGTGGACCGACTAACAGTGTTATAATGTATAATAAAGCAAGGGACCAAAAAATAATAGGTTTGTCGAGCTTATTTAATCTATTCTTAAACATTTTTTGTATTTATTATTAATTGAATTATAAGAAAAAACTCTAAATTTTAAATATAAATTCTTTTTAACAAACAAAAAATATCAAGTTCTGATACACAGAAAAAAAATACTATTTTTTATTAATCAAAAAGAAATTTTCTGAAGTATTTTTTATACTTTTAGAATATTCTAAAATATTTTTTATTCTTTTTAAATTTTCATCATAGAATTCGTATTTTAGTTCTTTTGTAATTAAATTAATGAGCTTTTTTGAAGAATAACCATATTCTATATGAAGGTAAGGAGCAAATTCCAGGTGAATAATTGGTTTATTTTTTCTCAGAGATTTAATCCCACTCTTTAATATTTCATATTCATGACCATCAGCATCTATCTTTACAAAATTAATTTTTTTATTAATCTTATTTATTAAACTGTCTAAAGAAAGATACTTATTATTTGTCCTCATTTTAGAGCCCTTATGAACTGCATGTTGATTCTTTATATTGAAATTAAGTTTCCATGAGGAGTAAGTGTATGATCTGCTTTTATTTCCTATAAAGTATTGATGAATTTCTATATTTTTTTTAAGCTCTGGGTTTAGGTTTAAATTGTAGTTTAACTTTTTAAATGCAAAAGTTGTTGGTTCAATTGAAAATATTCTTGCTTTTCTATATGTTTGACTAAGGGCAAAACTAACTTCTCCAATGTTAGCACCAATGTCAATAAATATAGATTTTTTATTTTTATTTATTAATTGTTTAAGGTTTAGAATTTTTTTTTCTTCTCCTAAATTTAAAAAGACTCTTAGATCTATCCCCTCAGATAAATCTATAAAATAATTAATTCCATTTCTATTTACTTTTATTTTTTTACAAAAAAAAAATTTTAAAAATTTACTTATTAGTATTGCTATAACTATTTTAATTTTAGTTGGAATGTAGATCACATTGATAATTTATATTATTGAAAAAAAATAGTTAATCTTTTTTGTTTTTTTATCTTTATTAAAAGTTTTGTTTTGTTAAAAAGATTTTATGATTCAATATATTTTTGAGAAAGTATTAGTCGCAATTGACAATTTTTCACAATATAAAAATTTCAGATTTTTAAAAGACTTATATGGAGATAGTTTTAATTTGGTTCTTGATGTTGGGTGTCACAGAAGTGAAACTATAAAATTAATAAATAAAGTTTTTAATGTAAAAATGATATATGCGTTTGATGCGGACAAAAAGCTAATTGAACATAATAAAAAACTTAATTTTTCTAATGTTTCTTTTATTCCTAAAGGCGTAGGTGAAATTAATGGAAAGAAAAAAATGTTTAAATATAAATTTACACCAATTAATTCATTCGTAGAACCTAATAAAAAATCAAGTTATACCAAGAAAAGAAAAAAAATATTAAACTTGATTTATGGAATAAAAAAACAAAATCAGATCGTTTTCGCAGATTTGATCAAATTAGATACTTTTATAAGGTTAAAAAAAATTAAAAGTATTGATTTAGTTAAAATAGATACAGAAGGCTATGAATTAAATGTTTTAAAAGGATTTTCTAAAGAAATAAAAAAAGTTAAAATTATATTATTAGAACATCATTATGATAATTTATTAAAGAAAAACTATAAGTTTTCTAATATACATGGATTTCTTACAAAAAAAGGATTTAAAAAAGTTTATAAAAGAAAAATGCTTTTTAGAAATATCTTTGAATATATTTATATTAATAATAAGGGTAAAGAAAAATAGAGATTTATAAAGAAACTCTATTATTTTTTATTTTAATGAAATAATTTTAAATTTAAAGAAAGAGTATGTTACAAGTTTAAATAATTTAAATCCGTCCTTAAATCTAGAAATCTGAGTCTCACCATACTCTCTTGAATGATATCTGATTGGTATTTCTTGAATTTTTAAGTTTAATTTATTGGCTCCAAAAATTAAATAAAAGTCACCAAACGGATCTAATCTATAGAAATCATTAGAAACCAACTTCAGTCTTTCAAAATTTGATTTTGAAATTACTTTTGTTCCACAAAGTGTATCAGTAAATCTTTGCCCTAATACCCAACTAAATAAATGAGAAAAAGTCTTATTAGCTATATAATTTAAGAATTGCATTGCATTTTTATTCATTGGATAGATTAAACGTGTTCCATTTATAAACTCACCTTCATTATTCTTAATTTTTTCCCAAAACTTATCCAGATCTTCAGGTTTAACTGTCATATCACTATCTAGTATCATTAAAATTTCATTTTTAGCCTCTTGAAAACCTTTTAAAACTGCATCTTTTTTTCCTTTACCAGGCTGTTTGATTAATTTGATATTAAATTTCTGTAATTTTTTTTTTCGTTTTAAGATTATATCATTTAATTTTTCCCAGGTACCATCGGTTGATCCACCTTCAACAAAAATTATTTCAATTCTTTTACAAAAAAGAGGAATTCTATCTATACAATTTTGTATATTCCCAGATTCATTTTTACATGGAATTATAATACTGACTGAATCAGGTGCTTTCTTATTTTTTGCTTTATTTGATCGTGCTATTAAATATTGTCTTAAATTTAAATGATTAATAAAAGGTAGATTTGCTAGAACTCTATTTAAAAATTTCTCAATACCAAAGAACCTTATTGGAAATATAATTTTTTTCTCAACTTTAATAGTTTCGAATTTTGAAATTTGTAAAAAGGTTTTTAAATCTAAGTTGCTAAATAACGGGGGCTTAAGATCAGGCATTTTAAAATTTAATATTTTTGCTAAAGACAAAATTGGAGACCATAGCGGTGAAAAATATGAAATAATAATTCTAGTTTCTTCAGAGCAGAAAATATGAAGTAAGTCCAAATTCTTTTGGATATCCTCAAAATAACCAATAGTGTCACTAAGTAGTATGAAGTCAAATTTATTGGAATTTCTAAACGATTGAT
>CACFLM010000039.1 GCA_902567145.1 uncultured Alphaproteobacteria bacterium
ATTAATATATCATATGAAGATACATCTATTAATGGCCTCAGGCTGAGTTTGATGCTTGAAATTTTATATGCAACAGGAATTAGGGTAAGTGAATTAGTTAGCTTAAAAATTGGAAATCTAGCTGACGATTTTTCATATATCATTATTTTAAATAAAGGAAGTAGAGAGAGGGTTGTCCCGTTGATTGTAAAAGCCCAGAAGATATTAAACAAATATCTTAAAGCCTTAAAGTCCTTAAATATAAAAACTGGAAATAGTTACTTGTTTCCATCAAATTCTAAGTCAGGACATTTGACCAGAATAAGATTCTTCCAGATTTTACGGGATATTGGATCCAAAGCATCAATAGATAAAAATTATTTATCTCCACACAAGGTCAGACACTCATTTGCAACACATTTACTAAATCGAGGTGTTGATTTAAGAATCATTCAAGAATCTTTAGGGCACAAAGATATTTCTACAACACAAATCTACACACATGTAAAAACAAAAAAATTAAGAAAAATCTTGAGAGAAAAACATAGCTTGCAAAAAAATATGGACAAATTAATTAAAATTTAAGTTGTGTTTACTAATTTATTTAGATAATAAATTTACATTGTAATATTTAAAAATAAGAGGAAATTATGAGTTTTAAAATTATAGACCAAGCCCCACCAAGGCTTAATAGAAGTGAATTAGCTGTTCCAGGAAGCAACCCAGCCCTTTTCGAGAAGGCTGCTAAGAGCAAGGTTGATGTTATTTTTTTAGATTTAGAAGATGCCGTTGCACCAGATGAAAAAGAACAAGCGAGAAAAAATATTATTGAGGCTCTTAACGACCTTGATTGGAATGGTAAGACACTTTCAGTAAGAATTAATGGTCTTGATACACACTTTATGTACAGAGATGTAGTAGATTTGATAGAGAAAGCTCCTGGAAAGTTAGATTTAATAATGATTCCAAAGGTAGGGACAATCTCAGATGTTTATGCTGTTGATATGTTATGTACCCAAGTTGAGGACTCCATGGGTTTAGAAAAGAGAATTGGGTTTGAATTGATAATTGAAACTGCTCTTGGTATGCAGAATGTCAATGAAATTGCTTCTTACAATAGAAGGTTGGAGTCTCTTCATTTTGGTGTGGCAGATTACGCTGCGTCTACAAAAGCTAAAACTACAGTTATTGGAGGTCCAAATCCTAACTATCATGTCCTAACAGATATTGACGGAGATAAGCCTAGAGAAAAACATTGGGGTGATATGTGGCATCACGCTGTTTCCAAAATGGTAATTGCAGCGAGAGCTAATGGACTTAGACCCATTGATGGACCATTTGGAGACTTTAACGATCCAGATGGTTATATAGCTCAAGCCAATAGATCAGCAACTTTAGGCTGTGAAGGCAAATGGGCAATTCACCCTAGCCAAATAGACTTAGCTAATCAAGTTATGAGTCCATCTGAGAAAGAGGTGAATCAAGCAAAAAGAATTTTAGAGGCAATGGAAACCGCTAAAAAAGAAGGTAAAGGTGCAGTATCATTAGATGGAAGATTAATTGATATAGCCTCAATTCGTCAAGCAGAAGTTCTAGTTCAAAAAGCTAAACTTATTGAGGGAAACTAAAACTAGACAAATGCAAAATTTTCTAGATTTTGAAAAACCTTTGCTTGAGATTAGATCAAAGATTGAAGAGTTAAGACATCTTAAGGATACTAGCGAGAATATTGCGAACGAACTAACTGTATTACAAGAGAAGTTTGACAAAACTTTAGATGAAATTTACGAAAACCTTACCCCAATCCAAAAAGTCAAAGTTTGCAGACATCAAGATAGACCAAAATTTGACGAAATTGTTAATAGAATTTTTGATAAATTTGAGGTTATATCTGGTGATAGATTATATTCGGATGACACATCTATAAAAGGTGGATTGGCAAAAATAGATAATCAAAACTTTTTAGTTGTTGGCAACGACAAAGGAATAGATATAGATAGTAGAGTTAAAAATAATTTTGGTATGGCAAAACCCGAAGGATATAGAAAAGCTCAGAGACTCTTTAATCTTGCTAGTAAATTTAAACTTCCGATTGTAACATTCATTGATACTCCCGGAGCTTTTCCGGGTGTTGAAGCTGAAGATCGTGGACAATCAGAGGCAATAGCAACCTCAATAAAGTGTTCGATCAATATAGAAACTCCAATTTTTTCATTTATTATCGGTGAAGGAGGCTCTGGTGGAGCTGTTGCACTTGCTACTGGAAATAGAGTTGTAATGCTTGAACACGCAATATATTCAGTTATTTCACCAGAAGGTTGTGCATCTATATTGTGGAGGTCGGCAAATGAATCGGAGAAGGCCGCTCAATCGCTTAAACTGACAGCACAAGATCTTTTTGATTTAGAAGTTATTGATGAAATAATTAAGGAGCCGCGGGGTGGAGCCCATAGAGATGTTGCAGGTATATGTGCTCAAATCAAAGATTGTCTTTTAAGAGTAAGCGGAGAATTCATAGGGGTATCTTCAGATAAAATAATTAGTCAAAGAGAAGAGAAATATTTAGGTATTGGGAAAAAGTTTTTAATCAATTAGAAAAACTAAAGTTTACCGCAGCACCGTTTATATTTTTTTCCTGTACGAGGACATATTGCATTTCTAGATATTTTTTTGTTTCCTAAATCTTCTAGGCATTCTTTCTCATTATCTCGTGAAACTTGTAATTCAGATCTTTCAGTTGCTGGAGCTTCAGTTTTAATTTCAACAAAACTTAATATTTTTGTTATGTTAAATCTTATTTGCTCCATCATTTCTTCAAACATTATGAAAGCTTCTTGTTTATATTCATTGAGAGGATCTTTTTGTCCGTATGCTCTTAAAGATATTCCTTGACGAAGATGGTCTAACGAAAGAAGGTGCTCTTTCCAACATTTATCAATCATCTGTAGTAAAATTGATTTTTGTGCGTATGCAAAAAGCTCATCAGAATATTTTGTTTTCTTAAGATTAATATTTTTATCTGAGAGTTTTATAATTTCATTTTTTATATCTTGTATTTGAGGGGAACCAGACAAAAGTTTATCAAAACCCATCGTAATATTAAGATTTTGTTTGCAATAATCTATAATCTTATTTTTTTTCTCTGAACTTAACTCATTTATATCTGAAATCTCTTTATCAACTAAATCATCGACATATGAATCCCTCATATCAAAAACAAGATTATCAATATCTGTATCGTTTATTATTTCTCTTCTTTGTTCATAAATTATTTTCCTTTGTTCATTCATGACATCATCAAACCTCAAGAGGCTTTTTCTAATTTCAAAGTTTCTTGCTTCAACTTTTTTTTGAGCTCTTTCTAATGCCTTAGTAATCCAAGGATGTTGAATACTTTCTCCATCTGAAAGTCCAAGTGTTTTTAGAACTGAATCTAATTTTTCAGAACCAAATATTCTCATTAAATCATCTTCTAAAGACAGAAAAAACTTTGAGGAACCTGGATCACCTTGTCTTCCAGATCTTCCTCTTAATTGATTATCAATCCGTCTTGATTCATGTCTTTCAGTTCCAATTATATACAATCCCCCGGCATTCTTGGAAATTTCCATTTCCTTTTCGAGAGTATTTGATTCTTCAGCACCACCTAATTTGATATCAGTTCCTCTTCCTGCCATATTAGTGGCAATTGTTACAGTACCAGGTTTACCAGCGTGAGCTATGATTTCAGCTTCTTTGAGATGATTTTTTGCATTTAGAACTTGATGTTTAATACCCCTTTTTTTTAAGATATCTGATAATGATTCTGACTTTTCAATTGAAACAGTTCCAACCAAACATGGTTGATTATTTTTAATGCATTCTTGAATTAAATTAACAATAGCATTATATTTTTCCTTTAAGGTTCTGTAAATTTCATCTTCGTGGTCAACTCTAATCATATTTTTATTAGTGGGTACCTCAACCACATCCAATTTATATATATCAAAAAACTCATCCGCCTCGGTTTTTGCAGTTCCTGTCATACCTGATAATTTTTTATATAATCTGAAGTAATTTTGATAAGTTATAGACGCTAGTGTTTGATTCTCAACTTGAACTTCTAAGTTTTCTTTTGCCTCTATTGCTTGATGAAGGCCCTCTGAAAACCTTCTTCCTTCCATTGCTCTTCCAGTAAATTCGTCAACAATTAATACTTTTTTATCTTGTACTAAATAGTCTTTATCTTTTTCAAATATATATCTGGCTTTTAATGATTGATTTGTATGGTGAAGAAGAGTAACATTATTTATATCATATAAACTTCCTTCAGTTAATAATTTTTGCTCCCTATATAAATTTTCTAACTTTTCAACTGAGTTATCATTAAGAACTACACTCTTTGATTTTTCATCTTTTTCATAGTCTTGAGAACTAAGTCTTGCTATTATTTTGTCTACTATCTTATACAAAACTGATGACTCTTCAGCCGATCCCGAGATTATCAGTGGTGTTCTTGCTTCATCAATTAATATTGAATCAACTTCATCAATGATTGCATAGTTGAAACCACTCTGCACAATATGGTCTTTTGAAAACTTCATATTGTCTCTTAAGTAATCGAATCCAAATTCATTATTGGTTCCATAGGTGATATCTGATAAATATGCATCTTTTCTGGCAACATCATCCATACCGTTTAAAATATATCCAGTTTTAAGACCTAATTTTTCGTAAACAACACCCATCCATTGACTATCTCTTTTTGCTAAGTAATCATTAACGGTAATCACATGAACGGATTCATCTTTTAAAGAATTTAAGTAGGCTGCTAGTGTAGAAACAAGCGTTTTTCCCTCACCAGTTTTCATTTCAGCGATCATCCCTTGATGCAAAACAATACCTCCTATTATTTGAACATCGTAGTGTCTTTGACCAAGTGATCTCTTTGCTGCCTCTCTTACATTTGCGAAGGCATCTGGGATGATTTCTTCTAATCCTCTTCCTTTTTTTACTTGGTCTTTAAATTCAAGAGTCTTTTTAGCTATTTGATCATCTGAAAGCTTTTCATAAT
>CACFLM010000040.1 GCA_902567145.1 uncultured Alphaproteobacteria bacterium
GGCATCACAATGAACGAGCTATTAAATGAATATTGCGGAGGAATGATGGATGGACATAAGTTTCTTGGTTATCTTCCAGGCGGGGCTTCTGGTGGAATTTTACCCGCATCGATGGCTGACATACCATTAGATTTTGGAACTTTAGAAAAATATGGCTGTTTTATTGGCTCAGGCGCAATAGTTGTATTTTCAAATAAAGACAGTATTAAAAAGATAGCTCTAAACCTATTAAAATTTTTCAATGATGAAAGTTGTGGTCAATGTACTCCTTGTAGAGTAGGAACTGAAAAAGCAGTCAAACTTATGGAAAAAAATAATTGGGATTCGGATCTCCTCAAAGAATTGGTTGAAACTATGGCTGATGCATCTATCTGTGGCTTAGGCCAGGCAGCTGGAAATCCAATAACCTGTACTTTAAATTTCTTTAAAGATCATATATAATATAAAAGTAAAATTTTAATAGATGGTTGAATTCTTTTTAAATAATAAAAAAGTTAGAGCAAAAGATGGCGAAACTATCTGGCAGGTAGCTAAGGATAACGGAGTCGTACTTCCTCATCTTTGTTATATGGATAAACCTGGTTATCGTCCTGATGGTAATTGTAGAGCATGTATGGTCTCCATTGAGGGAGAAAGAGTCTTAGCAGCATCCTGCCTAAGGAAGCCAGCAGAAGGTATGAAAGTATTTACAGAAGACGAGAGATCCGTCAAATCAAGAAAGATGGTTCTAGAATTACTTGTAACAGACCAACCAAAAAAAGAGGACTGTCATGATCCAGATTCACACTTTTGGCAAGTTGCTGATAACGTAGATGTGACTAGCAGTAGGTTTGACAAAAGAGAAAAAAAGGACGTTCCAGACTCAGACAACTCCCATGTTGCCATGGCTGTAAATCTTGACGCGTGCATTAACTGTAATTTATGCGTGAGGGCATGCAGAGAAGTGCAGGTAAATGATGTCATTGGTATGGGTAATAGAGGACATACATCTAAAGTGGTTTTTGATTTTAATGACCCCATGGGAGATTCAACCTGTGTTAGTTGCGGAGAGTGTGTTCAAGCATGCCCAACAGGGGCATTAATGGAATCTAATTTGCTAAATGAAGATGGAAAAAAGGTTGTAAACCCGGACAGAAAAGTAGACTCGCTTTGTCCATACTGTGGTGTTGGTTGTCAATTAACTTACAATATAAAAGAAGAAAAAATTGTTTCTGTAGATGGAAGAGAAGGACCTGCAAACCATAACCGTCTCTGTGTAAAAGGGAGGTTTGGTTTTGACTACATCCATAACCCTGAACGCCTCACCAAACCTCTCATTAGAAAAAATGGTGTTAAGAAAGATCCCAAAGAAAGAGTCGACCCTTTGAATCCGCTTACACATTTTAGAGAAGCATCATGGGATGAGGCTCTTAACTTAGCAGCAGAAAAACTTAAAACAATCAGAGACTCTCAGAATGGAGAAGAGGCTCTGGCTGGTTTTGGCTGTGCAAAGGGGTCTAATGAGGAGGCATATCTATTTCAAAAACTTGTAAGAATTGGATTTAAAAATAATAATGTTGATCATTGTACTAGAATGTGTCACGCATCATCAGTTGCTGCTTTAATGGAGGCTATCGGTACAGGTGCAGTAACAGCTCCAGTTTCTGAAGTCAAAAATGCGGAAGTTGCAATACTTATAGGCTGTAGACCCACACAAAACCACCCAGTTGCTGCAACTTTTATAAAAAATGCTGTTAAAAACAATGGACTTAAACTTGTTGTACTAGATCCAAGAAAACAGGATTTATCCAGAATTGCTGAGCAAAGTCTTCAATTTAAGGCCGGTTCGGATGTTGCGCTCTTAAATGCAATGCTAAATACAATAATTGAAGAGGGTTTAGTTGATAGACAATATATAGAAAAGAATACGAAAGGCTATATGGAGCTCAAAGAACATGTTAAAGATTTTACTCCTGAAGAAATGTCAAAAATTTGTGGTATTGACGCCAATAAAATAAGAGATACAGCCAGACTTTTTGCAAATGCGAAATCCGCAATGATCTTCTGGGGCATGGGTATATCACAACATATTCATGGTACAGATAACTCAAGATGTCTTATTTCGTTAGCGCTAATAACTGGAAATGTGGGCAGACCAGGAACCGGTTTACATCCATTAAGAGGACAAAACAATGTTCAAGGAGCATCTGATGTTGGACTTATTCCTATGGTTCTTCCAGACTATCTTCCGATTGCTGATTCAAATAATGTTAAGTTTTTTGAAAAATACTGGGATTGTGAAATAAACCCAACCCCTGGCCTAACTGTAGTAGAAATAATGGAAGCTATATATAAAAAAACTATTAAAGGGCTTTATGTAATGGGAGAAAATCCAGCTATGTCAGATCCAAATGCTAACCATGCAAGAGAGGCATTAGCAAAACTTGATAGCTTAATCGTTCAAGATATTTTTTTAACGGAAACTGCTTATTTAGCAGATATTGTATTTCCAGCATCGGCATTCCCCGAAAAAACAGGCACATTCACAAACACTGATAGAAGAGTCCAGTTAGCAAGAAAAGCGGTAAACCCTCCTGGTGAAGCAAAGCAAGATTTATGGATAATACAAGAACTTGCTAAGAGGATGGGATTAAAATGGAATTATTCAGGTCCTGATGAAGTATACGATGAATTAAGCGGTTGTATGGAGTCTATGAAAAATATTACTTGGGAAAGATTGGTAAATGAGGGAGCAGTCACTTACCCATGTGATGATAAAGATAAACCCGGAAATGAAGTTATCTTTGGTGAAGGTTTTCCAACTAAAGACAAAAAAGGGAAACTAGTTCCTGCTAAGATTGTTTCTCCAGACGAAGTTCCTGATAAAAACTTTCCTTTAATTTTAACCACCGGGAGGCTTTTAGAACACTGGCACACTGGCTCTATGACTGCTAGATCCAAAGTATTAAGTACCATTGAGCCTCAACCCTATGTTAATATGTCAAGAAACGAAATGAAACGCAATGATTTCTCCCAGGATGAGACTGTGGAACTATTAACTCGAAGAGGAAAAGTTAAGGTCAAAGTGAGACTAGATAAGATGATTCCAGATGGTATGGTATTCATGCCATTTTGTTTTGAAAATGCGCCAGCTAACTTTCTTACAAATCAAGCTTTAGATCCAGATGGAAAAATTCCCGAGTTAAAATATTGTGCTGCTAAAATTCAAAAATTTTCAGCTTAAATTAAATCTAATTATCTAAACTAAAATTTTTTAATCTTTCATATGGTGTTTCTCATGAACAGGACCAATCAAAAGATTAGAAATGAAGGCTATTGCTAGAAGACCTGCCATTGCAAACATCGTAGAATTATATAATGTTGTTGATGGGTTAATTGTGCCCTCAGGCATGTGAGGCATTAAATTTGAAATTGTAACTGTTTTTTCTTGAACTAATAAAGATAAATTTTTTATCGAATCTCCATATATCTCTGCAAATCTTTCTGGACTTATCTTCGTCACAAGTTCGCTTATAGCACTATCAACAGAATTTTGTCTTAACTGAGTTATCGCTACAGGTCCTAAAACACCTGCAGTAGACCATGCTGTTAGAAGTCTTCCGTGGATACCTCCAACGTATCTAGTGCCAAAAATGTCTGCAAGATATGCAGGAATTGTTGCAAATCCACCACCATACATAGTAAAAATTATCATAGAGGCAGCATAAAAAAGAATAAGGTAAGTAACAACAGGATCAACACTCATTGCCTTAGCTGTAAAAGGGATAGATAAATAGAGGAAAATACCCAGTGAGAAAAAAATAAAATAAGTAGTTTTTCTTCCAATAAAATCTGACATTGACGCCCAAAATATTCTACCCACCATGTTAAAAACACTTATCATAAGAACATAAGTTCCTGCAAATCCTGCTGTGACAATATATGGCAAGCTTGGTTCAAAAATCTCTATCATCATTGTTTTTGCCACACCAATAACTCCAATACCAGCTGTAACATTGAAGCATAAAACGATCCATAAAAAATAAAACTGTGGAGTTTTTAAGGCTTGATCTATGTGAACATTATGCTTTGTGATTAATCTTGTCTTTTTGGAATCTTTTGGAGGAGTCCACCCCTTAGGTTTCCATCCCTCGGCAGGAACTCTGTAAGAAAAAGCAGCTATTGTCATAATTATAAAATACACTATTCCAAGGAAGAGAAAAGTTTGGGCAGCACCACTAGATCCAGTTCCCACTATATACACTCCAGGATCTCCAGGAACAATCATCTTGGCTATATCATTAACTGTAACAATTACCACTTCAACCATGGCCCCAGAAACATCAACAAATCTTCTTCCACCTTCAGTAATCAAATTTACAGAATCTATCTCACCTAAATATTCTGGGACTTTATAGAACTTGGCAAGTAATCTATCTATGGTTACCTTAGCTATCATTGCTCCACCGCCAAAGCCCATGATGGCCATGCCAGTGGCCATACCTCTTCTATCAGGGAACCATCTAATTAAGGTTGATACTGGTGATACATATCCAAGGCCTAAACCTATTCCACCAAGTATACCATACCCAAGATATAATAAATATAAACCTATACTGATGACTAATGGATCACTGCTTATCATTGGTAGAGAAAGAGTTATCTGTACACCTATTTCTTGCAGATAAATTCCAAGAGAGCCAATAACAAACCCTCCTCCCCAACAACATGCTGCAACAAAACCCACCATCCTAGGGCCTACTTCTTCGAGCCATTTTCCAGCATAAGCAGCAGCTAGACCAAGACTGACTATTGCAACTGAGAAAATCCAAACAACTTGGCCTAAATTCCAATCATCACCAGATGATGTTACAACACCTAGAATTTTTACTAGAGCTGGGTTGAACATACTCCAAGCATATACTGAGCCAATACATAGGTGTATAGCAA
>CACFLM010000041.1 GCA_902567145.1 uncultured Alphaproteobacteria bacterium
ATCCATCTTCATCTTCATTATTAATAGTAGATATTCAAGAAAAACTATTCACTAAGATTTCTGAACCAGAGAATCTCGAAAAATTTATTTTGTTAACAATAAAAATATGTTTAAAGTTGGAAATACCCATAATTATTTCTGAGCAATATCCTAAAGGCCTTGGTAAAACAATTCCTGCAATAACAAGCGAGTTAAAGAAATATCCAATTAAAACACTTGAAAAAACAACCTTTTCATGTTTTCCCTCAAATTCAAATTTAAGTAATTTTATAAAAACAAAACAGATTATTTTAGTAGGAATTGAGACTCATATTTGCATTTTACAGACAGCGTTAGATCTAAAGAAAGCTGGACATGATGTTTATTTAATTAAAGAAGCTGTAGGGTCGAGGAAATTAAGTGATAAAGATCTAGCTATAATGAGGTTAATTCAGGCTGATGTAAAAGTTATAAACTTTGAAATGATGTTATTTGAGTTAATTAAAGATTCAAAGAACATTCATTTCAAAGATTTTTCGAAGTTAGTTAAATAGGGATTATCAAACAGAATAATACATTTTAAATTCAACTGGGTGAGGTGTATGTTCGAATTGAAGAACTTCATCCATTTTTAATGCAATATAAGAGTCGATCAAGTTATCAGTAAATACATTCCCTGCTTTTAAAAAGTCTCTATCTTTGTCTAAGGAATCTAAAGCTTCTCTTAAACTACCACAAACTGTTGGAACTCCTTTAAGCTCCTCTTCAGATAAGGCATATAAATCTTTATCCATAGGGTCACCTGGGTGAATTTTATTTTTAATTCCGTCAAGACCCGCCATTAGCATAGCAGCAAAAGTAAAATAAGGATTACCTGAAGCATCACCAAATCTTACTTCGAATCTTGATGCATTAGGACTACTTACATATGGCACTCTACATGCTGCAGATCTATTCCTAAATGAATATGCAAGTAAAACTGGAGCTTCAAACCCTGGTATTAATCTTTTATAACTATTTGTTGTTGCATTAGAAAATGCATTGATAGCCTTTGCATGTTTGATTATTCCACCAATATAATATAAACATTCATCTGATAAACCATTATAACCTTTACCAGCAAAAACAGATTTGTTACCTTTCCATACTGATTGATGGACGTGCATACCTGATCCGTTATCATTGTAAACAGGCTTAGGCATGAAAGTAGCAGTTTTACCGTAAGCTTGTGCTACCATGTGAACACAATATTTGTATATTTGAAGATTATCTGCACTATCAATTAAGGAACCAAATTTCATACCAAGTTCGTGCTGGGATGGTGCAACTTCATGATGATGTTTTTCCATCTCGAGGCCCATTTCTGACATTGTGGAAACCATTTCAGCTCTAATATCTGTTGCAGAATCGACTGGTGGGACAGGAAAGTATCCACCTTTATCTTTAGGCCTGTGACCCATATTACCACCTTCCATCTCAACTCCAGTATTGTATGCACCTTCTTCTGAATCAATACTATAAAATGTATATTCTTGATTAGTAGCCCATTTTACATCGTCAAAAATAAAAAATTCCGCTTCAGGGCCAAAAAAGCATTTATCACCAATACCTGATTCCTTTAAATAAGCCTCAGCTTTTTTACCAGTGCTTCGAGGATCAAGTTCGTATGGTTTTCCATCATCAGGTTCAATCACATCACAGAAAAGCACGAGTTGAGGTTGGGCGGTAAAAGGATCCATAACAGCTGTCGATGGATCAGGTTTAAGAATCATGTCCGCTTCATTGATATCTTTCCAACCTGCTATAGATGATCCGTCAAACATTATTCCATCTTTGAAAGTACTTTCGTCAATTGTCTCTACCGTTTGGGCAGTATGTTGCCATTTACCTTTTGTGTCTGTGAAACGAAGGTCAACGAATTTAACTTCTTTGTCCTTTATCATTTTCATTACTTTTGTTATATCACTCATTTTTCCTCCATAATAAATTTATATCGCATTTTTACCAGTCTCACCAGTTCTGATTCTTACTACTTCCTCAATTGAAGAAACAAATATTTTACCATCACCGATCCTACCAGTATGGGCTTTCTTCTTAATTACTTCAATCACATCATTAACAAGATCATCTGTAATTACTAACTCAACTTTAATTTTGGGTAAAAAGTCTATAGCGTATTCTGCACCTCTGTAAAGTTCTGTGTGACCTTTTTGCCTACCATATCCTTTAACTTCAGAAACAGTGAGACCTAATACCCCAATTTTATTGAGCTCATCTTTAACCTCATCTAACTTAAAAGGTTTGATTACTGCCTCAATTTTTTTCATAACAAATATAAGCAAGAAACATGCCATTTGAAAAAAATGCATGATTTCCGGGGATTTATTATTAAAAAAAAGAAGATTGCCTAAAATTTAATCAACAAAAGTATAATATCTATTCATTCATAAATTCTTCTAGATAGCATACAAATTTTTCTAAATTCTTCATACTGCTTGCATATGAAATTCTAAGAAATCCTTCGCCATTATTTCCAAATGATGAACCAGGAACGGTCGCGATAAACTTTTTTTCAAGGAGATATTTAGAAATTTCAGAGGAATTCATTGAATTTTTTTTTATTTTTGGAAAAACATAAAATGCACCACCGGGTTTCCTACAATCTACATTTTTAATTTTATTTAATTCAGATACTAAATAATCTCTTCTTTCTTGAAATTTCAAT
Organism: uncultured Alphaproteobacteria bacterium; assembly: GCA_902567145.1. The sequence goes on from CACFLM010000041.1 coordinate 2,705, forward strand.
ATCATTTGGTCTACATTCTTTTGACTTCCATTAAGTGCTTCAATGCCAGCATATTGAGTAGCGGAGTTGACGCAAGAGTGAGAGTTTATTGCTAATTTTTCAGCGAAATTAAAGATTTTTTTGGGAAAGATACCAAAACCAAGCCTCCATCCTGTCATTGAATAAGTTTTGGACCAACCATCTAATACAATTACTCTATCTCTAATATCTGGATATTGCATTAATGTGTGATGTTTATGTTCATCGAATATAATTCTACTGTAGATTTCATCTGAGAGTATAAAAACGTTTGGAAACTTGAGAAGACCCTCTGCTAACTTATTTAATTCTTGTTGAGGAACAACTCCACCTGTTGGATTAGCAGGGGAATTAAGGATTATTAGCTTAGTATTTTTATTTACCAAAGAAAGTAATTCTTCAGCATCAAATGAGAAATCATTTTCCATTCTATGTGGGAGAGAAATGGCTTTTGCCCCTGTATAGTCAATCATAGATTTGTAGGCTATAAACCCAGGGTCAGGTGTAATTATTTCAGATTGACTCTCACCAAACATTAACAACGTATAAAAAATAACAGATTTACCCCCAGGAGTTATTAAAATATTATCTGGATCTACTTTAATTTTATTTCTTCTGAAAAAATCGTCTGCAACCGCACATCTTAGTTCTCTAATACCATTTGATGAGGTGTAACCATGATGACCATCTTTTAATGCTCTGATTGCTGCTTCTACTACATTTGGTGGAGTCGGGAAATCAGGTTGACCAATACCAAGGTTAATAACTTTTTTACCCTCTTTTTCTAATTCTTGACTTCTTGCTAATATTGCGAAAGCACTATCGCTTCCTATGTCATACATTGATTTGTTTAGTCCATCCATAAAGAGAATATATATAGATTGTGTGATTTATGCAAATTTCAATAATTTAAACTAATGATGGATTAAAATATTTAAATATTTGAAATATTAGGTTTAAAAGTTACTATAAATTAATTCAAATAAATACAAAATAGTATTATTAAGGAATTTTTATGGCCGAGAGTATTAGACCTGTTGGCGAAGACTTCTCAACATCAGTAGAAGATTTAGCAGAATTTTCTGGAGAGGTTGCTTTGGAAATTTATAGAGATGAATTAGAAAAAGGTTCCAACCCATCCTTGGCCTTTGCATCCGCCATCGAGAGCGCAACAAGTGTGATGATGGATTCTGGATGTCCAAAAGAAATTTGTGATCTACTTGCTAATGCTGCAATTGATGGTTTTAAATCATTCATGATAGATAATCCAGACGGAGATCCTATGGATGCTTTTGATGCTGCAGGTGAATTTATAAATAAAGCGTTAGAATCAGAGTTTGCTTTAAAGTAAAGTTTTCCAAGTTTTATCTTAATACTATTAAATGCAATATATTTAAAAAGTTGTAAAACATATGAATTTTTATTAGTTTAATTCAAAAATGGTGGCTGTAGCTCAGTTGGTTAGAGCGCTGGTTTGTGGTACCGGAGGCCGGGGGTTCAAATCCCCTCAGCCACCCCATTTTATTTTCTTAAATCAAATCTTTTTTTGATGGATTAAAGTACAGCTTCGTTATAATGGTATTGTTCATTCCTATCTTAAAATTACTTGTCTTAATCCATTACAATTAGTAAGAATTATTTATGACACAATTGAAAATTTAACTGATTGGTTTTTACTAAAATGTTTTTTTTTTTTTAAAGAAAATAACCAAAATATGAAA
>CACFLM010000042.1 GCA_902567145.1 uncultured Alphaproteobacteria bacterium
TCGAACATCACAACAATTCAGATGTAGAGGATTTTATTTGTAGGTTAGGATTAGAGGGTTTCGAATTAGTTGAGGTAATTGACATGGGTGAAAATAATACAAATAAAGATGGAAAAAGCTCAAGATTCAGATACATATTCAAAAAAAATGTGTGATAAATTTAAGATAAAAGATTTGTATGATAGAGAATACTTAATTAAGAATTTAGATGGATTCTTAGAACATATAAATAAATACCATGCAAATGGAGATTCAATTCATGAGGAAAATGGCTTTTTCTTTAAAGTCGATGATAACTTTAGGTCAAAGATAAAAAAATATAAAAGAAAATAAGCATATGAATATTTTTATATTTGATAGTCTTTCAAAGACAAAAAAAAAATTTATTCCTATCAACAGAAGTAATGTTAGATTATATGCTTGTGGTCCAACAGTTTATGATTATGCTCATATCGGAAATGCAAGAATGGCTGTTGTAACAGACCTTCTTGTTAGGATTCTAAAAACAAAATTTAAAAATGTACTTTTTGTTTCCAATATAACAGATATTGATGATAAAATTATTAAAGTTTCAGATGAACAAAACGTATCAATCAAAAATCTGACTAATAAATTTTTTAAAATTTATAACGATGAGATGCTATCTTTAAATGTAAATCTTCCAAATTTACAACCAAAGGCTACTGAGCATATTAAAGATATGATTATAATGATTGAAAAGTTGATCAAAAATAAATGTGCTTATATTGAGAATAATCATGTGATGTTTGATGTTGAAAGTTATAAACACTATGGGAATTTATCTCGAAGAAGTATGCAAGAGCAATTGGACGGAGCAAGAATTGAAGTTGGAGACTATAAGAGAAATGCTCGGGATTTTATACTATGGAAACCAAGTACTAATAACCAGCCAGGCTGGATATCACCATGGGGAAGAGGAAGACCTGGTTGGCATATTGAATGTAGTGCTATGTCAGAAAAATGTTTAGGTATCCCTTTTGATATTCATTGTGGAGGGGTGGATTTAACATTTCCTCACCATGAGAATGAAATTGCACAAAGTTGCTCCGCCATACATCCTAATACTGAGCCAGAAAAATTTTGTAGGTATTGGTTTCATAACGGATTTGTAACGTATAATGGTGAGAAAATGTCTAAGTCCTTGGGCAATATTCAATTAGTAAATAATTTATTAAAAAAATATGACGGTCAGACAATAAGATTAAGTTTATTAAGTGCTCACTACAGACAGCCCTTAAATTGGACTAAGGATATTCTTGAACAATCTAAAATAACATTATCAAGAATTTATAGAAATTCAAAAGAAATCCGAAATAGTACTCTTAAATTTCCCTCACTTCTTGAAAATGAATATTTTCTAGAATTTCAAGAAAGTCTTTATGATGATCTGAATACACCAAAGGCTCTGGGTGTATTAAATAAATTTATAAATATAAAGAAAAATAAAACAAATAATGAAGAAGTTAAACTTACCCAAGCTATTAATGAGTCATTAAACTTGCTTGGATTAAATAAAAAAGTTAAAGATAATAATGAAAGTTACGATGAAGTTGTCGAAATGCTTATTAAAGAGAGGAACCTAGCTAGAAAACAAAAAAACTTTCAGAAAGCTGACGAAATACGAGAAAAGTTAAGAAGTCAAGGCATCGAAATCGAAGATACTAAAGAAGGCACAGTATGGAAAAAGTTAGATTAAAAAAACCCAATCATAATTATCTTAGTATTCTTAATCAGGTTTTATCAAACGTTTATTTCTCCAATTTTAGGACCAAAATGCAGATTTTATCCAAGTTGTTCTCAATATTGTTTAGAGTCATTTAAGAAATTCGGTCTCTTGAAAGGTCTGTATTATAGTGTAATGAGACTAAAAGAATGTCACCCATTTGGGAAAAGTGGTTTTGATCCTGTAAAGGAAAATATTGAATTTAGAAAGGTATCATTGAGCGAGATACACAAGCCTAGAAAAATAAATTTATATAGTGATCATTTGGGTAATTTATCAAACTATAAAGAAGACAAATATAAAGAAACCGAACATTATGGTGTATTTAAGGATAATAAATTAGTTTCAGGTTTGACTCTAATCGAAACAAGCGGGTGTTTAAAACAAAAAGATGTTCAAATTAGAGGAATGTTTACCATTAAGAGTGAACTGAAAAAGGGTTACGGTTCAATTTTAATTGAGAATATTATAATTAGATCAAAAAAAAATAAAATTAACACAGTTTGGTGTAATGCAAGAATATCCGCCTCAGAGTTTTATAAGAAAAATAAATTTATTGAGGTCGGGAAAATATTCAATATTCCTTTGATTGGACCTCATAAAAAACTAGCTAGGAAAATTTAAATGATGAAAACATCTCAATTAAATGTTTTAGGAGGAAAACTGGTTGAATGTTCAAAAAATCCAATAACAGGGTTTTTAAGGAATGGATGTTGTGAATCACATCCAAATGATCATGGAAAGCATACTATTTGTTCTATTATGAATTCAAGTTTCTTAAGATATCAGCTTTCCAAAGGTAATGATTTGATAACACCAAAAGAAAATTTTAATTTTCCAGGATTAAAATCAGGAGATAGGTGGTGCGTTTGTGTAAGTAGATGGCTAGATGCCTATAAGAACTCCTGTGCAACACCGGTGATACTTTTGTCTACTCATATTGATGTCTTAAAGTTAATAGATCTCAAAATATTAAAAAAGTTTGCAATAGATCTAAACTAAATTATTATCTCCTAATGTCAAATTTGCTAATTATTTCTGCAACAAAAAACTCAAACTTTCAATTATCGATTAGTATCAAAGACTATATTGAAGATCAAAAGAAATTAAGTTGCGAAGTAATATCATTAGAAGATTTTGGGTTACCTTTGTATACTCCAACCTTAGAAGGAATTTATAAAAAAGATAAGTCGTTCCCAAAAAAATATTCAGAAGTCTAAAGAACTAATTTGTTCTTCCAAAGCAATGATATGGTGTAGTCCTGAGTATAATGGAGGTATTTCACCGATAGTAACGAATTCTATAGCTTGGATTAGCAGAGCAACTGAGGATTGGAAAGAGGGTTTTAAAGATAAGCACGCTTTAATATGCACATCATCAGGTGGTAATGGAAAAAATTTCATAAAGGGGTTTAAGATTCAGTTAGGCTATTTAGGTTCTATTATTTTTGAACGATCACTAATTCAAACCAAAGCAAAAGAATTAGATAAAAACGAATTTTCTTCAGTTTTAGATGATTTTTTGCGAAAATATTTCAAAATAAAGTAAATATATATTTTTTAAGTCGTTTACTTATATGCAAGCTTGCTTTCCATTAACTGCAAAAAAGGGGTGGTAACACCCCTTTTTTTTTGCAATCTTTATTTTTTTACTTATAAATTAAAGAATGATTTTTAAAAGTAATATATTTCAACCAAATATTTTGAAAGTTTTATAAAATTGTGAATGATTTCGACTTATTCATTATTGGAGCAGGGTCTGGTGGTGTCAGAGCTGCCAGATATGCTTCGTCTATGGGAATTCGCACTGGTATAGCCGAAGGATGGTCTCTTGGCGGAACATGCGTTAATAGAGGTTGTATTCCAAAAAAACTTTATTCGTATGCTTCACACTTTAAAGAAGAATTTAATATTATGCAATCTTTTGGATGGAATGTAAAAAATAAAAAATTCAGCTGGAAAAAATTAGTTAGTAATAAAAAAAAAGAGATAAAACGACTCAATTCCATTTACTTAAATCTTTTAAAAGGTTCTGAGGTAAAAATTTTTAACGACTATGCTCAATTCATTGATAGTAATACAATAAAAGTTGGGAAAAAAAATATAAAATCGAAAAATATTCTTATTGCAGTTGGAACAAAACCTAGAAAATTAGAATTGTTTAGTAATATTAATCTGTTGTCATCTGATGAAGCATTTGATTTAAAGAAATTACCAAAAAGCATTCTTATTTTGGGAGGTGGGTATATTGCTGTTGAATTTGCATCTATTTTTAATGGTTTAGGTGTTCAAACTACTTTGTGTATCAGGGGGAATAGAATATTAAAGAGTTTCGATCAAGAAATTTCAGAGTTTTTAATGCAAGAGATGGAAAATAAAGGTGTTAAAATAATTCATAAAGACTTTCCAGAAAAAATCCTTCACAAAAGAAATAAATATGAAGTGTTTTTTAAAAACAAAATCAAAAGTTATGAAAAGGTTATGGAGGCAGTTGGAAGAGTTCCTAATACAAAGAAACTAGATCTTCATAAAGCTAAAATAAAGTTGACTGAAAATGGATCC
>CACFLM010000043.1 GCA_902567145.1 uncultured Alphaproteobacteria bacterium
ACAAAAAACTTTCATCACTTCAGATTAAAAGTTTATCAAAAGAAATTGAATCAATATTTACTACAAACTTAAAAAAAAAAACTATTGAAAAATTATGGGATGAAAAAGATTTTTTTTTAATTACTTATTCAGATTCAGTTATAAGAAAGAAACAAAAAAATTTTAGAACTCTCAATTCTTTCCTAAATAAATTTTGTAAAGTTTTTAGTTTTATTCATATTCTACCTTTTTTTCCTTCTTCATCTGATGATGGATTTGCAATTATTGATTACAAGAAAATTGATACAAATAATGGAGATTGGAATGACTTAAGAGAAATTTCATTAAACTTTAACGTTATGGCTGATCTTGTAATTAATCATTGTTCATCATCAAATTACTTATTCAAAAACTTTTTAAATAATTCTGATCCTGGATCAGATTATTTCATTTATAGTAAAAAAAAATTTAATAGTTTGTCAAAAGTAATTAGACCTAGAACTTCTGAATTATCAAAAGAAATAAAGTTTAAAGGCAAGTCTGGTTATGTTTGGTGTACATTCAGCCATGATCAAGTTGACCTTGATTTTAGGAATCCAGATGTTTTAATTTTCTTTCTAAGAATTATAAAGTTTTATATTGATAATGGCGTAACAGCTTTAAGACTTGATGCCGTAGCTTTTTTATGGAAAGAGGTTGGAACTAGTTGTATAAATCTTCCTGAAACACATAGTATAATTAGATTGATCCGGCTAATAGTTGAGAATTACTCACCTAAATCTTTAGTCATTACGGAAACAAATATTCCCAGCGATCAAAATCTAAGTTATTTTGGAAATAACAATGAAGCTCATTGTATTTATAATTTTTCTTTAGCTCCATTACTCATACATGCAATTATCTCCGGAAGTAGTTTTTACTTAAAAAAATGGTCTCGAAGTATGCCTCCAGCTCAAATTGGCAATGCATATCTTAATTTTTTATCAACTCACGATGGAATAGGAATGCGTCCTTTGGAGGGAATAATTCCGGAGGTTGAATTAAATAAGTTTTTTAAAACATTGAAAAAGTCTGGAGCGTTTTTATCTTTTAGAACTTCTCAAAGAAAAGAAAATGTTTACGAAGTAAATACTACATTGTTAGATGCTTTTAAACAAACCTATGAAGGAAAAGATAATTATAAATTGAGGCGATTTATATTATCTCACGAAATTTTATTTTCTATGGAAGGAATACCTGCTGTTTATTTTCAAAATCTTGTGGGTTCCAGAAATGATTTGAAGAAATATAAGAGAACTAAATCAAATAGAGCTGTTAATAGAAAAAATTGGGATTTTGATGATCTTATAAAAAGACTCAGATCTTCTTCTTCAATTAATAATAAAATATATAGATCATTGATAAGACTTATCTCATTAAGAAAGAAACAACCAGCATTTCATCCGAATGCAACACAATTCACTTTACAATTAGATGACCATTTCTTTGGAATTTGGAGACAAAGTATTGATAGAAGTCAGAGTATTTTTTGTATAAGTAACTTATCTAAATATAAAAAAAATTTTTTTTTATACGATATAAACCTTATTTCAACAGACAATTGGTTTGACATACTTAACAATAAAAAAATTAAGAATATAAGGAGTGAGATCTTTTTGCAGCCATACCAAAGCATTTGGATAACAAATAAAACAATTTAAAGATTATATTAATTTTGTTCGAATTTAATTAAATATGATCTATATTAAATTTTTATAATTTTTTAAAATGCCAGAAATTACAGATGAAAGAATTAACCGGCTTAGATCATCAATTCATAATTTGAGGATCTTCTTAAATTATTCAAACTCTATGAAAAATAGATCTTTAGTAAACGACGAGACTGAAGGCGGATCAAAGAAATTTAATGAAGATAAAATTACTAAAATTGAGTCAAAAGTTAATATTGAAAAAAATATTACTAACAAAACGTCAAATAAAAGATTATCCAAAACCAATGATAATATTGAAAAAAATAAACTTTCTAATATTACAGATGGAAAGATTCAAGTTTTACCAGGTGAATGTGTGGTTAACGAGGGTGAGAAGGGGGATACAGCTTTTTTAATTATTTCTGGATCTTTTAATGTCGAGATAAATAAGAAAGTGGTTGGTTCTATGTCAAGTGGAGATATTTTTGGTGAATTATCTTTAATACTTGGTGAAAAAAGAAAAGCAACTGTAAGAGCAATTACTGGATCTGAATTAGTAGAGATTAATTCATCATTTTTGGATGACTATTTATTATCTTCGAAAGCTAATAAAGAAAAAATGAGTAAGTCTAAAATAGAAATTCAAAAATTAATAAAGGAACTATCTGTGGAACTTGGAAAGAAAGATAATCAAAAACTTCCAATTGATATTGATAAATTAGAGGATGTAATTAAGACTGAAACTAATATTATTCAATCTCTTTCAAGACAATTATTTAAAAGGTTGTCAAAAATGATAAAAGATAATGAAAAGAATAAGAAAATTGTTTAAAAAAAGTAATTCAGCCAAATGACAAGTTATCCACAGTCTATAAATTGTGGATAACTATTGACTTTTTCGAATTAATTCAATATTTATTAATTAAATCAATTAATTGGAGTTGTTAATGGATATTAAAAAAACAATTATTCTTTTCACATCAATCTTTATGGTCCCTTTTTTTCTTCGAGCTGAGACATATTCTTTGGATAAAAATTATTATCTTGGTTTTAGTATAGGTGCATTATCACCTAACGATGTAAAAGTTGAAAAATCAGGGGCAGGGGTCATAAATGGTGTGAGTTTCTCAACCAATATAGCTGGTAATTTTGTTTTTGAAAATGGTTATCAAGTCGGAGGAGTTCTTGGTTACAGATTAAATGATTTCTTATCTTTTGAAACAGATCTTTCTTTCACAAAGTTCGATTATGATAAATTAGAATTAACTGTCGCTGGAACAGCATCAGTTGGAGGCAACACTTTTACTGGAACTGATAATACAACTTATGATGTGGATGGCACTATATCATCTTTTTCTATGATACTTGGTCCAGTTTTTGATATGGATGTAAGAGAAGATTTTGAATTTTTTGTTGGAGGTGGGGTTGGTTTTGCAAGTTATGCTGATGAAATAAAGACTGTTGGAGGTTCATCAGGATTAGCATTTGATGAAAACTTTACAGACTTTGCCGCAAAGTTCAAAACTGGTTTTAGTTATTCATTATCTGATCAGTTTTATTTACAAGCAGAGTATGGATACAATTTTGTTGACTCTGGAATAGAAAATTATTCTGAAGATTTTAGTGCTAATAGTTTTACTGCGAAAATTTTGTTTAACTTTTGATAACAAAAAATTAATTTAGAGTTCAAAGATAAACATATAACTGTAAGCCACCAGAATTGCTGGAATCCCGCTATAAAGTGTTGCGTATATTGCAGCTTTAGGAGCCAAAGCTATTGCGGGAAAAAGAGCATCACCATCATTTGATATAGCATTTCCAAGTTCAGCTGAAAAAGGAATTAGACCATCCAAATAAAATGTAGTTACTAAAATTTGTGGCCCACACCCCGGAATGAAACCAAACATTATAGCTATTAATGGAATGAGGATTGATAATGTATCAAAAAAGATTTTTAAATCTATTCCACTGAAATATATTATAATTTCATATAATAAAAAACCACATACAACCCAAGTTGTGACAAAGTTTGTTGTATCAATTACTCTTGATAGATATGATCTTGTTTTTTCGGTTGAGCACTGGAAATCACTTAAGGGATTAAGAGTCCACATAAATATAGATATGATTGCTCCAACTGACCCCACCGAATCAGTAATATTAAAATCTTTGAATGTTTTAAAAGAATTAACATCGACTTGAAATGCTGTTAAAATTCCAATAATAAAACCTGGAATAAAAATTATAATCCAAAAGAAATTAAATTTTGAAACAAACGTTTTTTCAACTTTTTCAAATTCAATCTTAAAGTTTTCTTTTACTTCTAAATAATTCTTATTATGAAATAAGTCTACTAAATATCCGGTTATCATTCCTGTTATACCAGCAATCAAAAAAACTAAGAGTCCCATTGATGAATTTTTTGAAAGTAAAAGGAAGGCT
>CACFLM010000044.1 GCA_902567145.1 uncultured Alphaproteobacteria bacterium
GAGTTTTTAGCTATAACAACAGGAAGCATTTGGATTAAAATTCTATAAACATTATTTTCAGGTTGAAGTTCTGTTAGTCCAAGGGAGTTAACTTGCATACCATATCGGAAACGTCTATAGGTAGAATCTGAAATTTTAAATCTTTTCGTGCATATCTCATCCCAAAGTTCAGTGAAAGCCACCATTTTTGCAGTTTCTGTTACAAAACGCATTCCTGAATTAACAAAGAAGCTTATCCTCCCAACAATTTTTTCGAATAGAGGTTTTGCAATCTTCTCTGACTTATAAAGATATTCTAAAACACCAATCGCAGTTGCTAATGCAAATGATAACTCCTGCTCTGGAGTAGCTCCAGCTTCTTGAAGATGATAGGAGCATATGTTAATTGGATTCCACTTGGGAACCTCTACAGTGGTGTACTTAATAACATCAGTGGTTAATTTTAAACTGGGTTCAGGTGGAAAAATATATGTACCCCTTGATAAATATTCTTTTGTAATATCATTTTGAGTTGTACCAGATAAAAGTTTTTTTTTAACACCTTGTTTCTCAGCAGTAGCAATATATAAAGACAACAACCAAGGTGTTGGTGCGTTAATTGTCATCGATGTGTTCATCTTATCTAATGGAATTTTGTCAAAAAGAGTTTGCATATTTCCAATGTGACTTATTGGCACACCAACTTTACCAACTTCACCTTTAGACAAAATATGATCTGAGTCATAACCTGTTTGTGTTGGTAAATCAAAAGCCACTGATAAACCTGTCTGGCCTTTCTTTAAATTTTCTCTGTAAAGTTTGTTTGAAGCTGATGCAGAAGAATGTCCTGCATAAGTTCTTATCATCCATGGTTTATCTTTAGTTTTATTCATTTATCTACCTAAATAATATTATTTTTAATCACAAACAATAAATTTCATGTATTTTATTTTTTTTAATGGTATAAGTCTTTTAAATTATCACAGGAATAGTTATGACTGCAAAGAAAATTTACGAGATAGGTGAAATACCTGTTTTAGGCGATATTCCTAAAGAAATGTATGCTTGGGTAATCAGAGAAGATAGATTAGGTGTTCCTGAAAAAGCAATGCAGATTGAAAAAATGCCCGTACAACTTCCCAGTAAGGATGAAGTTCTTGTGATGGTTATGTCGGTGGGAATAAATTATAATAATGTTTGGGCTTCACAAGGTATTCCTATTTCAGTTATTGGAAAAGATACGGGTTATCATATAGGTGGTTCAGATGCGTCGGGTATTGTTTGGGCAGTAGGTGATAATGTCAAAAGGTGGAAAGTCGGTGATGAAGTTATAATCCATTGTAACCGGGATGATGGAGATGATGAAGAGTGTAATGGCGGGGAACCAATGTATTCTAAATCACAAAGAATTTGGGGATACGAGACTAATGATGGTTCATTTGCTCAATTTACAACTGTGCAGTCTAGGCAACTTCTTAAGAAGCCAGTTCATTTGTCATGGGAAGAAAGTGGCTGCTATACACTTACACTTGCAACATCATACCGGATGTTGTTTGGTCATCCGCCTCATGCATTAAAACCAGGAATGAATGTTCTGGTTTGGGGTGCATCTGGAGGAATTGGAAGTATGGCAGTTCAGATTTGTAAAGCGGTTGGAGCTAATGCGATAGGAATAATTTCAGATGATGAAAAAATTCCATTTGTAAAAAAACTTGGTGCGGTTGGTGTCTTGAATAGAAAAAAATATGAATGTTTTGGCCAATTACCTGATGTAAAAAATCAAGAACAATATGCTGATTTCATAAAAAAATGCAGAGTTCTTGGAAAAGATATATGGGATATTACGGGGAAAAAAGATGTCGATATCGTTTTCGAACATCCAGGCGAGTCTACTTTTCCAGTTTCATGTTATTTAGTAAAAACTGGCGGAATGGTGGTTATTTGTGCTGGAACATCTGGTTATAACTTAACTATGGATGCAAGATACATTTGGATGAGACAAAAGAGAATTCAGGGCAGTCATTTTGCAAATCTCTACCAAGCAAATCAAGCAAATGAAATGATGATTAATAAGCTCATAAACCCTTTAATGTCTGAATGCTTCAAATGGAGTGAAATTCCATCTGCACACACTAAAATGATGAATAATAAACATCTACCAGGAAATATGGCAGCCTTGGTTCAAGCAAAAAAGACTGGTATGAAAAGCTTTAATGAATTATAAATATACTTGAATAAAAGAATTTTAATATTAAATAATACAAGTCATGGACAGCTCATTAAATATAACTACAGAAACTACTAACTTTAAAAAATACCTTCTAGAAAATAAGGGCACTCTAGATGAGATATTAAACAATCTTGAGAAATTATCCGTAAAATCTAAAAATTACTTTAAAGATATCCTAACAAAGGACGGTAGAATAGATAATAATCTCCTAGAAATTAATCAGTTTAAAACTCACGGCTTTGCTTGGTTTGAGACCTACAGAATAGGCCTAAGAGAAACTCTAAATTGGTTCGTTAGACTCGAGAATGAAAATGTAGCAAAAGAAATAGACGCGTCCATTACTATATTTGCATTTGCTGAGTATCTTACTCAAATTTCTCACGGAATAATGATGAGCCAATCAGAAATGGTTAGACCATCTGATTTAGGTCTTCAAAGAAATGACTTTTTATTTATGGATGAGAATTCTGTAAAAGATGTTATAGATACAGGGCTCTCTGACAAAATCAAACAGGTAATTGTTGATTCCCTAGACAAAGATATTCCTGCCAACCTTGGTCTTAATGATGAAACCCTTAATATGATTCAAGATCAATTTAAAAAATTTACAGAAGAAGAAATTTTGCCGTATGCCAACGAATGGCATCTGAAAGATGATTTAATACCTGACGATACTCTAAAAAAAATGGCTGAGCTTGGGGTGTTTAGCATTGCTATACCAGAAAACTATGGCGGTCTTGGAATGGGCAAAGTTGCAATGTGTGTAGTTACAGAAGAACTTTCACGAGGATTCTTAGCCGCTGGTTCCCTTGGAACTAGAGCAGAAATTGCAGGTGAACTTATTAGACTTGGTGGAACAGAAGCTCAAAAGCAAAAGTATCTCCCTAAAATCGCATCGGGAAATATTCTTACCACAGCAGTCTTTACCGAACCAAATACTGGGTCAGATCTTGGTAGTTTGTCAACACGTGCTCAGCTAAAAGGTGATGAGTATGTAATCACAGGAAATAAGACATGGATAACTCATGGTGCTCGTTCAGATCTTATGACTGTTCTTGCAAGAACTGATATGGAGCAAAAAGGTTATAAAGGTCTTAGTATGTTCTTAGTTGAAAAACCAAGAGGTAATTGTGAGAACCCCTTTCCTATGGATGGAATGTCTGGAAGTGAGATTGAAGTTCTTGGTTACCGTGGAATGAAGGAGTACGAGATTGCACTTGATGACATTAAAGTTAGCAAAAAAGACCTCCTAGGTGAACAAGAAGGTAATGGATTTAAGCAACTTATGGAAACTTTTGAATCAGCCAGAATCCAGACAGCAGCAAGAGCTGTAGGTGTTGCTCAGAATGCATTAGAGCTTGGTTTACAATATTCAAAAGATAGAAGCCAATTTGGTAAACAGATAATAAAATTTCCCAGAATCTTTTGTAAGCTAGCATGGATGGCTATGGAAACGACAGTAGCGAGACAAATTACCTTATTTTCTGCTAGAGAAAAAGACAACGATGTTAGATGCGATATTGAAGCAGGTATGGCAAAACTGTTGGCCGCTAGAGTTGCTTGGAGTAATTCTGATAGTGCTTTGCAGATTCATGGTGGAAATGGGTATGCGCTTGAATATCCAATAAGTAGAGTATTGTGTGATTCTAGAATCTTGAATATTTTTGAAGGAGCTGCGGAGATTCAAGCTCAAATAGTTGTAAAAGGTCTTCTTAACAGATAAATGGAGATCTTACTAAACTCTATAATAGTTATCTGCTTAATAACTACTTTTTTAGTTTTGCTGATTGGTCTCTTTCACACTGCAAGGTCAGGTGATGAAGATAACAATAAAATTAACTTATTTATGCGTTATAGAGTTGCGATCCAGTTTGT
>CACFLM010000045.1 GCA_902567145.1 uncultured Alphaproteobacteria bacterium
AGGATTTGTCCAGCTCCATGCGAAGCAGCTTGTACTTTAAATATAGATGACAGTCCAGTTACTATTAAAAGTATTGAAAGATCAATAATTGACAAAGCATACGAAAAAGGCTGGCTGATTCCTGAAATTAATAATAATAAGACTAACAAAAGAGTTGCAGTTGTTGGTTCAGGTCCAGCTGGTTTGGCGTGTTCGCAACAGTTAGCTAGAGCTGGACATGAAGTAACATTATATGAAAAGAATGATCGTATTGGTGGATTATTAAGATATGGAATACCGAATTTCAAGATGGAAAAATATTTAATCGATAAGAGGATCGAGCAAATGAGTGAGGAGGGAGTTAGATTTAAATGTAATGCAAAGATAGGTGAAGATTTTTCATTTAAAGAAATATTAAATAAGTTTGATGCAATCGTTTTAGCCTGTGGCTCCGAACAACCAAGAGATCTAGATATACCGGGAAGAGAGCTCAAAGGCATTCATTTTGCGATGGATTTTTTAACACTCCAGAATAAGATTTGTGAAGGTGACAAAATTAAATTAGACAAAGAATTTGATGCAAAAAATAAGAATGTAGTTGTAATTGGAGGTGGAGACACTGGCTCTGATTGCATTGGAACTTCAAATCGTCAAGGAGCAAGCTCAATTACTCAACTGGAGATTCTAGACAAACCTCCTGCCAAAGAGAATAAAATGCTAACTTGGCCTAACTGGCCACTAAAGCTTAGAACTTCATCTTCTCATGAGGAAGGAGCAAATAGAAACTGGAGTGTATCAACAAAATTATTTGAAGGAGATGGGGATAAGGTAAAAAGTTTAACATTAAAAAAAATTGAATGGGAGCAAAACTCTGAAGGTAGAATGCAAATTAAAGAATGTGCCGGTAAGGGTTCAGAAATGAAAATTAAAGCAGACCTTGTGTTGTTAGCTATGGGTTTTGTTCATCCGGTAAAAGACAGGTTAATAGAGGACTCTGGTATAGAACTTGATTCAAGAGGCAATGTTAAGGCTAATGATGAGGATTACAAAACTAATGTCAAGAAAGTATTTGTCTCAGGCGATATGAGGAGAGGTCAATCTTTAGTTGTTTGGGCTATAAGGGAGGGAAGGCAGGTAGCCCACAATGTCGATAAATTTTTAATGGGCAGCACAAAATTACCTTTTTAAGTTTTTTGTGTTCAAACTCTTCGATAAGTTTTTATAATTAAATAATTATGTTTTTTACTAAAGTAAGTTTATAAATGAGTGAAAAAATATCATTCGTTTTAACAAGTTGCGGACGAGTAGATTTGCTTGACAGAACTTTAGAGAGTTTTTTCAATTTCAATAATTTTCCAATAGAAGAGTTTTATCTTACTGAAGATTCTGTGGATAATATTACCTATTCTCATATTAGAAAGAAATGGGGGGGAAAACTTCATTTACTTTTTAACAAAAAAAAAAAAGGGCAAATACAATCTATTGTAGATGTTTACAAGCTGATAAAGACACCTTACATTTTTCATTGTGAAGACGATTGGGTGTATACAAGAAAAAATTTTATTCAGGATTCATTAAAGATTCTTGAATATGATCCAAAAATAATACAGGTATGGTTAGAAAGCAAAGAAAGTGCTAGTAGGCTTGATATCTTCAGTTATGGACCATTAATAAAATATAAAGGAATCGGATTTAGAAAAGTTTTTTGTAAAGAAGGTTGGGAGTGGGGATACTTTTCATTCAGACCAGGGGTAAAAAGAAAGAAGGACTACGATTTAATTGGTGGTTATGAAAAGTATAAGAATGAATTGGATATTGGCGTATCTTACAAAAAGCTGGGATACTATACAGTCATAATTGAAAAACCTGCTGTTGAAGATATCGGTTTGGATCAAACTATATTTGATCCAACAAGGAAGTGGCCAAGTAGAAGGAAAACAAATGCTCCAAAAGGTCTTAAGAGATTCTGGAAGCATTTAAAAAATTTTAAATTCTAAATTAGCTATCTTCTTTTGTATTATTGCGCTCTTCATACTTAGCTAGTTTTGCTTTGTAATCGTCTTCAGAAAGATTATGCCACCCAATGCAAAGACCAGTTGGCGATCTCCCGCAACCACATTCATTTTTATTACTCATACAATTCTCCTAACTTAAATATAGTAAAAAAAATCGGAAAAGGAAGAATTAATTTTTATAAAAATATTTTTGAAATTTAATTTTAATTATAAATATGAAAACTAAGAAAGAGATTATTAAGAGAATTGGTATTAATAATTCATTATATAAAATTGAGAGATCAAAATTTGTAATTAAAATTTCAGACGACTTAATTAATTTATTTAAAATAAAAACAAACAAAATTATCTGAGGAGATTCAGCGAGGATAGTAGCAGCAATAAATTCTTTATTGTTTAAATTAAAAAAAACCCCAGAAAAATTCTTAATCATAAATGGGATGCCTGGAATAAATCGAAAGATTATGAATAAAAAGAAAGCATTATTTTTAATATTTATTTTTTTTAAATTAAAATTAATCGATCCTTTGAGTTTTTTGGCTAGAAAAAAGGAGATAGTAGAACCTATAGTGAATGATATAATTGAAAAAATACAGCTAACGTAACCAAATAATAAAGTAGATATAACTAGCATTGGTGTAACAATTCCGACAAGACATATCCATAGAATTGAAAAAAAAAAATAAATTGAAATATATAACAAGATATTTTGATCAACTTTTAATTTTAAATCTTCATAATATTGGAATAAAAGTTTGAAGTTATCTTGCTCAAAGTATTCATTAGTAAAGATTATTAAAATTAAGATAAAAAAAATTAATAATGAAAAGCCATATAGAAAGATTTTTTTAATTTTTAAAGATCTCCAATCTTTTTTACTTTTTGAAAGATTTAATTTCAATAATTACTTTGATAATCCTAATCTTCATTAATGGATTTAAACCAATACATTATTAAAGAAAACAGTTTAATTCAATTAATTTTTTATACTTAAAACTTAACCCGTCTAAGTTAAACAATTAGAAAAAATTTTTTTTGGAGGTGAAGACTCATCAATAATTTCATCGAATTGATCTAAGAGTTCTAATTTAGTATTTCTTTTTTCTTTTGGTATTGCTAAAATATTCTCAGAGCAAATATATGGAAATAGATTTGTGTTAGAATTGAAAAAGTTTTTGGGATTAAACAGATTGGACAATATCCAATAAAGATTGTAATCACTATTTAAAAGATATTTATTGAGTTTATTTGGAAAAACTCTTTGATTTTCAACCCATAAGATAGGTCTATACTTTTTTAAGAACTTTTGACCACCCTCAAGCACTTGCATCTCCATAGACTCCACATCAATCTTTACAAGATTACATTTTTCTACAAATAAAAATTCATCAAGTGTTATCATCTTTATTTCTTGCTTGGGATCGCTATCATTTGGGAAAAAAGGGTTTGAATTATCTTGAATTAAACTTACACCTCCAAAATTATCTTGTACAGAATAATCGATTAAGCATAGATCTATTTGAGAAGACTTTGAAGAAATTCCAGTTTGAAATAATTCAATATTTCTACTATTATTTTCTTTAATATTTTTTAATTGAATTTCGTGAATTAAATTTTGAGGTTCAAAGGAGAATACTTTACCATTACTTCCTATTTTTTTTGATATAGGGATGGTGAAGGCTCCTATATTAGAGCCTATGTCAAAGACCACATCCTTTTTTTTTATTAGTGAAAGCAAAATCGATAATTCAATCTCT
>CACFLM010000046.1 GCA_902567145.1 uncultured Alphaproteobacteria bacterium
AAAACTTAATATTAACATTCATCTGATGTTCATATCTGAAAGTTTTTTTTTTAAGTTATCCACAACTTTTTTAAAGTATAATTTTTTGTTTAAGTTATTGATTTTGTTAAGAAAAAGTCAAAACCTATTATGTATATAGAGTTGCGTTCATGTTGTATTCATATTTTTGTCTTGAATTTACGGTATTCAGACATAATATAACCATGGGAGGAAATCAAATAACCTAACGATTTATGTTATATTTTGATTCCAATCAATAAGCGGGCAGTCGCCCAAATATTAATCGTAATAAAGGAGAAATACTTTATGAGTATTTTGAAAAAAAGCATCATTGCTTCAGCTGCTTTAGCTCTTCCATTTGCTGTAAGTGCTAACTCTAAGCTTGAAAAAATGATGAAAGATCCGAGTCAATGGGTACAACAGTCTGGCGATTACGCTGGTCACCGTTACTCAAAACTTGATCAAATCAACAAAAGTAACGTTGGTAGTTTAAAAGTCGCTTGGACTTTTTCTACTGGTGTTTTAAGAGGCCACGAAGGTAGTCCACTTGTTATTGGAGATGTAATGTATGTTCACACTGCAATTCCAAACATAGTGTACGCTTTAGACCTTAATGACGACCAAAGAATCATGTGGAAATACAACCCTGTAAAAGGTGGTAAGTATCCAGGTGGTGAAACTATGGACAGAGTTATTTCAGTTATGTGCTGTGATAATGTAAACCGTGGTGTTAACTATCACCCTAATGGTACTATTGTTCTACATGCTGCTGATACTTCAGTAATTGCATTAGACGCTAAAACTGGTAAAGAGAAGTGGATTACAACTAATCTACATGCTGGTACTGGTAAATACGGTGTCTCTGCTTCTACTGGTTCAGGTCAACCATTCATCATTAAAGATACTGTAGGTGTTGGTTGTTCTGGTGCTGAGTTTGGTGTTAGATGTAACTGGACAAGTTATGACATCAACAGCGGTAAGAGACTTTGGAGAGCTTACAGCATGGGTCCTGATAAGGATATGCTAGTTGATCCAAACAAAACTACTTCTATGTTAAAACCAATAGGTAAAGATTCTTCATTGAAGACTTGGCCTGGTGATTCATGGAAAATAGGTGGTGGTTCAATTTGGGGTTTCTACGGTTATGACTCTAAATTAAACACGTTGTACTACGGTACAGGTAACCCATCTACATGGAATCCAGTTGTTCGTCCTGGTGACAACAAATGGTCTATGACTATTAACGCTCGTAATCCAGACAATGGTATGGCTAAATGGTTATATCAGATGACTCCTTATGATGAGTGGGATTATGACGGTGTTAACGAGATGATTCTTGTTGACATGAAAGTAAAAGGTAAAAATCGTCAAGCACTTGTACATTTCGACAGAAATGGTTTTGCTTACACAATGGATAGAGCTTCTGGTGAGCTATTAGTAGCTGAGAAGTACGATCCAGCTGTGAATTGGGCAACTCACGTTGATATGAAAACTGGTCGTCCACAAGTACAAGACAGATACTCAACTGCACACCAAGGTGAAGATGTTAATACAACTAACATCTGTCCAGCGGCTTTAGGTACAAAAGACCAACAGCCTGCTTCTTACGATAGACTATCTGGTTTATTCATGGTTCCTACAAACCACGTTTGTATGGATTATGAGCCATTCAAGGTAGACTACGTAGCTGGTAACGCTTATGTTGGTGCTACATTATCAATGTACCCAGCTCCAGGCGGAACTCACTTAGGTAACTTCATTGGATGGGATGCTGATAAAGGTAAGATCGTATGGTCTAACCCTGAGCCTTTCTCTGTATGGAGTGGCTCTATGTCAACAGCTGGTGGAATCACTTTCTACGGTACGTTAGAAGGTTATGCTAAGGCTGTTGAAAGTAAAACTGGTAAAGAACTATTCAAGTTCAAAACACCATCTGGTATTATCGGTAACTTCATGGCTTACTCTCATAAAGGTAAGCAATATGTTGGTATCCTATCAGGCGTTGGTGGTTGGGCTGGAATTGGTCTAGCTGCTGGTCTTACTGACCCAACTGCAGGTTTAGGTGCTGTTGGTGCATACTCTGCACTTCACAACCACACTGCATTAGGTGGAGTATTAACTGTCTTCGCTTTACCGTAGTAGCTTAAACAGTAAACAATTTAAAAGCCCGGCTATTTAGTCGGGCTTTTTTTTTTTGAAAAATATACTTAAAATTCTTGAGTTTTTGATATAATTTACAATATAAATAATAAATATTTATTTAATGATTAATTAGGACTTTGAAATATGAAATCACATTTTAACAAATACATGCTAGCTGCTTTCCTTACTATAGGATTTAGCGCTAAGGCCATACCAACACCTGAGGCTGTTGAACCTCAATTTGATAAAGATGACAACCCGACTTACGTTATTAAATATGGTAAAGGGGATAGACTGAAAGAAGATGGAACTCCTCTCAACCTTATACAGATTGTATGTCAAGGCAAAGCTGTTGACTTCGTATCTGAGGAAGAACTCGATCAATGTAGAGAAAATAAAGATTTAGTAGAAATGCAGTATGGTTGGATGGACTTCGCCACTTATAAAGGTTGGAGATCTTATCATGCTGAATGTCATGTATGCCATGGACCAGATGCCATGGGTAGTACATATGCTCCATCACTAATGGTCTCCATACAGCAAGGCTTATCTTACGACGATTTCTTTAATGTTATTATGAATGGAAGAGGCGAAGCTGAGGGTGCTCAGAAAGGTAATGTAATGCCAGCTTTTGGAGCAAATACAAACGTTGCCCCTCATGTTGAGGATATGTACAGGTATGTTCGAGCTCGAGCAGAAGGTAAGATAAGAAGAGGCGTCAGACTCCCAAAACTTCCTAAGTTCAAAGAAGCAGATTAATTATCTTTAGTATAAAATGTTACCTAGTCTACTGATAACCCTTGTTCTGGTCCTAAATTTTAACGTAAACGCAAGGGAATCAGCCATTGAGGCTGTTGACACTAAAAATTTACGAGTGTGCGCAGACCCCTCAAATTTACCATTCTCTAACGAGAATGGTGAAGGTTTCGAAAATGAAATAGCAGAATTATTAGGCAAGAAACTCAATATTCCAGTTGTGTATGATTTTTTTCCTCAAGTTATAGGTTATGTCAGGAATACTCTTAACAAAAAAAAGTGTGATATCATAATAGGTATCACCGCTGGCAATGATTTAGTGCTTAACACCGTACCTTACATGAGATGGTCGTACGGTATGATATTTTTAAATGATAATGGTATTGAAGTTGATAGGCCAAATCACCCTCAGCTCGCAGATTTAAGTATAGGAGCCCAAGCGGGAACACCTCCAACTTTTGTACTTCAACGTTATAATCTAATGAGTAGAGTTAGACCCTATAACCTAACTTTTGATCCAAGAAAAGCAGTTATTGGTGAGTCAATGATAGAAGATTTAATTGATGGTTTGGTTGATATAGTTTTTATGTCAGGCCCAATTGCAGTGTATTATCTTAAAAAAAAAGGATTAGATGAAAAGAACTTTACGTTTATTCCTTTAGAAACAACCGATCAAGGTTGGGGAAGGATGGATTATTATACGACAATGGGAGTGAGAGATGGTGAAACTGACTGGAAAAAAAAACTTAATAAATTTATTAAAGAAAATCAAAAAGAAATTGATCGAATTTTAGCTAAACACAGTATTCCTACTTTAACACTTCGACCTGGCAAGCGAAAG
>CACFLM010000047.1 GCA_902567145.1 uncultured Alphaproteobacteria bacterium
TCTCACTATTAAAGTTTGCTTTAAGTGCGTAACAAATTAATGGCTTTAATTTCTTGAAAGAATTCTTTAAAACTATGTAATTTTTCATCATTTGTGTGATTGAATAACAATACGTAGGCGTAGAAAATTTAGACGCTAAATCTGACAATGAAATTTCCTCCAAAAACAATCTATTTTTTTTGTAGTGGAGATATTGATTATATTGTGAAACTTTATTCATTGTGCGCAGGGTAGTTTTTAGGATAATCGCTTTCAGGATACCTTTCTAGACTCGACTTTTTTCCACAAGACACAAGAGAAAAGAAATAAATTATTATAACTAATTTTAAAAAAGTATTCATAACACAATCAAACTTTTTTTTTTGCTCTTTTAATTGCCCTTTTTACCTCAGCAAGACTTGTTCCACCATAGGATTTTTTTTTCGCAACTGAGCTTTCTATTGACAAATAATTAAATACATCTTGCGTAATTTTTGGCTCCACATCTTTTAAATCTTGTAAAGATAAATCACTCAATCTTTTTTTTTTCTTTTCGGCCATTAGAACTATTTTACCAGTTTTCTCATGCGCTTCTCTAAAAGTTAAATCAGTGTTCATCACCAACCAATCTGCAAGATCAGTTGCAGTAACAAACCCCATATTTGCTAAATCATACATCTTAGATTTATTAACATTAACCGAACCTAACATTTTGTTTACTATGTCTAGCAATAAGTCTATTGTTTCATTAGCATCGAAAACAGGCTCTTTATCTTCTTGTAGATCCTTACTGTAGCCACTAGGAAGACCTTTTTGAATAATCAATAAGTTTAAAAGAGATGAATAAATCCTACCACACTTGGATCTCACAAGTTCAGCAGCATCTGGATTTTTCTTTTGAGGCATGATTGATGAACCTGTACAAAGGTTATCTGGAAATTCTAAAAAATCGTATGCACTACTCGACCAAATTATAAAGTCTTCAGATAATCTGGAAAAATGCATACTCAAAATTGATAGTAAACTCAAAAATTCTATTATAAAGTCTCTATCTGAAACGCTATCGAGAGAATTTTCAGTTGGCTTTTTAAATCCTAAACTTTTTGCAAGTTTTTTTCTGTCAATTTCAAAGAAATTAGTTCCTGCCAAAGCACCCGAACCCAACGGACATTCATTAATATTGTGTAACAACTGGGTTGCCCTTTTCTTATCTCTTTCAAACATTTCAAAAAAAGAAAGAAGATAATGAGAATATAATATTGGTTGTGCATTTTGTGAATGAGTAAATCCCGGCATTATTATATCTAAATTAGTTTCTGCTTTTTTGATTATTGTTTTCTGAATTTTATTAATTTTAAAAATTACATTAAAAAGTTTATTTTTAATCCAAAGTTTTATGTCCGTAGCAACTTGGTCGTTTCTTGATTTTCCAGTATGAATTTTACCCGCTAATTTCCCAATTTTTTTTTTTAATGCCATTTCAATATTCATATGGATATCCTCATATGCTTCTGAAAATTTAAATCTACCCTTTTTAAGGTCTTCCTGTATCTCCTCTAGGGCAATGTTTATCTTTTTATATTCCTTTAAACTTAATAAATTTGCCTTATGCAATGACTCCACGTATGACATATTTAAACTAATATCTTCATTTGCTAATTTATAATCAAAACCTATAGAATCATTAATTTTCTTTAAAAGGCTTGAGGATTCATCAGTGAATCTTCCTCCCCAAAGTAAATTTGTTGTTTTTTTCATCTATGTTATTATGTTAATATGAAATATTTCTTCTTCATTATCTCTTTTTTTATTTCAAATCTATCTCATTCATATGAGAACAATCAACTATTATTACATAATGAACCCAAAAAAGTTGGCCATATTGAACTTAGCACTCTCAATGACAAGAAAATTAGTATCTTTAAAAGTGAAAAAAAAAAACTCTACTTAATTAACTTTTGGGCTACATGGTGCCCCCCTTGTATCAAAGAAATTCCAGAACTTATAGAGCTAGAGCAAAGATATAGCAAAGATCTGAAAGTTATATTTATTTCGGTTGATTTAAATCCACAAAAAACTTTACCTAAATTTCTTAAAAAAAAGAAATTAGGTAAATTTAAACCTTTCATAGATAATAAACTCGAGCTTACAAAAAAATTGAACGTTAAGATAATGCCAACAACATTGATTGTAGACAATGATCTCAATGAGGTGTCAAGAATTGAAGGTTATATTGATTGGCTTGATAATGAGTTTTCCAATGAACTTGAAAAACTTCTATAGCTTTTCCTCTAGTTTTGGTAAGAGTTCGAAAAGATCACCAACCAAACCATAATCAGAAAAATTAAATATTGGCGCTTCCTCATCTTTATTAATGCAAGCTATAAATTTTGAATCTTTTATACCAGCTATGTGTTGAATTGCTCCTGATATACCAACAGCAATATAGAGATCTGGTGCAACAATTTTACCTGTTTGTCCAACTTGCCAATCGTTTGGTACAAAGCCAGCATCAACTGCTGCTCTACTGGCACCCATTGCAGCTCCAAGTTTATCCGCAATGCCCTCTAAAAGTTTAAAGTTATCGCCGTTTTGCATTCCTCTGCCACCTGATATAACAATTTTTGCACTAGTGAGCTCAGGGCGATCTGACTTAGATTGATCGTAACTAACAAACTGGACATTGTTATCTTCATCAACATCAATCTCAAGATTTTCTACCTCAGTATCAGAATCAAGATTACAAGGTTCAAAGCATGTGGATCTTACTGTAATTATCTTAATAAAATCATTTGATTTAATTTTTGCAATAGCATTTCCTGCATATATAGGTCTTTCAAATGTATTATCATTTATAATTTTCGTTATATCTGAAATCTGCTGAACATCTAAAAGTGTTGCAAGTTTTGGAGACATATTCTTTCCAAAAGTACTTGATGGTGACAAAATGTGAGTGAAATTTCTTTCTTCTACGAATTTTTTTAACGTTATACTTAAGTTTTCTGCAAGTGGATTCTGAAATAATTTATTGTTGATTAAATAAATTTTTTTTAGATGAGCAGATTTTCTGAGTTCTTCAGCAATTGAACTTAAATTTTCTCCAAGAACAATTGCTTCAACATTTTCATTAATTTTACTAGCCGCAGTTATTGTTGAATAGCTTGATTGTTTGATAGATTTGTTATCGTGTTCAATTACAACTAATATTTTCATAGGACATTTGCCTCATTTTTTAATTTATCTACGAGAGAATCAACATCTTCAACTTTTATTCCAGGCTTCCTCTCTGGTGGCTCATTGACCTCTAATATTTCTAATCTATTTTTAATATCTATACCAAAACTCCCAATTTCAAGAATATCAATTTTTTTCTGCTTTGCCTTCATTATATTTGGTAAGGATGCATACCTAGGCTCATTCAATCTTAAGTCAGTAGTTATTACACAAGGTGTATTTAATTTTATGGTTTCAAGTCCTCCATCAACTTCACGAGTAACATTAAATGTATTATCATCATTCTTTTTTAATTCTGATGCAAATGTAGCTTGAGGAATTTCCAAAAGTGTAGCTACAATCTGTCCTGTTTGGTTACAATCATCATCAATAGCTTGTTTGCCGAGGATTACTAAATCTGGTTTCTCGTTATCACAAATGGATTTTATAA
>CACFLM010000048.1 GCA_902567145.1 uncultured Alphaproteobacteria bacterium
TAAAAGAACGTCTTGGCCTTCTTCATCTCTAAAATATTCTGCTAATGTTAGACCAGTTAATGCTACTCTAGCTCTGGCACCAGGCGGTTCATTCATTTGTCCATAGACTAGCGCGGCCTTAGACTCATCACTATCTAGTTTGATAACACCGGACTCTATCATCTCATGGTAAAGATCATTCCCTTCTCTTGTTCTTTCTCCAACACCTGCGAATACAGAATATCCTCCATGTCCTTTGGCAATATTATTGATGAGTTCCATGATTAATACTGTTTTTCCAACTCCAGCCCCTCCAAATAAACCAATTTTTCCACCTTTTGAATACGGAGCCAAAAGGTCTACTACTTTTATACCAGTAACTAAGACTTCTGTTTCAGTCGATTGATCTGTAAATTCAGGAGCATTTTTGTGGATCGGAAACCTTAGCTTTGTTTTAACTGGCCCTCTTTCATCAACAGGTTCTCCAACTACATTTAGAATTCTTCCTAAGGTTTCAGGTCCAACAGGAACAGAGATTGGATTTCCGGTATCTACAACTTGTTGACCCCTAACTAGTCCGTCAGTTGAATCCATTGCAATAGTTCTGACAGTATTCTCTCCAAGGTGTTGAGCTACTTCTAGAACTAAGTCTTTATTTTCATGTTTAACAACTAGTGCATCAAGAATCTGAGGTAATTTTTCTTCAAAACTTACATCTACAACAGCACCCAGTATCTGTTTAATTTTTCCCTCATTTTTACTCATATTTTTCTCCTTAAAATTTAGTTAAACTGCTTCTGCACCTGAAATGATTTCAATAAGTTCTTTTGTAATAAGCGCTTGTCTTGATCTATTATAAAATAAAGTAAGATTGTCAATCATGTCATTTGCATTCCTAGTAGCATTGTCCATAGCCGTCATTCTAGATCCTTGTTCACTTGCAAGATTTTCAAGGAGCGCTGTATGAATTTGGATGGCAATATTCTTAGGAATAATTTCATCTAAAATTACCTCCTCATCAGGCTCAAAATCGTAAGAGCTATTAATATGTTCTGCTTTACTGTCTTTTTCTTCTGATGAAACTAAAGGAAGAAGTTGGATCGACTTAACTGTTTGTGATATGGCACTGCTGAATTTGGTGTAGACAAGATGACACTCATCGATAGAGTTTTGTAAAAAAAGTTCTAGTATTTTATCTCTTATTGAACTGGCTAACTCAAACTTTATTGATGGGTTAGCAATGTCTGAAAAAGAATCAATTATGGAATCTCCGCAGAATTTTCTTAAAGAGTTGTATGCTTTTTTTCCTACAAATATATAATTCAATTTCAAACCTTCATTTATTTTAGCTTCCGAAAATTTTTTTGAGAATTTTATAATTGATCCATTGAACCCTCCACATAGACCTCTATCAGCAGAACAAATAATTAGTAAGATAGTTTTAGTTTTATTTTTATTATCAGAAAATTTAAATTCTTTCGGTCCTTTATTTTGAATTAATGAATTAACAATTTCACCCATTTTTAAAGCATATGGTCTTGTTTTTTCTGCGTTATCTTGAGCTCTTTTCAGCTTGGCAGCTGCAACCATTTTCATTGCTGAAGTAATTTTTTTGGTAGATTTAACACTTGAGATTCTGTTTCTAAGATCTTTAAGACTTGGCATTATTTTCCTCTAAAAAATTTTCAACTGTTTCTTGAATAAATTTACTAAGTTTGCTCTCAAGTTCTTCACTAATGGACTGTTCTTTTTCAATTGATTCTAAAATTTTCTTACCATTACTTTTAAGCCTTTCCAAAAGATACTTCTCAAATTTTGTAATGTTTACAATATCAATTTTATCTAAGAAACCTTTAACACCAGAGAAAATTACAACAACTTGTTCTTCTACTTTTAAAGGAGAATATTGAGGTTGTTTGAGAATTTCTGTTAATCTTCTACCTCTTTCCAGAAGGTTTCTAGTTGATTGATCTAAATCAGATGCAAATTGAGAGAAGGCTTCCATCTCTCTAAATTGAGCTAGATCTAGTTTGATCGAACCTGAAACTTGTTTCATAGCTTTGATCTGCGCTGCAGAACCAACTCTACTCACTGATAACCCAACATTAACAGCAGGTCTTATTCCTTTGAAGAATAATTCTGTCTCTAAAAAGATCTGACCATCGGTAATCGAAATAACATTCGTAGGGATATAGGCTGAAACATCTCCTGCTTGAGTTTCAATAACTGGAAGTGAAGTGAGAGATCCTGAACCGCTTTTTTCACCCATTTTTGCCGCACGTTCTAGTAATCTGGAATGTATATAAAAGACATCTCCAGGAAAAGCTTCTCTCCCTGGAGGTCTTCTAAGTAACAAAGACATTTGTCTATAAGCAACAGCTTGTTTTGAAAGGTCATCATAAAAGATTACTGCGTGCATTCCATTATCTCTAAAATATTCACCCATAGCACAGCCTGTGTATGGGGCTAAAAACTGAAGCGGTGCAGGATCTGATGCAGTTGCTGCAACAACAATCGAGTATTTCATTGCATCATTATCTTCAAGCGTCTTTACGATTTGCGCCACAGTTGAACGTTTTTGTCCAATAGAAACATAGATGCAATATAGTTTTTTTGATTCATCACTTGAATGATTAATTTGTTTTTGATTAATAATTGTATCGACTATAACTGAGGTTTTACCAGTTTGACGATCTCCGATTATAAGTTCTCTTTGGCCCCTTCCTATTGGAATCAAACTATCTATTGCTTTTATACCAGTTTGCATGGGTTCATGAACTGATTTTCTTGGAATAATGCCAGGAGCTTTTAACTCTGCTCGTCTATATTTAACATCCTTTAAAGGGCCCTTTCCATCAATTGGATTTCCTAATCCATCTACAACTCTTCCTAAAAGAGCTTTTCCAGTTGGAACTTCAACAATTGATTCTGTTCTTTTTACAACATCACCCTCTTTTATGGCTTTATCACTTCCAAAGATAACAACGCCGACATTATCATCTTCCAAATTAAGTGCCATCCCTTTAACTTTACCAGGAAATTCAACCATTTCACCTGCTTGAACATTGTCAAGTCCATAAACCCTTGCAATACCGTCTCCCACAGTCAGAACAGTTCCAACTTCAGATATCTTTGGGTCGTCGCCTAACTCTTTAATCTCAGATTTTAGTATTGCCGATATTTCAGATGCATCAATTGTCATTCATTTAACCTTTCTTTAAATTTTAAATTCCA
>CACFLM010000049.1 GCA_902567145.1 uncultured Alphaproteobacteria bacterium
TACAAAAAAGCAACTTGACAAAACTATAGGGATACATCCTACTTGTGCAGAGGAAATTGTTACTTTAAGAAATTAATAATAAAGAATATTAATTTGAATTTTAAATTATAAGTTATTATAAAAGTGATTATATTATGAAAGAAAATTGGACACCTCAATCTTGGATAAAGAAAAAGGCTCTTCATCAACCAAATTATGAAGATATTTCTAAGTTAAAAAAAGTTACCAACCAAATGAAAAAATTACCTCCACTAGTATTTGCTGGAGAAGTTAGAGAGCTTAAGTGTGAATTATCAAAGTGTGTAGATGGCAAAGGCTTTCTTTTACAGGCAGGAGATTGTGCTGAAAGTTTTGCTGAGTTTCATCCGAATTATATTAGAGACACTTTTAGAGTTATAATGCAGATGGCTGTAATTTTATCTTTTGCTTCAGGTGTACCAGTTATAAAATTAGGTAGGTTAGCTGGTCAATTTGCAAAACCAAGGTCGTCGCCATTTGAAAAAAAAGAAAATTTGGAACTTCCTAGCTACTTAGGAGATATGATTAACTGTATTGATTTTAATAAAAAGGCAAGAGAACCAGATCCTGAGAGGATGATAAAAGCTTATAATCAAGCAGCTTCAACTCAGAACTTATTAAGAGCATTCGCTTACGGGGGGTATGCTGATTTGTCTACAATCCAGAGCTGGAACTTAGATTTTGTGAAAAAATCAAAGCAAGGTTCAAACTTTAAGGCATTAGCCAATAGGATATCAGAGTGTTTAAACTTTATGAATGCGTGTGGAGTAAATAATCAAAGCGTTAGACAGCTATCCGAAACAAACTTTTATATTTCTCATGAGGCATTATTGTTACCTTATGAAACTGCGTTCACGAGAATCGATAGCACAACTGGTCACTGGTATAATGTTGGTGCTCATATGCTTTGGATAGGCGATAGAACAAGAAATATCAATGGTGCACATGTTGAATTTTGTTCAGGTATAAGTAATCCTATTGGAATTAAAGTAGGACCATCAACAGATCAACAAGAGTTGACAAGAGTTATTAAAAAGATAAACCCAAAAAACGAGAAAGGAAAAATTACCCTCATAGTAAGAATGGGTTCAAAGAAAGTTGAAAAAATTTATCCACCAATTATCAGATCAATCAAAAGTTCTAAACTTCATGTTATTTGGTCATGTGATCCGATGCACGCTAATACAGAAAAGGCTAAAAGTGGTTATAAAACGAGAGTATTTAAGAATATTTTATCGGAAGTAAAATCTTTTTTTAAAATTCATGAATCCGAAGGAACATATGCAGGTGGAATTCACTTGGAAATGACCGGACAAAATGTAACTGAATGTATGGGTGGTATGCAAAAAATCTCAGATAAGGATTTAAGCAGTAGGTACCATACTCACTGTGACCCCAGATTAAATGCATCTCAATCAATAGAACTTGCATTCCAAATTGCTTCATATTTAAAGAAAATTAAATAGTTTTAGGAGATCAGATATAAAGCTCTATATTTCTCAAAAAAATACAACAGTTGGTGATATAGAGGGAAATTTTGAGATTTTAAAAAAATCATTTAATATTGCTGCTTCTAGGAATTGTGATTTCTTTATTACATCCGAGCTCTCTTTAACTGGGTATCCAGCACAAGACCTTCTACTGAGAAAAGACTTTATAAAAAAGATTGATTCTTTCAAAAAAAAAATCCTTAATTTAACAAAAAAAACTAAGACTATTTTTGCACTTAGTATTCCGACTCTTTGTAATGAAAAAATTTTAAACTCATTATTATTGATTCAATTGGGAAAAGTCATCTATTCAATTCAAAAAAGTGAATTACCAAATTACGGAGTTTTTGATGAAAGAAGGTATTTTACTACGCAAGAACAGAATAATAAATATTTTTTATATAAAGAAAAGAAAATACAATTTCTTATCTGCGAAGATATGTGGTCGGATGAATTTTTAAAAAATAAATCAAATAAAAAACCAGATCTTATAATTGTAATTAATGCGTCACCTTTTGAAATTGGAAAGTTTAATTTAAGAAAAGCATTGGCCAAAAAAAGAGTCAAACATTTTAAATCTAAATTAATTTATGTTAATTCAGTTGGCTCTCAAGATGATCTTATTTTTGACGGAGGATCTTTTTTTATGAATCAGGATGGAAATATTGTTTTACAGGAAAAGTTTTTTGAAGAATCTGAGGTGATTTTAAATTTAAGTAAAAAGATTGAAAAGATAGAAACTAAAAGAGTTGATGAGCTTGAGCTATTATATAGAGCTTTAATGGTTGGTTTGAGAAATTATATGTTTAAAAATGGATTTAGATTTGCTCACATAGGACTATCTGGCGGAATAGATTCTGCATTAACTTTAGCAATTTTAGCAGATACAATAGAAAGTAAAAATATTTCATCCTTTTTTCTTCCATCAAAGTTTTCTAGTATACAAAGTAAGAAAGATGCATATAAATTATCGGCTAACCTTGGAATTGAAACTACTGAGGTTTCAATAGAAAAGTTAAGAAAAAATTTGTTATTCGAACTTAAACCTTTGTTTAAAAATTTGAGAGAAGATGTCACAGAAGAAAATATTCAATCAAGGCTTAGAGGTCTTATTCTAATGGCTTTGTCGAATAAATTTAATTCTCTATTAATAACAACGGGTAATAAATCTGAATTAGCTGTAGGTTATTCAACACTTTACGGAGACATGTGTGGAGGATATTCTTTATTGAAAGATGTTTATAAAACAAAAGTTTTTGAACTATGTAATTGGAGAAATAAAAATATTTTAAGTGAATTTAAAATAAAAAAAATTAATATAATACCAGAAGAGATAATAAAAAAAGAACCTACAGCTGAACTTAGATTTGATCAAAAAGATACTGATATTTTACCTCCATATAAAACTTTAGATAAAATTTTATCATTGTTAATAGATGAAAATAAAAGTCTTAAATTTGCCATTAAAAAAGGTTTTTCTAAAAATACTGTAAAGAAAGTATGGAACATGATTAAAAATTCTGAATTTAAAAGATATCAAAGTGCAATTGGTCCAAAGGTGTCAAGAATGTCTTTATCAGCGGATAGAAGATATCCGATAACAAATAAGTTCGATTTATAAAAATGCTAAGATTTGCACCAAGTCCAACAGGTTTGCTTCATATGG
>CACFLM010000050.1 GCA_902567145.1 uncultured Alphaproteobacteria bacterium
AGTGATGATAAAACACAAAAAGCTTGGAATGCTAGTCGAACTCCTGAATTGATATTTTTTAAATCATCTAATAATGACAATATGGTTAAAATTAAGCAAAATCCAAAAATACTCAACCAATGATATTCAAAGATTTTCTCTAAAAAAAAAACTAATAAAGTTGCAAATATGATCAGTGGGATTAATATTAAACCTGCTCCCTTTGGTTTAGGAGTTTTGTGATTGCTTCTTGCAGTTGGTAAATCCAGTAAGGAACTATTTTTAAAATACTTTAATGATCTTTTCAATATTGTAGAAGTGACTAGATATAAAGTTATAATTATTATAAAACTCATACTTAATTAAAATCTATTATATTCGATACAAGTGATAAAAGAAAAAAAAATTGCAGTTCTTGGTTTAGGATACGTTGGGTTGCCACTTGCTGTTGGGTTATCTTCATCTTACAAGATTATAGGATTTGATATCAGTTTAGATAGAGTTAGTCAACTTCTCAAGGGAATTGACAAAACATTAGAAGTTAAAAAAGAAAAACTTCAAAATTGCTTGAAAAAAAACTTAAAACTTACGAGTGATTATAATAATCTTTCCGAGTGTAACATTTTCATAGCAACTGTCCCGACTCCAATAACAAAGAAACAAAAACCTGATTTTAGGCCACTTAATAATGTCTGTAGAATTATAGCAAAGTTATTGAAAAAGAACGATATTGTAGTATTTGAGAGTACTGTTTATCCAGGAGCAACTGAAGAAGTGTGTGCCCCAATATTAGAAAAGAATAAGAAAAAACTAAAATCTGGCGAAGATTTTTTTCTAGGTTATTCACCTGAGAGAGTAAATCCTGGGGATAGAGTTCATAGTATTGATAGGATTGATAAAGTAATATCAGGACAAAATAAGTTAGTAGAAAGAGTTCTTAAGGAAGTTTATTCCAAACTTACAGTAGGAAAAATATTTGTTGCAAAAAATATCAAAGTTGCAGAGGCATCTAAAGTTATTGAGAATTCTCAGAGAGATATAAATATTGCATTTATTAATGAAGTGGCAAAAATATGTAATAAATTGGATATAAGTATATTTG
Organism: uncultured Alphaproteobacteria bacterium; assembly: GCA_902567145.1. The sequence goes on from CACFLM010000050.1 coordinate 1,082, forward strand.
ACGTTTTACAAGCATCCGAAACAAAATGGAATTTTTTACCATTTCAGCCAGGCTTGGTAGGTGGACACTGTATTGGTGTGGATCCATATTATCTTTCATATAAATCATCAAAACTTAATGTAGAACCAAAAGTAATCTTATCTGGAAGAAAAACTAATGATGAAATGCCAACTTTTATAGCAAAAAGGATTAATGAGAAATTAAAAAGAAAATCTAAGATTTTGTTTCTTGGCATTACTTTTAAAGAAGATGTTCCTGACATCAGAAATTCAAAATCATTTGAATTGATATCATTTCTGAAGAAGAATAATCACAAAGTAGAGTTTCACGATCCGTTTATTTCAAAAAAAGAAACTGGTTCGCTTGATTTTCAGAAAATAAAAGATTTTAGTTTTGATGGCGTGGTTGTGGCAGTACCTCATAAGTTTTATCTTCAAAGAATCTCTAGAATTAAGAAATTTATAAAGCCCAACGGTTTTTTGTTTGACATCAAAGGGAAGTTTAAGGATTTAGAAGATTCAAATATAAAAGTTTGGTCATTATAGTAACTATCTTATTAACCTAAAGAGCCATTTAATTGTATTATTTTTATTAATTTTATTACTTAATAGAATATGATGATTAGGTTGAACAACCTTATTTTCACCAAGATAAATACCATCTTCGATTTCTATTGTTGGTTCCGAACAAATAAACTCCCAACCAGAATTATTTTTTAATTTTAATACAACTTTTTTTCTGCTTGTTGTAACATTTAGTTTTATATTTGGATGAATATGAAACCTAAGAAAATATTTTAATTTATTCTCATTAATTCTTTCCTTTTCATGCTTAAAAGATTCTTCTCCTCTAATTATATATTTATTAAGATCTATATGAATTGATCTGAAATGAGTAATTCCAAATAATTCTTTATAGCCCTCATGGTAAGAATTTATTAAGACATTATCATTTTCTTCAAATCTTTCTGAATAAACATTTGCAATTCGTGTTGTTGTGTCTTTATTAAAGAATATATCAGAGGAGTTTATTTCATTTATATTTAATGTGCTGTGAGCTGCTGTCGACCTCATAGCATCATTCCAGTACTTATTATTAATAAAAGGTGATCCACAGTTAACAACAATTTTTTCTGAAAGATGCGCAAATTCAAATGAAAGTGTCCCAGCTTGAGTTTCTTCTTTAGTGGGTTTCCCACAATCCATGATAAATATAAGTTTATTTTTTGATATTCTCCTAAAACCATTACATTCAGAAACTTTGGGTAATCTATATTTATGTCCAACTTTTTTTAATACATTATTAATTTTATTTTTATTTACAAATTCATATTTATTGAAAACTGCCAAATTACCATGGCCTATTCTAAAAAAATTTAGGATAGAACCCATATCATATATAGCTTGGTTTAGGTAAGTTGGTATTTCTTTGTTTAAATTCCCAATAAAGTTTTTAATATCTAATAAAGAACAAAGAAAGAAAAAATGTTCGCTAGGTGATCTTAAAAAATGTAAACCGTCCTTAAGGGTAATATTAATAATAATTTTTAAAGATTTAATAGATAATTCATAATTTTGTTTAAGATTTTCAAAACAGATTGATGACAGAATCATTGATTTGACAGCAAAAATATTATGATCGATTAATTTAATGTTTTTATATTTTCTAAATAATAGGATGCATTGTTTATTAATATTATAAGTAAATTTCTTCTGAAATTCTTCATCTGCAGTCTCAAAAAAGAATGATAGATTAGTTAGCAAGTAAAAGATTCTTTTGGACAAGACTTCTTTATTCCAAATTATTGGATTCATATAATCAGACTCTTCGATCCAAGACAATATTTTCTTTCTCACGAAAATTCTTGCATGATCTGTTCCGACCTCCCGAATGTCTTTTACCCACATAAAGCTATGAAGATAATTATTCCATGATGAACTTCCATGATTCTTTTTCCAAACTTTATTATCAAGATGAACACTTTCTTTTTGATAGTTTAAAAATCCATCAATAATTCTTACACCATTAGATTTATTTCCTACCCAGAGACTTTCTGGATTATACAAAATCTTT
>CACFLM010000051.1 GCA_902567145.1 uncultured Alphaproteobacteria bacterium
TACATGTGATGAGCCCACACTACAAAGCCCACTACACCAATCGCCGCCATTGCATATGCCATTCCTAGATATCCGAAGATTGGTTTCTTTGAGAAAGTAGAAACAACGTGACTAATAATTCCAAAACCAGGTAGTATCAAAATATAGACCTCAGGATGACCAAAGAACCAAAATAGATGTTGGAAGAGTACAGGATCGCCTCCCATTTCGGCATTAAAAAATGCAGTACCAAAATTTCTGTCTGTCAACATCATTGTAATGGCTCCAGCCAGCACTGGAAGTGATAATAGTAAAAGAAAAGCTGTAATTAGAATGGACCAAACAAAAAGAGGCATTTTATGCAATGTCATCCCAGGCGCTCTCATATTGAAGATCGTAGTTATAAAGTTAATAGCACCCAATATAGAAGAAGCTCCAGCCAAATGCATTGAGAGGATTGCCATATCAACGGCTGGGCCTCCATGACCGGTTGTTGAGAGCGGGGCATAGAGGGTCCAACCAGGACCAGCGCCATCTCCTACAAAAGCCGAGCCTATAAGCAAGATAATTGAAGGAGGTAACAACCAAAAACTTAAATTATTCATTCGCGGAAATGCCATATCAGGAGCACCTACCAAAAGCGGTACAAAGTAATTACCAAAACCTCCAACCATTGCTGGCATAATCATAAAAAATATCATTAGCAGGCCGTGCGCAGTGATCCATACGTTATACCTTTGATAATCATCATCAAGAATTTGCATTCCTGGCTCAGCAAGTTCCATTCTTATTAGTAAGGAAAAAATACCTCCAATTAAACCTGCAATTATTGCAAAAACAAGATAGAGTACACCTATATCTTTATGGTTAGTTGAAAAAAAATATCTTTTAAAAAAAGACGGCGCATGACTAGACATAAATGTTTCCTCCCTTACTTATTCGCAAAATTATCATTAATATCACTTGCAAATTCTTCCTTTGCCGTAATTACCCAAGAAGCGAAATCATCCTCGGTAACCGCTTTAATTGAGATTGGCATGAAACCATGTCCAATACCGCATAATTCTGAGCATTGGCCATAATACATGCCGGGTTCTTTAATATTGAAATATGTTTCATTAAGTCTACCAGGTATGGCATCCATTTTTACACCAAGAGAAGGCACTGCCCATGAGTGAATAACACCAGAGGGATCGCTAGTAATTTGCATTTTAATGTTTTTATTAATAGGGACAACTAATTGATAGTCTGTGGAAAGAAGTCTTGGTTGACCATCCTCTAACTCATCATCTTGAAGCATAATTGAATCAAAAGCGATATCATCATGGTCAGGATATTCATATCCCCAGTACCAGGTATAACCAGTAGCTTTTATTGTCATATCAATATTAGAAAAATCATTTTGATTATAAAGCAGCCTAAAAGATGGAATTGCTAATACAACTAGTATTAGGACAGGGATTAAAGTCCAAGCAACTTCTAACAGAGAGTTGTGAGTGGTAGACGACGGTTTTTTGTTATTTTTGGCGCTGAATTTAACACATACGTATGCTAAAAGAAGAAAAACAAAAACTGTTATTGCAGTAATAACCCAAAAAACAAAATCGTGAAAATCGATCAGTTTCTGCATAAGAGGTGAACCTGCTTCTTGAAAACCAATTTGCCATTCGGTAGGTTGTCCCTTGGCGAGCAATTCATTAGAAATAAATAAAAAACTTAAAAAACTTAAAATATACATATAATCCACATATAGTAATTATTAATAGAACTAATATAATGATGATTTAAAAAAAAACAAATAAATATTCATTTAATATTAATAATTATAATCTATATAAATAAATCAACGAATATAATTTACAAATGTTGAAAAATAATTTTATAAGGTTCCGAATATGAGAAGAATAAATAAAAATTGGGATGATAAAAAGGTTAAAACTAAAGTTGATGAACTTTTAAATAATTCCGATGGAGGTGAATTGTTTATAGAAGAAGTCTTTTCTGAAAATATTTTATTCGACGATAACAAAATTAAAAATGCAAGTTATGATCAAGACAAAGGTTTTGGCCTGAGAACAGTAGAACACGATTCAATAAGTTTTGCGCATAATACCGAATTAACTTATGATGCTTTCATTAATGCTTTCAATTCAGTGAAAAGAAAAAAAAAAAAATTAAATAAAAAACAAAAATTAATTACTCAGAAAAGCAATTTATCACTATACACTAATGAAAATCCAATAAACCAAATACTACTCAGTGAAAAAATAAATTTTTTAAATAAGGTCAATAAATTTGCTAGAAAGCTTGACCCAAGGGTCAAGGAAGTCTCAGTCAGTTTAAATGCTAATTTTCAAAATATAGAAGTAATTACGAAAAATGGTAATCTTTTCTATGATTCACGACCTCTAGTTAGGATGAATATTAATGTATCTGTTCAGAAGAAAGGAAAGCTTGAAACTGGTTCTTTTGGAATGGGTGGACGATTTCTTTATGATAAACTAATTAGTGAAGATAATTGGAAGGGCGGAGTAAAAAAAGCATATGAACAAGCTTTAGTGAAGTTATCTGCAAAAGATACCCCCGCTGGAGAACAAATAGTAATATTGGGACCTGGTTGGCCCGGTATTCTTTTACATGAAGCTGTTGGTCATGGTCTAGAAGGAGACTTCAATAGAAAAAAAACATCAGCTTTTTATGATCTTGTAGGAAAAAAAGTAGCATCAGAACAAATTTCAGTTGTAGATGACGGAACTATTAATGATAGAAGAGGCTCCTTAACTATTGATGATGAAGGCACTCCCTCGCAAAACACAATGCTAATTGAAAATGGGATATTAAAAGGTTTTATGCAAGATCGTTTGAATGCTAATTTAATGAATCAAGCTTCGACTGGTAATGGCCGTAGACAAAGTTACTCCCATTTGCCAATGCCAAGAATGACAAATACTTACATGCTTAATGGAAAATATGAACATGACGAATTAATTAAATCAACAAAAAAAGGAATATATGCAACTCAGTTTAGTGGAGGACAAGTCGATATAACTTCTGGAAAATTTGTTTTTAGTGCATCTGAGGCATATGAAATTATTAATGGAAAAATATGTA
>CACFLM010000052.1 GCA_902567145.1 uncultured Alphaproteobacteria bacterium
AAGTATTTGCTTTAGCTCAAGATTTATAGATGATAATTTATCAAAATTTAGTTTGTTTTGATAAATAAAGACTAAATGGTCATCAGTTGTATTTTTTTTTTCAAAAGTTATTTTCATTTGTTGTATTATTTGTTGATAAAATTTGTAATAAGTAATGTATATTGTTTTTTTTTCAAATATTCAATGAATTTAGTTGATAAATATATTCTTAGACAACTATTTAATAATTCAATTTTAATTTTAATTTTGATAATTTCACTCTTCTGCCTAGCTAAAAGTGTTCAATTAATCGAGTTTATGGTTGGAAGAGGATTGCCCTTTTATATTTTTATTAAATTAATTTTGTTATCTTTACCTCAAATAATTCCCATTTTATTACCTGTTATAGTTAGCTTATCAATCTTTTTTGTATTTTCAAGAATGCAGTCTGACAAAGAACTTATAATTTTACAGTCATCCAACTTCAATTCGTTTGATATAATAAAATCAACTTTAATTTTCTCAATTTTCATGAGTTGTATTAGCTTCTTTTTTACTTTATATCAATCTCCTAAATCTAACGAAAACTTTAAAGTGTTGTTATACACTCTAAAGAACGATTATTCATCATCACTCTTACAAGAAGGAACATTTAACACGTTTGGCAAGAATTTTACTATCTTTGTTAAGGAGAGAAAGAAAGATGGTCTCCATAATGTTTTTATTCATGATACTAGAGACGAACAAAAATCATCAACTTTAATTGCTAAAAAGGGTCAACTAGTTAACACTCCTGAATCAACTAAAATACTCCTTCAAGACGGATCTCAACATTTTCAATCAAAAGATAAAAAACTATCTGTTTTATATTTTGAACAATATCTTCTTGATATAAATCAAAATGATAATAGTAGTTTAAAAAATAGATGGAAGTCACCAGCAGAAAGAACATTATTTGAATTAAAAAACCCAAGTTTAGATTCGGGTGATGATTTAAATAATCTGCAAGCATTTAAGGCAGAACTTACTTTGCGGTATGCCATGCCTTTAAATATTATAGGATTTTCTATGGTTATAATTTTTATCATTCTGTCTTTTACATTTACAAGAACAGAGAGTGTTTTAAGAACAATTTCCATATTTGGAGCAATCATTTTACTTCAAATTATTTCAATCTTGTCATCAAATATTTCAATCAAATATCCCAAAATGGAAATTCTCAATTTTTTTCCATTAGTCTTTTGTTTACTTACATTTATATTTTTTTTAAACAGGTCTAATAAATTATAATGCTTAAAAGTAAAATTATTCTTAGATATCTTGTAAAAGAAAATCTAACATCTTTTTTAATCATCCTTACTTTCTCTTGTCTTCTGTTTATATCCATTGACCTAATTGAACTAATTAGAAGAAGTTCGAGTAAAAGTATTGAATTCAGTATCTTAGTAAAGATGGCAATTCTTCATATTCCATCACTTTTTCCGATCATTTTACCAACTGTTTTCCTATTAAGTTCTATGAATACGTATATGAAACTTAATAAGAATAACGAGTTGAGCGTGCTTAGGGCCTCCGGTTTTTCAATATGGTCATTAATTTTTCCAGCAATTCTTAACGTCATAGTAATTAGTTCCGTTTTTATTCTATTGTTTAACCCAATTTTCGCACTTATGAATGTAAAGTTTAAGAATTATGAGAGCATTTATTTTAAAGGTAATGCTGGATTGTATTCTATTTCCCAGACTGGATTGTGGTTAAGAGAAAAAAATGAAAAATTTGAATACGTAATAAATGCTAAAAATTACTCATCAAAAGAAAAAAGACTACAAGATGTAAAGATCTTCAAATTTGATCTCAGTAATAAGTTTCTTGAGCGAATTGATGTTGAAAAAGTTGAAATGATTAGTGACAGGATGTGGATGTTAATTAATGGAAATAGATTAGAGTTAAATCAATCACCAATCGAATTTAAAGAACTCGAACTCGAAATAAATTTAGATGCTAAAAAGATTGAAAAAAACTTTAGGCCACCAGAGACAATTAATTTTTGGGAACTTAAGACATATATTAAGAATTTGCAGGATTCTGGTTTTTCAGTAAGAAAACATGTAATTTATAAAAATTATTTGTATTCATATCCTTTGATTTTAATTGCAATGGTTTTGCTTGGATGTGTGTTATCTTTGAAAAAAGAAAGAGTTAAGAAAAATATATTTAAAATTATTTCCGGCATAATAATAGGAGTCTTATTCCATTTCTTTTCAGACTTAATAAAAACACTAGGTCAAACAGGAAGTCTCAACGTTTTCTTTGCAGTATGGTCGCCTCCAATAATCCTCAACCTGTTTCTAGTGAGCACACTCATACATATTGAAGATGGTTAAATATTTTATCATTATTATTTTATTTTTATTTAAAATTGCTGATGCAAATGAAGAACTTGAAATAACCGCTGATCAGTTTACCTATGATAAAGATAACACAAGAATATATGCTACTGGTGATGTAAAGATAATTGATAGATTATTTAAATTGAATGCCCAGAAAGTATTCTTAAACAATTCTTCTAATGTTTTATCAGCCAGAGACAATGTTACAATCTTTAATTCAGACGGATCAATTCTAAAAGCTGAAAAAATAGTTGCTGATAAAGAGCTTAAAAATGCTATAATTGAAAATAATTATCTTTATTTACCATCGACTCCATTTAAAAATAAAAAAAACTTTCTTAGATTAGCAGCAACGAAAGTAGAAAGAAGAAATGAATACTGGGAAAAACTTGAAAATGGAGTTTTTACAGCATGTGAGATTTGTTTTAATAAAGAAAAAAATAAATTTGACAGCCCATTAGTTCAACTAAGAGCAAAAAAAATAATTCATGATAAGAAGACTATGGATGTAAAATACTATGATACATTCCTAGATTTTAAGGGACAGAGTGTATTTTACCTACCTTATTTCTCGCATGCATCGCCTTTAGTTAAGAGAAAATCAGGATTTATTTCTCCAAGT
>CACFLM010000053.1 GCA_902567145.1 uncultured Alphaproteobacteria bacterium
ATCGCGTGCCAAACCATTTAACAAAACATCCGTAAACCTTAAATTATTGTCTTTACCTCTTGTTGACGAGTAAAACATTTTATTTTATCTTTTTTATATTTGCAAAAAAGAAAACACCTATTAGACCAAATGCTATCATTAGCCATGTCAAAGCATATTGAAGGTGATTATTTCTTAAATAAATTCTTGTCTGATTGCCCAACGGAAATCCGTTAGGTCCATTATTTATAGCCTCAAGATAATAGTCATTTTCAAAATTCAAACCGCTGTATTGACTCATAAGATTATTATCAACGAAAAACCAAGTGTTCTTTTCAATGTCATTGTCTGGTTGAAAATAGCCTTTTCTTCCAGATGTCCTAATCACAGCTTCAAGTTCCACAATTCCAGATAAGAAATTTTCTTTTCTTTCATTCTTATTCTTTTTTGCTAAAGGGATCCATCCTGTATCATAAACTATAAATTTATTATTTAGAGTCTTTAGTGGAACTAAAATATGAAATCCATTATTACCCCTTTTACTAAGGGCTGGCATAAACATTTCTTTTTCATTAATTAATTCTCCTTCAATTAAGACTTTTCTAAATTCATTATTTACTGGAGATTCTATTTCTTGAAATTTTGTTGAATCCTTTTCAAAGCTAATTATCCTTTCTGAAATTAAATTAGTCTTCCATTTTAACCTTTTGAGTTGCCAAGTTGTTAAAGCCAATAATATTGAGAGGGCACAGATAAAAGCTACAAGTGGAAGAAGATTAGGTTCGAAAGAATATCTACTTGAATTAAATTTAAACTTCATTCTTGGCTAGGCTGAAGCCCACCAATATACAAAAGTAAACAAGAATAACCAAACTACATCTACAAAATGCCAATACCAAGCAGCAAATTCAAATCCTAAATGTTTGTTAGGCTTAAAGTGTCCAGAAAGCGCTCTAAAATAACAAACTATTAAAAAAATCGTCCCAACTATGACATGGAATCCGTGAAAACCAGTTGCCATATAAAATGTAGATGGATATATACCATCCCCAATACCAAAAGCCGCGTGCTTATATTCATAAGCTTGAAATCCAGTAAAAATTATACCTAAAATTACTGTTAGCAATAAAAATAATAGGAAGTTCTTTCTGTCATTAGATCTAAGAGCATGATGTGCCCATGTAACAGTCCCTCCAGATGCCAGTAAAATAAATGTATTCAACAGCGGTATTCCAAATGGAGGTATTAACTCAATATCTTCAGGAGGAAAAACTCCAGCCATTGAATCTTGTCTTCCAATTAACTCAGGACTTTCGGCTCCTGGATAAAATGCAACGTCAAAGAAGGCCCAGAACCAAGCTGCAAAAAACATCACCTCCGACATAATAAAAAGTATCATGCCGTATCTCAAACCTATTTGAACTACTTTATTATGGTATACTCCACCTTCTGATTCTGAGACTACATCTCTCCACCAGAATATACTTGATAATACAACTGCAAGTGATCCTAATGCAAAAACAAAAGTTTTTTCTTCATGCATAAAGAGAATGAAACCTACAGCCATTAATAAGGCTGAGAAACCGGTAATGAGAGGCCAAGGGCTTGGGTCAACTAGATGATAGGGATGTTTTTGATTATCACTCATAAATTATTTAACATACATTGTATATGACAGGGTAATTTCCTTCAAATCTTTAATAAATTTATCATCTTTAATAGAGGCGTCAATAAAAAAAGATACTGGCATACTTACTTCCTCATTTGCAGACAATACTTGCTCATCAAAACAAAAACATTCTATTTTATTGAAGTATTTTCCAGCTTGCAAAGGAGTAACATTAAAGACTGACATAGTAGTTATAGATTCATTCGAATTGTTCTTAGCTTTATAAAAAGCCAAACTATTTTCTCCAATCTGGATTCTAATAGTTTTCTTTTCAGGTTCAAAAAAAACTACAGAATTTTTTTCAATAGTTGAATCAAATCTAACATTTATTTTGTCTACTAACTTGTCTCCTTTATTTTCATTGGAAAGTTGGGGCGTTCCACCAAAACCAGTAACCTGACAAAATATTTTATAAAGTGGGACTGCAGCATAACTCATAGCAAGCATTGTTAAAGCAAATAAAATGAGGAAAATAGCTTGCCTATTTTTTTTATTATATTTTTCTATATGCATGTTAAAACTTTAAGATGGTTATAAAATAAAATATAGTGGCTAACAAAAACAAAGCTAGACCTAAAACAATATTTTTTTTATTTTTCATTATCTTTAGAAGAGTTGATCAATTACTAATGAAGAAAAGATTAAATATAGATATAAAATTGAAAATTTAAAAAGCTTAGGTGCGTAATAAGAATTTTTTGAATCATCACTTCTAAACAACATATATGATAAATAACAAAAATAGAGATTTAGTAACAACGACGAAATTAAATAAAAAAAACCTAAAAAATTAAGAATATATGGCAATAGGGAAACAAGTAATAGGATCATTGAATATATTAAAATCTGAGTTTTGGTTACTCTCTTACCACTTACAACAGGCAACATAGGAACATTAGCTTTTGAATATTCTATATCTTTATAAAGGGCCAATGCCCAAAAGTGCGGAGGTGTCCAAAAAAAGATCATAGCAAATAATATTATTGGAAATAAGCTAATTTCTCCTGCAGAACATACCCAACCTATAACTGGAGGAAACGATCCTGCTGCACCACCAATTACAATATTTTGTGAAGTTCGTCTTTTTAACCACATTGTATAAATAAAGACGTAAAAAAAAATAGAAAAAGCCAGTAAAAAAGCTGCCTTATAGTTAATAGCCAAACCTAAGACGATAATTGAGACGAACGATAAAACTACTCCAAAGCCCAATGCGTCAAGTGGTTCAACCCTCCCATTTGGAATGGGACGTTTCTTAGTTCTTTCCATCAGTGAATCTATATCTCTATCGTACCACATATTGATGGCGCCTG
>CACFLM010000054.1 GCA_902567145.1 uncultured Alphaproteobacteria bacterium
GCAAATGATCAAAAAACCAAATCTGAGACTTGGGAGAATAATGTAAAACAACTTTTATATGATGATGATGTCAGAATTAATGATGGTTCTGACATAATGCAACTTGTAACTCCTTACAGAGCGTTGGACGCTGCAATAGTTCCGATAACTGTAAAATTTTCTAAGGATCAAACAAAAAAAAACTATATAAGATCCTTAACTTTGATTGTTGATGAGAATCCTTCTCCAATTGTAGGGAAATTTAAATTCTCTCCTAAAGTTGGCAACGCAAGCTTCACTACCAAAATTCGAATTGATAAATACACATTTGTAAGGGCAATAGCTGAAGATAACAATGGTGAGAAATTCATGATTGCTAACTATGTGAAAGCAGCAGGAGGTTGTTCAGCCCCTAGTCTCGCTGACATGGATACGGTAATGGCAAGGTTAGGAAAGATGAAAATGAAATTTATTGAAACCAATCAAGCATCAAATTCATTAAATAAAGCCAAATTTATAATAAGCCACCCTAATTTTTCTGGATTGCAATTTAATCAATTAACTAGATCTGAGATTCCTGCTCATTTCATCAATTTTATAAAAGTTGAACAAGATGGTGAGCTTATTTTTGAAGCTGCACCTGATATATCGCTTTCAGAAGATCCTTCATTCACATTTAACTATATAAATACTGGTGGGCCGTTAACTGTTAGTGTTGAAGATAGTGAAGGGCAAACCTTCTCAGACACATTTTCGTTCTCACAAATTACTGCAAATAAAAATTAGAAGCATTCCAATTCAGAGGCAGCTTGAGCTCTAAATAATTTTTTCATCCTATCTTTAGAAAGCCCAACACTTTTGAATGCCTCTTCTCTAGGACTTCCACCTTCCCACAAGCGAGCAATCGCTTCAGCTTGGGCATATTCTTCATAACTAATTCTTTTAGCTATTTCATCAACAGCACAGGAACACTTTGCCATGAAATCTCTGTTGCTCGCGTTAGAACTCATACAAGCAAATACAAATTCAGATCGAGCAAGAGTAGGAAAATCATTTGATTTTAAAGTATATGCATATAAGCTAAAAAATGTTAGCAATGTACAAAATACCAAAGTGAAAATTTTTGGTTTTATCATGATTTGTTTTTATCCTTTCTTTTTTTGTATTCTTCTCTTAACTCCTTATTAGTTCTTATTCCTTGAAATTGCAATGTTTCTTTTACCATATCATCCGGATCTTCTAGATCCTTTATAAAAGCTTGTATACTGTATATATAACCAGGAATATCGCTCGACATAACAATTACAAATTTTTTTGTTTTGTATCTGGACACTCGATTCTTTAATTCGGTTTTTGTAAATGGCTGAAAAGAAATTTTTTTGGCAGGAATTGTCTTGTTCTTGTACTCAATATTAACGTCCTCCACATCAGTAGCTGCAATTGTATGTCTAATTCTACTTCTGAAAAACAATGCATTACCTCCAGTCAATCTTTGCATATCTCTGGAATCCCTTTCAAAGAATAACATAAAAACGGGGTTACCTTTCGCACCAATTTGTGGTGGGAATCTTACTTTATTTCTACCTTTAAGATATCTAAATGTTATATGTTTAGTATTATCTTCCTCAACCTTAACAATATTTAGAACTACATTTCCTTTAAAATTATCCTCACGGGTGGACTCTTTCTGAAACTTGTAGAATATTCTAGAAGGCTCATTAATTGACTTTAAATGTTCATCGATAAAAAGAGCTATGTTTGCACTTGACATTTCTTTTATTAACTCAAGTTTAAACTCTTCAGTGCCCCATTTTGCCCTTTTCTCTTCAGCGTCTTCAGCCTTAGAAAAATCCTCTGAATTATTGATATGGTCGTTGGAAAAAGAAAAAAAAGAGACTAGGCTTACTAGAAAGAAAAGAAAGCAAGAGACATGAAATAAAGAATTTGATTTGTTATTACTATTCATTGCGCTATATTTATGGTCTATATTTAAATAAATTTCAACTAAGATTTTGTTTATGTCAAATAAATACAAAAATATTTCTGTAATTTCAACTGGTTCATGGGTACCATCAAACCTTAGTTATCCAAAAAACTCGAAGGGAACGTATGAGGTTCAAATTAAAGAACTAACATTAATGGCATCAATTGGAATTCATGAACACGAAAAGATAAAAAAACAAAGAGTGAGTATATCATTGTCAATTAAAGTTTTAGACAAAATAAGTATGGTTACTGAGAATATAAATAATTTTGTTTCATACGAGCAGATCATAAAAAAATTAAAGAAGATTATTGCTAAAGGTCACATAGAATTGTTAGAAACACTTGGAGAAAAAATAGCAGAGATGTGTTTTGAAGACTCAAGAATTTTGTCAATTTGGATGAAATTAGAAAAATTAGATGTTTTTCCTGATACAAAAAGTGTAGGGATTGAGATTGTTAGAGACAAAACAGATTATTCTAGAAAAAAGACAAATAAAACTAATATTGATAAGATAGCAAAAAAAATAATTCCATAAAGAATTTGTATTATGTGGATTATAAAAATAGGCGGTAGTTGGATAGATAGTGTTGAGCTAAACAATTTAATAACAAGTCTTGGTAGATATGGTAAGTTCGAAAATATTATAATAATAGTTGGGGGTGGCAGTTTCGCTGACGCGGTAAGATCAGCCCATTCAAGCAAACAAATGTCAGAAAAGACTGGCCACTTTATCGCTTTGAAAGCTACAGAAATGTTTGCACATATTCTAAAAGAAATTAATGAAAGTATTTCTTTAATATATCAAATTGACTCACTTAAGGTTGAAGATCAAAAATTAAAAGTTTGGATGCCTTCAGTGGTTCTCAAACATGATAGATCATTTATAAAATCATGGGAATCAACCTCAGACTCAGTTGCTGCATGGCTTCATACTAAAGTTAAAGCAAAAGGACTTATTTTCGTGAAGTCCCTAACTTTAAAAAAAAAAAAAT
>CACFLM010000055.1 GCA_902567145.1 uncultured Alphaproteobacteria bacterium
AGTTGCACCCCCAATTAATAGTGGTTTGTTAACTTTATTTCTTTCTAATTCGCTTGCAACAAAACACATTTCGTCCAGACTAGGAGTTATCAAACCCGATAAACCAATTAGATCAACATTTTCTTTAATTGCTGTTTCAATAATCTGATTTGATGGAACCATTACTCCCATATCAATTATTTCAAAATTATTACATTGTAAGACTACCCCAACTATATTTTTACCAATATCGTGAACATCTCCTTTTACTGTTGCTAAAAGAATTTTTCCTTTAGAAATCTTTTTTAATTTTTTGTCATTTTCCATAAACGGTAATAAGTAAGCCACTGATTGCTTCATTACCCTTGCAGACTTAACAACTTGAGGTAAAAACATTTTACCAGATCCAAATAAATCTCCTACTACATTCATACCGTCCATTAGAGGACCTTCAATAATTTCAAGCGGTGAACTAAACTGTTGTCTAAGTTTTTCTGTATCCTCCTCAATAAACTCATTAATCCCATTTACAAGTGCGTACTCTATTTTTTTTTCTAACTTTTTATTTCTCCACTTCTTATCAATTTTTTTTCTTTCAGTAGTGCCAGAATATTTTTTAGAAATCTCAATAAGATTTTCTGTAGCATCTTTTTTTTTATTAAAAAGAACATTCTCAATACATGTTTTTAAATCTCTAGGGATTTGTTCATAAATAGTAATCTGACCAGCATTTATTATTGCCATATCAAGTCCTGCTTTTATAGCATGATAAAGAAAGCAAGAATGCATTGCTTCCCTAACTTGATTGTTTCCCCTAAAGCTAAATGAAACATTTGAAACCCCTCCAGATACTTTAACCAAGGGAAGGTTTTTTTTAATAAGCTTTGTAGCCTCAAAAAAATCTACAGCGTAATTATTATGCTCATCAATTCCGGTGGCAACAGCAAAAATATTAGGGTCAAAAATAATATCTTGTGGAGGAAAGTCTATTTTTTTTGTTAATATTTCATAAGCCCTTTTGCAGATATTAAACTTCCTCTCTGCGGTCTCCGCTTGTCCTTTTTCATCAAACGCCATGACTACAACTGCAGCGCCATATGCTTTAACTTTTGATGCTTGCTCTAAAAATGAGGATTCTCCTTCCTTCAAACTAATAGAATTAACGATGGATTTGCCTTGAATACATTTTAGTCCAGCCTCTATCACAGACCATTTTGAGGAATCGATCATAAATGGAACTTTGGAAATATCTGGTTCAACAGAAATCTGATTCAAAAAAGTAACCATAGCTTTTTCTGAATCTAATAATCCCTCATCCATATTAATATCAATTATTTGAGCACCATTTTCAATTTGTTCTTTAGCTACTTTAATAGCCTCTTGAAAATCGTTTGATAATATTAGTTTCTTAAACTTTGCCGATCCAGTAACATTCGTTCTTTCACCAATATTTATAAATTTTACATTTGAACTCATAATTAAAAACTGAAAGGCTCAAGACCTGATAATCTGAGTTTATTAGATTGGGTTTTTAGTTCCCTTGGATTTTCATTATTGGTTATTCTACTCATCATCCTAATATGCTCTGGGGTTGTTCCACAACATCCTCCAACGATATTAAGATAGTTACTCTTACTCCATTCTTTAACAAATTTTGCCATTGATTCCGGTGTTTCATCATATCCTCCAAATGCATTTGGTAAACCGGCATTAGGATGAATACTTACGTATGTTTCTGAAATCCTATTCAACTCTATTAGATATGGTTCTAACTCTTTCGGACCAAGTGCACAATTTAGACCTATACATAAAGGTTCCGAGTACATTACTGAATTATAAAATGCTTCTACTGTTTGTCCCGATAATGTTCTTCCAGACAGGTCTGTTATCGTGGAAGAGATCATAATTGGGATTTTTAAATTACTTGTCTTCTCAACATTTTTAATTGCCATTAATGCGGCTTTTGCATTTAAGGTGTCAAATACTGTTTCAACAAAAATAATGTCGACTTTCGCTTTCATAAGAGCACTAACACAAATCTCATAATCAGCCAATAAATCATCAAAACTAGTATTTCTAAAACCTGGATCATTTACATCTGGCGACATCGAACAAGTCCTGTTCGTAGGGCCCAGAACTCCAGCAACAAACTTTAATTTATTTGGATTTCTTTTTAAAAAGTCATCAACTGCTTTTCTAGCAATTTTTCCACCTTCAAAGTTTAATTCAAATACAAGGTCTTCACAGTTATAATCTGCTTGAGAAATTTTTGTAGAGTTAAAAGTATTAGTTTCAATGATGTCTGCACCTGCATCAAGATAAAGCGTATGAATATCATATATAAGTTTTTGCTGAGTTAAATTTAAAATATCATTATTTCCATACAAATTATTTTTATGATTTTTAAATCTTTCATTTCTAAAATCATTTTCTTTTAATTTCTCTTTTTGGATCATTGTTCCCATAGCTCCATCAAGAATCATGATTTTACGCTCAAGTAAATTTTTTAACTGATAAATTTTTTCCATTATTTTAACTCTTTCCTAACGTTCTTATTCCCAGAATATGACATATAGCAAACGACAAATCGGCTCTATTAAGAGTATAAAAATGAAAATCATTTACTTTTCCTTCAATTAACCTTCTGCATTGATCAAACACAATAGTTGTGGCTACTAATTTTCTAGTTTCTGGATCAGAGTCAAGACCATCAAACATATCTATTAATGATTTTGGCATTTTACAATTCATTTTATTAGCGAATTCCATAGTTCTTTTACAATTTGTAACAGGAAGAATTCCTGGAATTATTGGAATATTAATACCTCGTTTTATGGCACCATCGATGAAATCAAAATAACAGTTTACATCAAAAAAGAATTGTGTG
>CACFLM010000056.1 GCA_902567145.1 uncultured Alphaproteobacteria bacterium
TTTATTACTGTATTTTTCGATAATTGCCTCAATATCTTCTTTATTACACAAGCCAAGTTCGAAAGGATTTTGTGGTCTCACATTTTGCATATTCCAATACGATCTATCTCTAATTGATTGAATTGTCTTCTTGGTTGTTCCTATTAGTTTACATATTTTAGAATCTGGAATATCTGGAATATTTTTTATAAACCAATAAATTCCATTTGGTTTGTCAGCCCTTTTAGAAAGCGGAGTATATCTAGATCCCTTTGTTTTACTATCAGGTATAGGTATCTCCGAATTTTTAATACTTAGCTTAAGATTTGGATCTTTTTCACATTTTATAATTTCATCCTGTGTTAGCTCACCATTTTCAAGAGGGTTGCGAGGTAATATTCCACTTGAAACTTCTCCATCAGCTATGGCTTGAACTTCAAGAACATGTAAGCCTACAAACTCTCCTATTTGTTCAAAGGACAATGAAGTATTATCTATCAACCAACTTGCTGTTGCTTTTGGCATTAAAGGTTTTCTCATTTTACTATTCCTAAATTTTTAAAACTATCTTACCTATGTGATTGCCTTCTTCAAGGTATTTGTGAGACTTAACCACGTCATCAAATTTAAATACTGAATCAATATAACATTTTATTTTACCATTCTCAAAGTTTGGAAAAACAATTTCTTCTAATTCTTTGAGGATTTTAGCTTTAAATGAAATATTCCTTATCCTAAGAGTTGACCCTGTTATAGTTAATCTTTTAAGCATAATTCTCATGAGGTTTAAACTAACTTTTGAACCGTTTTGGAACCCTATGTTTATTAGTTTACCATCACTTCTTAAAAGATTAATATTCTTATTAATATAATCTCCACCAACATAATCTAAAACTATATCAATTCCATCTTTTTCTTGGATTTTAATTTCTTCGAAGAAATCTTGTTTTTTGTAATTAAATACGTTTTGTATCCCTAGTCCTTTGCAAAATTTCTTTTTGGAATCAGTTCCTACCGTTGTAAATATCTCAGAGTTGAAAAGTTTAAGAATTTGTAATGCAGAAATTCCAATACCGCTTGTTCCACCATGAACTAAAACTTTCTGATTTTTTTTAAGTTTCCCCCTCATTATTAGATTTGACCAAACAGTAAAATAGCATTCAGGAATGGTTGCAGCATCTTGTAATGATATATTATTTGGAATTTTAAAGGTAATTTCTTCTTCTGCAATACAATATTCTGCATATCCACCCCCGTTTACAAGGGCAGCCACCTCATCCCCTACTTTAAATTTCTTCACCTCTGCCCCCACTTTTTCAATTACTCCTGAGACTTCTAAACCAAGCGTTTCAGATTGATCTGAGGGCGGTGGATAATTGCCTTGTCGTTGAACAATATCAGGCCTATTTATTCCAGCATATTTGACATTTATAAGTATTTGATTTTTATTTATTTTGGGTACTTTACAATCTATTATCTTTAAGACGTCAGGAGGACCTGGGTGGTCAAAGTGAACAGCCTTCATAACTTTATTTTTTAAAGTTTAAATTCTGGAATCTTTTATTGAATTTTGCTACTTGCCCATCTGAATCTAAAATTTTAGAATTTTCCCCAGTCCAAGCTGGATGAGATACTGGATCTATATCTAACTTAAGTGTTTCGCCGTCTTTTCCATAAGTTGATCTAGTTTCAAAAGATGAGCCATCAGTAAGTTGAACTGTTATCTTATGGTAATTTGGATGTATATCTTTTTTCATAATTCTTGACTGATTTTATATAACTATTAGATTTAATTTGCAATAAGAAACAATTTTTAACATGTCTGAATTTAAAAGAAGAGCCCAAGATACATTAGATGAAATATTTAATATTGTAGAATCAAAATATGAAGATTTCGACGTTGATTATGAAGATGAAAATTTAAGGATTGATTCACTGAAAAACAATAAAACATATATAATAAGTATCCATTCTCCAACTTCACAAATCTGGTTGTCTTCACCAATAAGTGGGGCTCATCATTTTGAGATGTTGTCACCAGACTCTGATAGCTGGATAAGTACAAGAGATAAGAAGCTAAGGTTGTTAGAATTAATAACAAAAGAATTAGGTCAAAGTTAGATGAAAAATAAGTTACTCAAGATTTTTAAAGTTGAAAATATTTCTCAATTAACAATTGTATTTATAGTTTTTGGAATAACTGGATCATTATCTGTAATAGTAGGAAAATTTATATTAATCTTAATTTTTGGGGAAGATTTTTTGAAGAATGACTTTTATTGGTTTTTAAGACTAATTTTAATCTTTCCTGTATATCAAGTCCTATTGATAATTATTGGTACACTTTTTGGACAATTTAAATATTTTTGGGAATTAGAAAAAAGAATTCTAATGAGAATGGGGTTATTTAAATCATCTCGTAGTTAATTTGATTTCAATCCTTCTATTTTTTTGCAGAGATGAACTATCTTCACCTCTCTCAATTGGATAATTTTCTCCAAATCCAGCTGCAACTAATCTGTGTGGAGAAATACCCTCTTTAATGAAAAATTCTACAATATTTATAGCCCTTGAGCTAGAAAGGTGCCAATTTGAATTAAATTTTTCGTTATTTATTGGTATTTTATCAGTGTGACCATCCACTCTAAGGATCCAATCTATTTTTTTTGGAATTTTTTTTGAAATTTCATTCAGACTAAATGCAATCTTACTTAATTTTTCTAAGCCTTCATTTTGAATTATATCTGACCCTGATTGAAAAAAAATTTCAGATGGAAAAATAAATCTATCTCCTTGAACTACGATGTCATCTCTTTCTCCAATAGCCTCTTT
>CACFLM010000057.1 GCA_902567145.1 uncultured Alphaproteobacteria bacterium
ACAGCTCTATTTGGTGATGGATGTGTATCTTATTTGGTAGAGGAGGGCGGCGGAGATTGCAACTTATTAGAATCAAAAGAGTATACTTGGAAAAATTCTTTATCTTTAATGGGGTGGGGTGTAGAAGATGATGGATTGTCAGTAATTTTTGACAAAATCATTCCAGAATTTATAACAAAAAAATTACCATACGTTTTAAGTAATTTTCCATTAAAAAATTTAAATGGTTACGTGCTTCATTCTGGAGGAATGAGAATTATTGAAGCTTATAAAAAAATTTTGAATAATAATAAGACTATTCAAGAGTCCGAGAAAATTCTTTCTAATTTTGGAAATGTTTCATCTGTTTCAGTTCTACTAGTATTAATGCAAATGATAAAAAAAAAATATAGTGGTACATTCTTAATGAGTGCACTTGGGCCTGGTTTTACCGTAGGTTTATCAGGGGTTAAAATAAGTTCTAATGGTTGATACCTATTTAATGATTTATGTTGTTTTTAGTAGATTATTTGAACTTGTTTTGAGTAAAAAAAATACAAAAAGATTGCTTGAAGCTGGTGCTGAGGAACATTATCCGTTTCATTATAAATTTATTGTTTTGTTTCATGTTATTTTTGTTTCATTTTTTTTAGTCAAATCTTTTTTTAACGCAAATGTTAATATTCAATATCTATATTTATTTTTTTTTCTTCAACTTTTTAGATATTTAATTATCTATCAGCTTGGTAAATTCTGGACTACAAGAATATTAGTGATAAATAAACCATTAGTAAAAACATGGATATTTAAATATTTGAGGCATCCAAACTATTTAGTTGTGTTTTCAGAAATAATATTAATTTGTTTATTCTTTAACGATTTTTATTCGTTAATTTTTTTCTCTACCATCAATTCTATTTTAATTAGTATCCGAATACATTACGAAGAAAAAGCAAACAAATTTAGACAAGAATTATAATGTTAAGTTTGTGGTACCGGATGTCGTGGGATCAAATCTCCTCAGTTAACCATTCATTTGGAAATTCTTTTTAGAACTTGAAGATAATCTTTAACTAACTTTTTGCCCGTTTGATTCGATTTTTTCCAGATAGGCAATGTTTCTTTGAGTTTATTATAACCAATAGTTGTTAATTTGAGTAGATTCCCATTAGTATCTCTTTTGATAACTTTAATTAATTTTTTTTTTATTAAAATAGATGAATTTCTCCTTAAAGTTGATGGCTCTAGATTTAATAATTCAGCAATCTTTGAAGTTTCTATCTGATTGTAAATATTTAATAGTGCTAAAATAGGTATTTGTGTTGAGTTCACACCGTATGACTTTAATGAATTATTGTAAGTATTAGTTAACTCTCTAGCCATTTTTCTGAGATTAAAACATGTACATTGTTCTAATTCTTTAACTTGAATAAGTTTTTTCATACTATTTTATAATAGTACTTTACAAAACATTTAAAAAGAGTAAACATAAAAGTGTATATACCCGTGTATATACATTTAGGTTTTCTAAAGGGACGAAATGAAAACAGAAAAATTTTATTTAGATGATGGTACTTATATAAGATTCAAAAAAATAGGTAAAGGACCGCCTGTCTTATTGCTTCATACTTTTAGAAATAGATTAGAATATTGTGACAAACTTGGTGAATTATTAAAAAACAAATTTACAGTATACTCAATTGACCTTCCAGGTTTTGGTGATTCTCCAATCAATACATTAACAAACTATAATCTTAATTTTTTTACTAAATCAATAGCCAGTTTTTTGCAACAGTTACAGATTAAAAACTTGTCTATAGCTGGGGAATCAATAGGTGCAAACCTAGCAGCAAGCTTATCAGTTGAACTTCCGAAAATAGTAAAAAAAATATATATGTTTAATCCTTATGACTATGACTCATATTTCGGTCAAGGTATTCAAAGAGGCAACTTTTTTGCAAAATTTATTTTATTTCACGTTGGCTTGCCAGTTATTGGACGTTTATTTGCAAGTTTAGAGAATAAATTCATTCTAAAAAATATTATGAATGGTGGGTTTTTTGATAGGACCAAACTTCCAGATAGCTATTTAAATTTATTATGTAATTCTCTTAAGAAGAGTGGATATACCTATCATTTCAGAAATGTATTATTACAATTCAATAAAAATAATGGAATTAAAAAGGTTTATGAAAAAGTGAATGTGCCTGTAAAACTAATTTATGGAAAATATGATTGGGCAAAAGATTCGGATAAATTACTTACTCAAAATTTATTAAAACTTAATAAGTATGAAATAATAAATAATTCTATCCATTTTTCTTTTTTAGAAAATACTAATGAAGTTGCAGAAATGATTAAATTATAAAAATATTAATTGAGGAAGGGTTTATTATATGGTGTATAATTGATCGTAAAGATATATAAATGTGAAATTAAGGGTTCAAATGGCAATACCCTAATGGAACATTCTTAATTTATATAAAAAATATTACAATTTAATTTTTAATCCTATTTTACATTTTAGGGATGTTTTTCTTATTTATTATTCAGTTTTTATAATCACACTCAACCAACTCTTCTTGATTAAGTTCTTCCTTGTCACAGTTTATAAAATGTCTTTGATTAACAATATCTTTTCCGACATTGTCTGGTTTGCTGCCAATGATATAAAGCACACCACTTTTGTTATAAGC
>CACFLM010000058.1 GCA_902567145.1 uncultured Alphaproteobacteria bacterium
TAAGTTGGAAAGATAATAAATGGATTATAAAAACTGATCTTAAAAAGTTTACTAGTCAATACGTTATTTGTTGCACCGGTTCAAGAGATCGTAAAAATCCACATCTACCAAAGTTTAAAAATGAAAAAATATATCAAGGAAAAATTGTACACACTCAAGCTTGGGGAAACACAGACTTTAAAGACAAAAATGTAACCATTGTTGGCAGCGGATGCACTGCTATAACAATGGCACCTTCGATTATTAAAGAAGCAAAAAAAGTTACGTTGGTTCAGCGAAGTCCTGCATGGATTATAAATATTGACAGTAAAGAAAAATCAACACGAATGTATAAAACTTTTCAAGTTTTATGGGATTACTTTTCAAGTAGGATTTTTAAAAAATTTCAAAGAAAAAAAATGATATCTGGCAATACTTATTATAACGAGACAACGACTCCCTCATATGATTATTGGGACCAGCGTCCCGCAAGTAGCTTGGATAACGATTATTTTTCATCTGTAAAGTCAGAAAAAGTAACTATAGTTAGGCAAGGAATTAGTAATTGGGAGAGAACTGGTATAAAGTTAAAAAATGGAAAAGTTATCAAAAGTGATATCATAATTATGGCTACTGGTGGTAATACTCAATTATTAGGGGGCATTGATATCTTTGTTGAAAATAAACGAATAAACATAAATGATACAAGTTGGTATAGAGGAATGATGTTTAGTGGAATACCAAATCTTTTCGCACATGCGGGATATATTAATTTTAGTTGGACAGCTAGATGTGAAATAGTTAGCCAACGCATTTGTAAAACAATTAAATATATAAAGAAGAATAATTTACTTAGTTGCACTCCAAAATATATCGGAGAAAAAACAGAGCCATCAATTCAAGCAAATTATATTTTGCGAGCAATGAACAAATTTCCTAATAGAACCTACAAGTTTTATCAAAATTATATTATAGAATATTTAAGTTTTAAATTTACAAAAATAAACGATGGAGCATTAGACTTTTCAAAATGATTAAAGGATTATTAATATGAAATTAGAATCAATTGCACTTCATCATGGTTATGAATCAGAAAATAATGACCAAAAGTCAGCAACAACCCCCATTTACCAGACCTCGGGATTTACCATTGATAATACACAACATGGAGCAGATTTATTTGATCTCAAAGTCGAGGGAAATATTTACTCAAGAATAGGCAACCCAACCAATGCAGTTCTTGAAAAAAGAGTTGCGGAAATGGAAGGTGGGATTGCAGCTTTATCTTTGGCTTCTGGAATGGCCGCAATCGCATATGCCATTCAAACCATTACAAGAGCAGGGGATAATATTGTAAGTACAAATCAATTATATGGAGGGACTTATAACTGTTTCACTCATAGTTTCCCAAAGCAAGGTGTTAAAGTTAAAATGTTTGACGGAGATGATTATAAAGGAATTGATGAAGCAATTGATGAAAAAACTAAAGCTTTATATTGTGAATCAATTGGTAATCCCTTTGGTAATATTATCGATATCAAAAGATTTGCAGATATTGCTCACAAACATGGGATACCATTAATTGTAGATAATACAGTAGCAACACCGTACTTGTGTAGACCTATTGATTTTGGAGCAGATATTGTTATTCATTCTTTAACAAAATATATAGATGGCCATGGTGCTACTATCGGAGGAATCATTGTTGATTCAGGAAAATTTGATTGGGCCAAAGAACCAAAAAAATTTCCCATGCTAAATGAACCAGATCCCTCTTATCACGGAGTTAAATATACTGAAAAGTTTGGACTAGCTGCCTTTATTGGTTGTTGTAGAGTTGTTCCATTAAGAGAAACAGGAGCTTGTCTATCGCCTAATAATGCATACATAATAATGCTAGGACTTGAATCATTAGGTGTGAGAATGGAAAGACATTGCAAAAATGCACTTGCACTTGCGGAATATCTAGATGGTCACGAAAGTGTGAAATGGGTTAATTATGCTGCTCTACCTAACGATAAATATCATAATGTTTGCAAAAAAATTACCAATGGTCAAGCATCTGGTATTATTAGTTTTGGAATTAAAGGTGGAAAAGAATCAGGTGCTAAGTTTATTGATGCACTTCAGATGATTTTAAGGGTATTAAGTATGGGTGATGCTAAATCTCTTGCATGTCATCCAGCATCAACATTACATAGACAATTAACTCCTGAGCAAAAGGCTTTAGCAGGAGTTAGCGAAGACTTGATTAGAATTTCTGTGGGTATTGAGCATATCGATGATATTATTAATGATGTTGAACAAGCAATTGAGGCTTCAAAAAAATAATCAAAAAGAATCTGATTAATATAATAAAGTAAATAAAATCAGTATCTGTTCCAAATATAAAGCATAGTATCTTAAGGATGAAGAATCAAACCATCCATTTTACATGTAAGTATAAGTTTTACTCTGTTTTCCTCCTTCTAATCAAGATATGATTAATTAGTAAAAAAATATAAAATACAAAAAGGCTCTAAGGATTTAGGATTCTAGGGCCTCAAGATAGCGGCGGAGCGACAGGGAAAATATACAAGGATTTTAAATAAATCAGTACAAAAGAAGTACAAAATATTTCATTATAAAAAGTTAGAACCTTTTTCTAAATAGGCACAGTTTTCACAATGATCAGTTCTTTC
>CACFLM010000059.1 GCA_902567145.1 uncultured Alphaproteobacteria bacterium
GATTTAGATTTTGCTGAATACTTACTTCATGACGCAAAAGTAGCAGTTGTTCCAGGTGCAGCATTCGGAAAGTCTCCTTTCTTTAGAATTTCTTATGCTACTTCTTTAGAAGATCTAAATGAAGCATGCCAGAAAATGCAAAGTTCGTTAGATAAAATAAAATAAATGAGAGTCTTAATCGTTGGTGTTGGAGGTGTAGGAGGTTTTATAGGTTCACAAATACATTCTGCTGGTTTTGATATTACCTATATTGCTAGGGGTAAAAGGATGGATTTTTTAAAAAAGAATGGGCTTAAAGTTAAAAGCAGATTAGGTGACAAAGTAATAGAAAATTTAAAGATTTTTGATTCTATTCCTTCTAAAATAAAGTTTGATGTAGTCATTTGTACTGTAAAATTATATGATTTCGATAGTTTTGTAAGAGATTTCAAGAGAGCAAATCAAGAAGATACTATCTTATTACCATTTCAAAACGGAATTTACTCTGAACAAAAATTAATTGAGGAATTTGGTGAGAATAATACTTACGGAGCTGTTGCTCAGATTTCTTCTTTTGTTGACAGTACAGAATCTGTAATTCATAAAGGGAATTTAGCCTCTTTTTTTGTTGGAAGTATGGGAGAATATGAAAATGATAAATTAAGAACTTTTTGTAAAAAGTGTGAAGAATCTGGATTAGATATACGATTAAAATCTAATATTAAAGAAAAAATATGGGAAAAGTTTATTTTCTTATCAGCATATAGCGGAATTACAACTCTAACAGAGAATACCATCGGGGAAATTTTTGCTTCACAGAAATCAAAAGATTTATTTATTAATGCAATGAGAGAAACATATGATTTATCAAAATTTTTTGGTGTTGAGTTTAGGTCTAATCCAATAGATTATTGGTTAGAAAAAATTAAGAAAATGCCATATGATATGACATCATCAATGTATATTGATTATACAAAAAAGAAAAAACTTGAGTTGGACTGGTTATCTGGTTTCATAGTACGTTATTCTGAGAGATTCGGTAATGATTGTTATACGCATAAGATGATATGTCGAAATATTACAATTAAATAATCTTTTTTTTAGTTAAAAAACTTTCCGCTTCCAATGCACTCATACACCCCATCCCTGCTGCAGTTACTGCCTGTCTGAAAACTCTATCAGTTACGTCACCAGCTGCGAAAACACCATCTTGACTGGTTTTAGTTGAGTCCGCGTATGTAAAAATATACCCATCACTGTCCATTTCTAACTTGTCTTGAAAAATATCAGTTGTTGGACTATGTCCTATTGCCACAAAAAAACCATCAATCTTTATCTCTTTTTCACTTTTTTTATCTGAGCTCTTAACAAGTATTGAGGAAATTGTTTTCTCGTCGACTTTACCTAAGATTTTTTCAACAGTCGAATTCCAAACAAATTCTATATTTTTTTTCTCAAATAATCTTTTTTGTAAGATTTTCTCTGCTCTTAATTTATCTCGTCGATGAATAAGTATGACTTTTTTACATAGGTTAGATAGAAAGAGTGCTTCTTCAGCAGCTGTATTGCCTCCACCTACCACTGCAACATCTTTATTTTTATAGAAAAAACCGTCACATGTGGCACATGCTGAGACTCCATAACCTCTAAATTTCTCTTCTCCATCTATATTTAACCATTTTGCTTTTGCACCTGTTGCTATTATTATGGTGTGAGACAGAAATATCTCTTTTTCGGTCTTAATTTTGTGAATATTATTTTCAAAATTAACATTTATTACGTAGTCATTGATTATTCGAGTTCCATAAGCTAAAGCCTGTTTTTTCATTTGTTCCATCAACCATGGTCCTTGAATTGGATTTTCAAATCCAGGAAAGTTCTCTACATCAGTTGTTATAGTCAGCTGACCTCCGGGCTCCAGTCCAGAAATCAAAAGAGGATTAAGCCCTGCTCTTGAGGCATAAATAGCTGCGGTGTATCCTGCTGGACCCGAGCCAATAATTAAAACTTTTTCTTTCTTCATAGATACTAGATGAAATCAATAGAGTTAATTTGATATTCTTTGAGCCCTTTTGGTGTTTGAACCTCAAATATGTCGTCTACTTTTTTATTTATCATCGCTCTACACAAGGGTGCGGAAACAGAGATTAAATTTTTTTCAATGTCAGCTTCATCGGCCCCAACAATCTTAAATGTATTCTTTGTTTCAGTTTCTAAATCAGTAACTACAACAGTTGCACCAAATGTAACTTTCGAATTATCAAGTTTTGATGGATCAATAACCTCGGCACGAGTGACTTTATTCTCTAACTCGGCAATTCTTCCTTCTATAAAACTTTGTCTTTCTCTAGCAGCGTGATATTCAGCATTCTCAGAAAGATCACCATGTTCACGTGCTTCTGCAATCGCTTTAATGATATTAGGTCTCTCAGAGTTTTTAAGATTTTCTAGCTCTTCTCTTAGCATTTTTAAACCTTGAGCAGTCATTGGGAATTTTTCATTCATAATAATTTATTATAATTAATTACAAATTAAATTCTAGAGATTATACAATTCTTGAATTGATTTTACCGAAATTTCATTATCTGAAATTAAATTAAGACCTGTTACAGCAATTTTGGCT
>CACFLM010000060.1 GCA_902567145.1 uncultured Alphaproteobacteria bacterium
GACGATAAAAATTCGGTCACTCAAATACTTGGAGAACCTTCTTTTAAAGGAAGCTTAGGTGATAATGCTTTTTATTATGTAGGATCATTAAAGTCAAAACTTGCCTTTATGAAATCAAAAGTTGAGGAGCAATATATTTTAGAACTAAAGTTCACTAAAAATAATAAATTGAAGAATATCTTTTTCTATGACAAATCCCTCTCTACTGAAGTTGCAATGTCTTCTCTTGAAACAAAAACTGAAGGTGCAAAAGAATCTTTATTGCAACAATTACTGGGAAATTTTGGAGTACCAGGAATGAAAAGAGGTGGTCCGATATTAGGAAGTGGTAAAGCTGACGATTAATTTCTAAGATAACATTGATAATAATAGAATAGATACAATGTTAATAATTTTAATCATGGGGTTTATTGCAGGCCCTGCCGTATCTTTATAAGGATCACCAACAGTATCCCCAGTTACAGCTGCTTTATGAGCTTCAGAATTCTTTCCACCAAAGTTACCATCTTCAATGTATTTCTTTGCATTATCCCAAGCACCACCCCCAGAAGTCATTGAGATCGCAACAAAAAGACCTGTAACAATGGTGCCAAGAAGCATTGCTCCCACAGTTACAAAAGCTGGTCCAGGCTCTCCAGCTATTATATAAATCATATAATATGTGATAAATGGAGCAAGAACAGGAAGCATTGACGGTAAAATCATCGCGTAAATAGCTTCTTTAGTTAAAATATCAACTGCTTTGCCGTATTCGGGTTTAGACTTTCCAGTCATAATTCCTTTATTTTCTGAGAACTGTCTTCTTACTTCATTAACTATTTTTTCTGCTGTTCTTCCGACAGCTGTCATACCCATGGATCCAAATAAATAAGGAAGCATACCACCAATTAAAAGCCCTACAACAACATAGGGATCGTCTAAAGCAAATTTAATGTCTAAATTCGGAAAGTAGTATTTCAAATCTTGTGTGTATGCACCAAATAAAACAAGTGACGCTAAACCTGCAGAACCAATTGCATATCCTTTAGTTACTGCTTTAGTTGTATTACCAACTGCATCCAGTGCATCAGTTGTCTTTCTGACGTCCTCTGATAAGTTTGACATTTCTGCAATACCTCCAGCATTATCTGTTACCGGACCATAAGCATCTAGAGCAACAATCATTCCAGCAAGAGCAAGCATTGTAGTTGCAGCAATGGAAATTCCATACAATCCTGCAAATTTGTATGATAAGATAATTCCTAATATAATCACCAGAGTTGGAAGAGCTGTAGATTGCATGGAAACAGCTAGACCTTGAATAATATTTGTAGCATGTCCAGATTGAGATGATCGTGCAACTGATTTTACAGGACTAAATTCAGTACTAGTATAATATTCAGTAATCCAGACTATCAGACCTGTAACTGACAATCCTATAATAGCGCAATAAAATAAGTCTATTCCCAGAAATGACTCTATAAAAAGATCACTGTTAATGATTAATTTATCTGCTCCAATAAAGAAGTCCGTAACCATATAAATCAAAATTATCGAAACTAATGCTGTTATTATCAACCCTTTATACAGAGCACCCATAATATTCTTAGATCCTTCACTTAATTTTACATAATAAGCCCCTATTAAGGACGAAATAATGCAAACACCCGCTATTAAAAGTGGAAACATCATAAAGGTTTGTTGGTCTACACTATCGAACAAAATTAAGCCGAGCACCATGGTACCCACAATTGTGACAGCATATGTCTCAAAAAGGTCGGCTGCCATTCCCGCACAATCACCAACATTATCTCCAACATTATCAGCAATAACTGCAGGGTTTCGTGGATCATCTTCGGGTATCCCAGCTTCAATTTTACCTACTAGATCAGCACCTACATCGGCACCTTTAGTAAAAATACCACCACCTAATCTTGCAAAAATGGATATCAAAGAAGCACCGAAACTAAGTGCGATCATTGCCTCAACAATTTCTCTTCCTTGAGTCTGACCAAATTTTTGATATAGAAACCAATAATATCCAACAAGACCTAGCAAGCCAAATCCAACTACTAGAAAACCAGTTATTGCTCCTGACTTAAAAGAAATATCAAGAGCTTTATCTAAACTCTCAGTTGCAGCTTGAGTTGTTCTTACATTGGCTCTAACGGATACAAACATACCTACGTAACCAGCTAAACCAGATAGAAATGCTCCTATAACAAATCCAAACGCCACATACGGATTATGGATTAAAAAGTACAAGATAGCGGTAATTATTATGCCAACTACTGAAATTGTTATAT
>CACFLM010000061.1 GCA_902567145.1 uncultured Alphaproteobacteria bacterium
CCTGCAATAGCTCCAGATGCTCCAATTAATGGGATGTCTGAGGTGATATCGATTAAGGCGTGACAGATTGATGCAAAAACTCCAGATATCAAGTAAAAAAAAATAAATCTTTTGGCACCCATTTTATCTTCAATATTATCTGCAAAGATCCAAAGGTATAACATATTCCCCAAAAAGTGCATCCATCCTCCATGCATGAAAAGCGAAGTTAATAATGTAAGAGTGGGGGAAAAAGATGGTATTTCAGAGTTTAAAAAAAATGTAGAGGGTTTAAATCCAAAATAATATGTATAAAAATTATTATCATTAGAGGTGATTTGCATGAAAAATACAAAACTACAAATTAATAAGATTATTAATCTGATATATGATTTATTTTGGGTGGGGTTGTCGTCTTTAAGAGGAATCATGTTCTATATTTTTTTAAAAGGATTTTTTTTTTCCCAAGAACAATAATATCAGCTACATCATTTATTATTTCTTTAAAATTCTTTGAGTAAATATCCAGCCCTCCAGTATAATAGCCAAAAGATGGTAGAATGCAAAAGTCTTTTGAAACTATAAAACACTTATAAAAGAATCTTGAATTATTAATTTTAATAGAAACTTTGGGATGGAAATGACCAGAAAACTCAAATTCCTTTGTTTTGTTTTTTGTTTTTATATGTCTAAAATTGAAGTTATTTTCCTTATAACTATCAAAAAAAATTCCTCCAATTTTATCTTTTCCTATTAAATCCTGATCATGATTTCCATTGATCCACACGAAATTAACTCTTCTTGTAATTTTTTTTAATTCATTTAGATCACTTTTCTCCATATTTATAATAGAAAATTTATCATGAAAACTATCTCCTAGTGAAATAATCTTTGAGGGGCTATATTCATCTACTATATCATTTAATTTCTTTAAAGTTTCTTTTATATCGTACGGTGGTACTTGGATTCCATTTCTATTTAAGGATGTTCCTTTTCCAAGATGAATATCAGCTAAAACAATAGTATCCATTTGTTTAATAAACAAAATTCCAGAGTGGTCAAAAATTAAATCATTATCTAAAATTCTTTTTGCCAAATGTTTTATCATAAAGGATCGCTGGCTTTGATTTTTTCCTTTTCCATAATCAATGCTCTTGAAAATTCAGACAGATTTTTCAAGTTATTAAAAGTGAATTTCATGTTTTTAAATTTAATTATTTGGCTTGAATGCAAAAGGTGGTTTTGAATTTCTTCCTCTGTGATTTTAAGTAATATATGCTTAGGTTCGTATTTTCTAAGAGTATCAAATATTATATCACTATTAACATAATTTTTTTTTAAATTTAAAGTAGTATTATTTTTTTTAACCAATCCACTAATCATAGAAACTTCTTTAAATACTTTCCTAGCAATTGCAGTGTCTAATCGAATTAGATGAGCAAAATTAAAATTAAAAAAAATTTCAAAATCATTGCTTGTTATCGTAGTTTTATTTTCAAAAAATAGACCAAATGAATAGTCATTAAGTATATAGTTTAAAGTAAATATTTCTTTTTTATTTAAGAATTTAATTAATAAATTTGATAAAGTCTGATTGGTTTCTCTTCCAGAAAATGTATGAATAAATATATATTCTCCTTGCCTGAATGGAAACTTCTCAATCAAAATTTTATGTTTTGATGGAATGCCTGATTCAATCTTCTGTTTTTTTATAAATTTTTGTATTTCTTTAGGAAAATCATAATCTTGATTATTTAACAGATTAAGGATTTCATCTGAAAGATTAGACTTTAGAGGAAGACTTCCACCCCAATAAATAGGTACTTTATCAGTTTTACGTTTTTTCAGATCAACAATTATTTCATCATTTTTAATTTTCACACATACAAGGCTCAATCCAGCAAAAATAAAAGTATCATTCTCCTTTATCGAACTTAGAAAAGATTCTTCAACGGTGCCCAATAATTTACCTTTAATTGTTTTAATTTTAAAATTAAAGGAGTTAATAATGGTTCCAGCATTAATCAAAACATTTATTTTATTATTATTGTCCTTGATTACGTATCTACCGTCTTTTTGTTTTTTTAACTTTTTAAGATCTTGGTAATTTTGAAGAGCATATCCACCATTATGTATAAAATTCAATATTTTGAGGTACACCCCTTTAGATAAATCTCTATATGGATAAGTTTCTTTTATTGTTCTATATAGATGATTT
>CACFLM010000062.1 GCA_902567145.1 uncultured Alphaproteobacteria bacterium
TTCAAGCACGAGCTGCATTAAGAGATGTGGGAAGAGTTCTTCAACTTCCTTTAAATCAAGTCGATTTGATATGTAAGATGATACCTAATAATCCTGCTGATCCAATTAGTTTAAAAGATTATATCAAAGAAGATAAACAAATTAAGAAAATGATGTTGAGTGATAACAATCTAAAAAATTTATTTGAAATTTCATCCAATCTTGAAGGCCTGTTAAGACATGCGTCAACTCATGCAGCTGGGATTGTGATCTCTGAATTCTCTTTGGATGATAACATTCCTTTATATAAAGACCCCAAGTCCGAAATACCAGTAACTCAATTTTCAATGAAATTTGTTGAGAAGTTCGGTCTTATAAAATTTGATTTTCTAGGCTTAAAAACACTAACTGTAATTGATGAAACATTAAAAATACTTAAAAAAAGATCAATTGATTTAGATATAGATAATATACCTTTAGATAACTCTTTAACTTATGAGATGCTAAAAAATGGAATGACCACTGGAGTTTTTCAACTTGAAGGTCAAGGTATGAGAGAGACAATTATAAAAATAAAACCAGATAGATTTGAAGATTTAATTGCAATTGTTTCCTTATATCGACCTGGACCAATGGATAATATACCAACATATATTAACAGAAAACAAAATAAAGAGACTTACAGCTACATTCACCATGACTTAAAAGAAATTTTAGATGAGACCTATGGTATTATGGTTTATCAAGAACAAGTAATGTTAATAGCTCAAAAACTTGCTGGATTTAGTTTGGCTAAAGCTGACTTGTTAAGAAGAGCAATGGGTAAGAAAATTAAATCGGAAATGATTGCTCAAAGAGAGGCTTTTATGACTGGTTCTGGCGCTAATGGTATTGAAAGTGAAAAAGCTTCAAATTTGTTTGATGAAATTACTAAATTTGCAGGTTATGGTTTTAATAAAAGCCATGCAGCTGCTTATGCAATGATCGCTTATCAGACGGCATATCTTAAAGCTAATTATCCCCTTGAGTTTTTTTGTGCATTAATGAATTGTGATATAGGAAACTTTGATAAACTTTCTATATATACAAATGAAATTAAGAAATTAGGTTTTGAAATAATCAAACCTGACATTAATATGTCTGATGTAAATTTTACAGTTAATTATGATGGTAATGACCCTAAATCTATAAATTTTGCACTTAGTGCTATAAAAAATATTGGTGGTACTTCAATTATTGAGCTTGTAAATGAAAGAAAAGAAAATGGAAAATTTTCAAGTCTGACTGACCTTCTAAGAAGAGTTTCAAATCAAGTATTGAATAAAAAAGTTTTTGAAGCATTGGTTTTTTCTAATTCCATAAAATCATTAGAAAAAAATCAAAAACTATTAATGAAAAATATAGATAAGATTTTATTATATAATTCAAATTTTCATAAGAACTTTAATGAAAATCAATCTAGTCTATTTCCAGATTCTGATAATTTCGAAGATAATATTGAAGAGGAAACTTCCGGATGGGATCTAAATGAGAGGCTAGAAAAAGAAATTGAGGCTTTTGGTTTTTATCTTTCAGAACATCCAACAAAAATTTTTAAAAGATTTTATTTACATAAAAATATTTCTAATTTAGAAGAATTAAATTTACAGAATTTTGATAATAATTCACCATTCACAAAAACATTTATTGTTATGATTAATTCAATTAATGAAAGAAAATCAAAAATGGGTAAAAAGTTTTGTTTTTTAAATATTAGTGATGATTCTTCAACTTTAGATACAATTTGTTTTTCTGAAGTCTTACAGAGTATAAATTTTCAATTAATTCCTAATGAGTTATATTTCTTTAGAATTTCCAGGCAATTTATGAAAGAAAGTATGAGGTATGTTGTAAGTGATATTAAGAAAATTGAAAAATTTGATAAGAATAACTTTTCTTATAAAGTGAGCATTCAACCTGAAAAAATAGATTATAAAAGATTTAAAAATTTACTGCACAGTAATTTAAATGGTGAGAATAGACTATCTTTTATTTTTATAAATAAAAATCAA